>JALVPX010000270.1 GCA_027031565.1 Deltaproteobacteria bacterium | reverse complement strand
CGGGTTCTCCCCCCTTGATACAATGTAGGCGTCTGAAGAGACCTCTCCCTGTACCAAAAGCTCACCTAGGCCCCATATTGCATGGATTACAATATTTCCCGCCCCGGGACGCTCTGGATCATCTGTGTAGATGATACCACTCACCCTTGAATCCAACATTTCAAGGGCGAGCACGGCCATGGGTGTTTCAAGGTCAGAAAGCCCGTAACTTATGCGGTAATACAAGGCCCTGGGTGAATATTTGCTGGCAATTACCTTTTTCCAGGCATCCAGCAGGCTGGAATGGTCGACATTCAAAACTGTACGATATTGTCCAGCAAAGGAAGCCTCGGCATCTTCGGCAACTGCACTGCTTCTCATGGCAAGCCTGGTGCCTGCAGGAACTGATTCTGCAAATGATCTGTATTCCTTTTCGATGGCGCGCTCCAATTCAGGCGGAATGGTGCCTGACATTATCATTTTCATAAGCTCTGAGGATACCTGATCCAGCATTTCAGTAGACGTGATATCAAGATTGGCTAATTTATCGTCTATCTGCCGGCGTAATTGGTTAAACTCGATGAAAAAGTTGAAGGCGTTGGTGGTGATCACAAAGCCCTTGGGTATTGGTAAACCAGCCTCGCTGGAGACCTTGGTCAAATTGTAGGCCTTGCCCCCGAGCATGATGAAATCATTTTTCCTGGAAGCGTTCAGCAGGGGAACCGTATATGGCGGAGAAGTAGCGGACCTGGGCGGCAGAAATATGAAATTTATATAGGAGGAAATTTTCTTGAAATGATCTTTCAGTGTCGGATAGCTGCCTGGGCACATGAGGCTGAAATCTTCTATCATGGCCGCAACACGCTTGCATAGTTCATTGCACTTTCTTTCAATCACAACGAAATCGACCTTTGTCTGGCTGTGATATATCTCTTCGATCTCTGCCATCAGCTCGTGGCACCGCTTGTCATGATTAAGCAGGGACTTGAATGCGTCATATTTTCGTCTCAGGAGAACGCCTGGCGAGAAGACCTGATAGGTCCAGTGTTTGAACAGGGTGGCAAGGTCCATGACATTTACCCCTTTTTTTGTGAATATTAACAATATAAGTTAAAAATAGTGGATAGGCCAGTCGTAACAGCGTTCTTTTGTTGTTATGATTAATAATATGCGCCTTTTTTAAAAGGATGATATATTTTGGCGGACAAAACATATGGATACAAAAAAACAAAACCACATTGCCTTGGCACAAAAGGTTAAGGCCGCTGGATGAGCATCCAAACTGCCTCCAGGGTTCCTGGAGGAGATATTGGAGGGCCTGCCTGTAATTGAGCATCCAAACCTCCTCGTCGGCAAGGAGACATCTGATGATGCCGGCGTGGTCCGGGTGCGCCCTGACCTGGCGCTTATCCAGACCCTCGACTTTTTTACTCCGATCGTAAACGATCCAGAAGACTTTGGTAAAATCGCCGCTGCCAACTCCTTGAGCGATGTGTATGCCATGGGAGGCCAGCCTCTAACGGCTATGAATATTGTCTGCTTTCCAAAAGAGGACCTGGACAAGGATATCCTGAAGCGGATCCTTCTTGGGGGCCTGGAAAAGATACATGAAGCAGGAGCGCTGCTTGTGGGCGGACACAGTGTGGATGATCCAGAAATTAAATATGGGCTGAGTGTAACAGGTGTAGTCCACCCAGATGAAGTAATAACAAATGCAGGTGCTAAACCCGGAGACAGGCTCTATCTAACAAAACCTTTGGGCACTGGCGTACTCGCCACGGCCATCAAGGGGGGGCTGATACCAAAAGATGTTGAAAAAGCGGCTGTCGATTGGATGGTCAAGCTGAACAAAGAGGCAGCCGAGGCCATGCAGGAAGTTGGAGTTCATGCCTGCACAGACATAAGCGGCTTCGGCCTTCTTGGCCATGCCCTCGAAATGGCGGAGGCATCTAAAATCGCCATGGTGATAAGCGCATCAAGAGTGCCAATAATCGAATCGGTGCTTGACATGGCCCGTATGGGCATGATTCCCGCTGGCAGCTTCGAAAACAGGAATTTCTGTGCCAGCCGCGTAAAGGTTCAGGAAGGGGTGGACGAGATGGTTGTTGACATAATGGCAGATGCCCAGACCTCGGGAGGACTGCTGATAGCAGTCCCTGAAAACAATGCCGCCCTGCTGGCAAAAAAGCTGGAGGAGAAAGGGGTCTTCCATGCATTGATAGGCTTTGTAAAAGAAGGCTCTGACAAGGGGCGGATCACGGTCACAGATTAAAGCCGGTTCAATCACGCAGACCGCTGAATCACGGCTTCAAGATGACCGCTATTCGCTAGTGATCCCAAGAGAAAAGGAATAATCGGATGCACTAGCTATCAGCTAACATGCTTCTTCTGACATCTTTTCACCTTAAGCCATTTGCATATCTGTCATCCCATTCTTGTGGACGGTTTTTGGCTCTTCATTAATTATCTTCGACTGCCCGAACTCACTGTTCAAATATCCATATTTTGGCAGAGTCTTGAATTATGGATGAATGATTGATAATAATAAAAATAGAGATACAAAAATTTTTCTTGGCAAGATATTAATTAATGAAAAATAATTTATTTTAAAATCAACTATCCTGACGCCTAAAAACAGAAAGGTAAAGCTATGACGAAG
>JALVPX010000269.1 GCA_027031565.1 Deltaproteobacteria bacterium | reverse complement strand
CCATTTCAACTTTATGGCCTTTGGTCCAAGGTTCTTTTTCAAAAAGTCGAGGCGCTCCCGTGATTCCTGGGGGCTTATCTGACTTTCCCATTGAAAAGGGGTGTGGGGCTTCGGAACGAAAGTTCCCACGCTCACCGTAACCCGGCCTCCCCCTGCCCTTGAAAGGACCTTCCTGGCAAGTTCCGCAATGGCGGTTATGTCTTCCATGGTCTCGGTGGGAAGGCCTATCATGAAATATAACTTGATATTCCTCCAGCCCTGCTTGTAGACTTCTTCGGCTGTTTCAAGCAGATCTTCTTCAGTTATGCCCTTGTTTATGACCATTCTTAGGCGTTCACTGCCTGCTTCAGGTGCAAGGGTGAAGCCAGTCTTCCTGATCCCCCTGATGAGTTCCATGATCCTGGGAGTGAGGGTGCCGACCCTCAGGGACGGCAGCGAAACCGCCGTCTTCTCATGGAGAAATCTTGTTGCAAGGGCCTCGATCAGGGGGGTTATGCAGCCGTAATCACCAGTGGACAACGAAAGCAGGGAAAGCTCTTCCCATCCAGTTGATTCCAGTCCCTCTTCCGCCATTTCAAGCACCCTGGCAGCAGATCTCTCCCGCACAGGCCTGTAAGTGATGCCTGCCTGGCAGAAGCGGCATCCCCTGGTGCATCCCCTGGCGATCTCCAGGCCCAGCCTGTCGTGGACGATGTTCACCGTGGGAAGAAGGGGCCTTGAGGGAAAGGGGGCATCTTCAAGCCGAGCTGCAATGCTCCTGTGCACAATTTCCGGTACCTCAGGTGCCTTGGGTTCAATCCCTGCAAAGAGGCCCTTTGAAAACTTTGATTCGTAAAGGCTTGGAACGTAAATGCCGGTTATTCTTGCAAGGGCCTTGAGGATCTCTTCCTTGGAGCACTTCTGCCCCCGGGCATCCCTTAGGGTTGCTGCTATATCCATGATCTTGCCCTCGCCGTCTCCAACCAGTATGGCATCGAAAAAGTCTGCGACAGGTTCCGGCTGGACAGAACAGCTTCCGCCCCCAAGAACCAGGGGCCAGTCTTCCTCCATTCTATCCCTTGAAAAGAGGGGAATTCCTGCCAGGTCAAGCATGGTTAGTATATTTGAATAGCAGAGTTCATAGGGCAGGGTGATGGCCAGGACATCGAATTCCTTCAGTCCCTTTCCGGTCTCAAGACCCCACAGGGGCAGGTTGTGATGTCTCAGCCTATGTTCCAAGTCCGTGTCCGGGCAATAGGCGCGGTCTGCCAATGCCCACGAGGTGTCGTTTATGATCGAATAGAGTATGTGCAGGCCCAGATGCGACATGCCGATTTCGTAGAGGTCCGGGAAGAGCAGGCAGAACCTCACCCTGGCTTCGTGCCATGGCCTGCACGCCGCATTCACTTCGGTTCCGAGATAGCGGCCTGGTTTCCGGACAAGGGGCAATATGTGTGTCGAAAGGTATTTTTTCAGGTCTTTCCTGTAACTTGGCATGGGTGCTTAAAGTTCCAGCTGCAAGGAGCGTTAACGGCCCTGGGGGCCAAAGGGCGTTAGCGGGAATGTTTTTGAACTTGGGGTCAGGGAGCTATGGTTATCCGCATGACCTTGCCCTTTTCAGGATCCCGGAATCGCATCACACCACTGATGGACCCGGGGGATACGGGCTTGTCTGTGATAAAATGGATCTTCCTCTTGCCGGGCCTGATTTCCTTTAAAAGCCAGGTGGCCGTGCCGGTCATTTTGTCATATTTGCTGTATGGAGGGGCGGACTTGAGGATGGTGGTGCCTGGAGGAAGGCTTTGCGTAAAGAGTATGGTCTTTGGGGCAGGGGCGCTGATCTTTATCTCAACAGTTACGTGATTGCCGTCTATCTTGGCATATCTGGCTGAAATCCCCTGGGCAGAGGCACAAGGTGCCAGGAAGGGCATAAATGATGCCAGGCAAACAGAAACAGCCAGGAAAATTATAGTGTTTTTCATCTCTCTACTCCTCTTTGAGTGGCAGGGTAACAAATTTTCCATGTTTCGCATCCCACTTGTAGCCGCCGGCAGACCAGATGGCTTCCAAGTCTTGAAGATCTGATTCCACAGCCTTAAGTCCTGAAAAGGTATCATAAACTGCCAGGATTTCCTCGTCGTCTATCACGTTGTCCCTGTTCAGGTCTGCCCAATGGAATGGAGCTGTCTCGATTTCAGCGTCGCCATCAATGGTGACGCTCACCGTGGCCCCCTTCCTGATGGTAACCGTGCCGTTGAAGGCCAGCTTCTTTCCCAAGGCTACCTTGTTGTTTATTGCGGCTACATAACAGAATAATTTC
This sequence comes from Deltaproteobacteria bacterium, assembly GCA_027031565.1. Classification (GTDB taxonomy): domain Bacteria; phylum Desulfobacterota; class Dissulfuribacteria; order Dissulfuribacterales; family JALVPX01; genus JALVPX01. Next base: position 5,910 of record JALVPX010000269.1, on the reverse strand, counting down.
TTGTTTACATCCCCTTGAAATATCCATTTCAGCATTCCTTCACCATTTCCAGCAGAGTAAGGCGGGTTTCCCCTTAGTGCCGTGATGTATTTGGGCAGTTTCTCTTTCACCAGGAGGGATACAGGCCCCTTGGGCATGATGCCCACTTCGATCAATACGGGAAAGGTGGTGCCGGGCGCTGAATGAGAGGGCAGAACCCGGCTGGCTGAAATGACGATGTTCCCGGCAGATCGGCCGTGAAGCCACAGTAGGAACAGGCCCAAAGCAAGGAACCCGGCAGCAAGCCCCAGCATAATCCAGGGGCGCGCTGGAAGAGGCTGCAGGCGTCTGCCCGTTGATGCAGTGTGTCCGGGATGGGGTCCTGCCTTGTCTGATCCGATTTTTTCGGCCTGTTCCTCGGCCTGTTCTTCCTCGTGTTCAAGGATTTCACTGATATCCACCTCGAGGGCCTCGGCAAGTTTCATTGCATTTTCCCTCTTTATGCTGGGGTATCTGCGGTTTTCCCAGCGCGAGATGGTATCGGTGGTGACGCCCACAGCCGTTGCCACATAGAGCTGGGTGAGCCCTTGGCGTTCCCTGATATCCTTGATTTTTGAGCCGTCAATTCGGACAGTTGGAGGAAGTGTTCGGCTCGATGTCGGGTCGTGTCGGGTATACATCTATCGCCATTTGACCCTATGTCCTCTGTTTTTTCAACTCCTGATGACGAAAATATAGACACAAACAGGCGCCTGTTTGTGCTCGCATAGAGAAAAAACAGAAAGGAGAAAAACAAATGAAGAGGATGCAAAGGATGGTTGAACAAAGGGGAAGCAAGGCCAAAAGAAAGGTGATCGGAAGGCTGCCTAGGATAGCAGCTGCGGTGGGTGCCAGCCTGGTACTCGGTGCGTTTTCAATACAGGCCGTTTATGCAGACACAGGCTGCAAGGCCGATATTCCCGAGTACGTGGACATCAACGTCCAGGCCGCCTGCCCTGACATGAAGGGTTTGAAAAAGGACAAGAAAAAGGTCGTGAAATTTACTCACAAGGCCCACGTGGAAATGTTGGCAAAAAAGGAAAAAAAGTTTGTGTGCGCTACATGTCACACAAGTGCTGCCAGCGAAAAAGACATCATAGGAGCAGACAAGTGTGGGCGCCTCCAGAAGGATCTCGAGAAGGGCGGCGGCCCGGCAAAGCTCAAGAATCACTTTCACGCCATCTGTCTCAAGTGTCACAAGGCACTGAAAAAGGCCGGGGAAAAGAGCGGCCCAACGAGCTGCAAGGGCTGCCACAACAGGAAATAGGAAAGGAGGTATATGATGAGATATTACTTGAACAACCTGGGGATCGCTTTCGTATGGTTTGCCATTGCAATGGTGGCTGCCTTTGTGCCTTCGGAGGGGCAATGCGCCTCTTCGGGAAAGGGTAAGGTGGTGCAGCTGGCCGACAAGGGCTCAGATATAGATGTGTGCAGGGCAATACCAGTGCCTGTGGTGGTCGTCGAGGGTTCGCTTCCAGGAAGGCTTGCACCAGGCAAAAGGGTGATATTGAAGGCCAGGGGAAGCGGCAAGACAACTGCCGAGGTGATTGCCATATACAAGGATGAAAAGGAGGCCGGCGCCTCTTTTGCAGATGCAGTGAAAGACAAGGAAGCAGTGGTGCTCTGGAAGGCCGAAAAGGGAAAAGAGATAGTGCTTCTAGTGCCCTCAAAGGAATTCGGGCCGGAGCCTGGCACCAAGGTGAAACTCAAGATGAAACGCGCACGAAAGGTTGAAGGCTGTTAGGGTAAAAGCTGACATCATCAGGCGTCCCTTTCCTGTGGAAAGGGACGTTTCCTTTGATCAATGCGCTTTGGACAGGCTTCGACAATAGAGCGCCCAGGCATCCTGCATTATTCGTGCCGCCGGTCTTATTCCGTAAAGCTCATGGAGGCGGTTTTCTGCCTCTTCCAGGTCCTTTGGAGAGGGCTTCATCCCTATCAGAAAGCCCGTTATGTCTTCCATGACGGCCCAGGGATATATGAGCCAGCGCCATTTAAGCACCTTTTTAGCCCAGAAATCTGGTACATAGGTGGAACTCTGCTTATGGTGCATTACAACCGTAGACAGGAGCCGGGGCTTTTGCTCTGTCAGGTAATCGGATGCAAGCTTGAGGGTGTCGCCGGTGTCTGACACGTCATCCACAAGAAGCACCCTTTTACCCCGGATATCTGCATTAATGGGAAAGCGTATTACAGCCTGTTCCTGCTTCTCCGCCCCTTTGATGTAATGCTCAATCTTGAAGGATGTCAGATCGCTGATATCGAGATAGTCGCTTATGATTCTGGCAGGCACGTACCCACCTCTGCCAATGGCCACAATAAAGTTGTAATCCTCTCCGTGATCAAGGATTGAAAAGCTCAATTTGCGGCACAGGAGATGGACGCCTTGCCATGAAATGAGTTCACACGGAAATCTTTTTGCCATATGGTTGCAGGATGCCCCAGAATTATTAGTTATAGAACAAGTCTGCCTGTAAAAAAGTTATGATGCGTTGCCGCCAAGTCAAGGAGCCGCTGCATTTGAAGCTGGAAAATGAGACAAACAGTGGAGTAGAAGATGCATCTCAAGCTATCGAAACTGGAATCTCCGACACCTGGAGAACTGGAGCTGGAGATAGTTGAGCGGAAGGGCCTTGGGCACCCAGACACTATATGTGATGCCCTTGCCGAGGAATTGAGCAGGGCATTGTGCCGGGTCTACATGGATGAGTTTGGGTTTGTTCTGCATCACAATGTAGACAAGGGCCTGCTATTTGCCGGAAGAAGCCTCCCCGCCTTTGGCGGAGGCAGGGTCCTGGAACCTATAGAGATTTATCAGGTTGGTCGCGCAACTATTGAATTTAATGATAAAAAAATTGATGTTAAAGATATCGCGGCAAGGTGTGTGCGAAACTGGTTCGAGGAGCATTTCACGGCCATTGAGCCAGACAAGCACCTCTATATCCAGACCAGGTTGAGGCCCGGTTCTCCTGACCTCGTGGAACTCTTTGCCCGCCAGGCAGAAATGGGCGTGCCGCTGGCAAACGATACATCCTGTGGTGTGGGTTTTGCTCCACTGACCGTCCTTGAAAGGGTCGTCCTGGAGGTGGAGCGACATCTCAATTCCTCCCACATAAGGGGGAAATATCCTGCCTTTGGCCCGGATGTAAAGGTCATGGGGGTCAGGAACGGAGACAAAATCGAGCTTACAATAGCCTGTGCCTTTATAGACAAATTTGTGGCCGATCTAGGCGGGTACAGGGATCTCAAATTCGCCCTTGCCCAAACAGTCCTCGATAAGGCCCGTGAATTTACGGAACTCCCCATAGATGTACAGGTGAACTGTGCAGATGACCTCTCAAGGGGCAGCATATACCTTACTGTTACAGGCACCTCTAGTGAGTCGGGCGATGACGGCGAAGTCGGCCGCGGGAACAGGGCAAATGGGCTTATAACCCCCTTCAGGCCCATGGTCATGGAGGCTGCTGCCGGCAAGAATCCAGTGACCCACGTGGGCAAGATATACAACATTGCTGCCATGGAGATTGCTGAGGAATCAGTGAAGGTTGCAGGGGTTAAAGAGGCTTACTGCTATCTGGTGAGCAGAATCGGTCAGCCGGTAACGGAGCCGGCCTGTGGCTGCCTGGACTTGAGGCTTGAACGGGGCGCCACACTTTCTGATGTTGAAACCAAGGTCAAGGACATCTATTATTCCAAGCTTCAGGGCCTGAATGATTTCACGAAAATAATACTGAGGATATAGACTTGAGCTGCCTCGGGAAGACATATTGCATCACGCTATAAATTCAAATTCAGATGTTGGAGGTAATATATGGCCAAAACGTCTCTTTTAATTATTTTATTTGTGCTCGTGGCAGCCTCCTATCCTGCCTATGCCGATCCCGGAAGGGGTAAGGAGGTTTTTCTTGCCAACAAGTGCGACACGTGCCACTATCCAGATACGGTCTCGCTGGGGCCTACGCTCGAAAAGATTTCTTCAACTTATAAGGGTAAAAAGGCGCGCTTGATCCGCTTTCTGAGCGGGAAGGAAAAACCCATTGTGTTTCCGGAAAAATTTGAATCGGTCATGGAGGCCTATCTCGGCAATACCAAGCTGTTGACGCCTGAACAGAGGAAAGACCTGGCCGATTTCATAATGAGTCATGGTGAAAAAGGGAAGCGGGTTCGGCTTAAATAGGTATCTACCCAACTGATACAAAGGGAAAGAAACATGTCACTTTTTATGAGAAAAATCTTGTGGGTGTGGATGATTTTGTGTGCCTTAACCATTCGGGCCGCTTTGGCAGACACCGTCACGGAGCGCATTGACCTTGCTAAAAAGAAATACCTGGAAGGCGAGTACAACGAGGCGGTGTCGGAACTCAACTTCGCTGCCGGTCTGATAAAACAGAAAAGGGCTGAGCGTTTGAAGGAGCTGCTGCCGGATCCGCCCCCGGGGTGGAAGGCCGAAGAATCCCGAACCTCTGCTGAGCCTGTCTTTCTTGGCGGTGGGACCTCTGTTGCCAGGAGATATTACAATGACTCAGGAAGCAGCGTGGAGATATCCATAATGAGCGATGCACCCTTGCTCTCAAGCCTGCTCATGATGCTGTCAAATCCCTCCTTTGCCGGTGCCGGAAATACCATAACCACGGTAAAGGGTGAAAAGGCCCTGGAAGAATGGAATTCTTCTGAAGGAAGCGGAAAGCTCACCATCGTGGTGGGTAATCAGGTGATAGTCAAGGTGGAAGGCTCAAATATTGCATCAAAAAAGGATCTCTACAAGTTTGCCGGGCTATTGGATTTCAACAAAATTAGAAAGATGACAGGAGGAAAGTGATGAACCGTTCTGCTTCGTTTTCAACCATTTTTTTGACACTGGCCCTATTGGTCTGTTTCGTTTCGAACAGTGCATGGGCAGGCCTGGTAATAAAGGAGAAGGTCCAGGCCGAAAATGGCATGGAAACCATCATGACATATATCGAAGGCGACATGGTGAAAAACGTGATGCCCAATGGTTCTTACATGATAATTGACCTCACAAAAAGGGAGATGATCGAGGTAACCCCCCACAAAAAGCAATATTCCATTATAAAGATAGATGAGATGAAAAAAGAGATGGACCAGGCCATGTCAAAGCTCAAGGAGCAGCTTGCAGGCCTTCCCCCTGAACAGCGCGCCATGATCGAACAGATGATGGGCGCCAAGCCGGCAGGCAGTGTGAGTGTCAAAAAGACAGGCCAGCACGCAAAGGTGGCTGGATTCAAGGCGGAGCAGTACAAGATCCTTAAAAATGGCAGGCCCGTTGTGGAGGTATGGATATCGAATGATCTGCTGAAATATATGAAAAAGGAGATGAACAGTGCAAAGATCAAGGCTTTTGAAAAGGCCATGGGTTCAGTGGATGAGATGTTGTCCATGATGCCTGCTGGATCAGACGATGTCTTGAAAAAGATGAAAGAACTCGAAAAAGAGGGCCATATAGTCAAAGAGGTGGACTATTCAGATCCCAGCAACCCGGTTGTTGTATCCCAGGTGATAGCAGTTCAAAAGAGGAATATTCCAAGGTCTGAGTTCCTTGTTCCGCAGGGATATAAGAAGGTGAGCTGGAAGGGGATGGAAAAGGCCCGTTAAGAAGGCTGTATAAATATGGCAGGCGCTGTATTCCTGCGTTCTTTAAGAAATATGCGCAAGGGGTTTTGTGCCCCGTCTCTTTGAGTGTTGCGGAATCGATCAGGGCATTATTTTACAGGGGCGGTTATTTCCGTTCCAACACCGGCGTTGGTGAACAGCTCGAGGAGTATGGCATGCTCCTTTCTGCCGTCTATTATGTGGGCCTTTTTTACGCCCCTTTCCAGGGCCTTGAGGCAGGCCTTCAGCTTGGGGATCATCCCGCCTGTAGCAATGCCC
>JALVPX010000268.1 GCA_027031565.1 Deltaproteobacteria bacterium | reverse complement strand
TTTTCTACTTGTGAAGAATCCAAATAGAAGACCCATTCTGATATCTTAGCGCGGGCAGGTAAGGCCGGTGAGAATAGCAGCCAAACTGAATTTGCTTATTTTAATCCCTGTGTTTGGGATTATGGCCTTATGCACCCTTCTCTTATGGCATACCACATACAGCAATGTTCAACAGCAGGAAAAAATACAATTCAATGCTGCCCGGGAAAGGGTTATCAGCAGCTTTGAACAAGGTCTCTTCAATATCCAGGAAACCCTAAATTTGTTGAGCAGACACGGTCAGGTGCGCACCATCGATGTAATGGACTATTTGGTTAAATTGAACGGCTTCGACCATATCCTCATAATGTCTCAGACAGGCCTTGTTACATTGAGTGTACCTTTTGATCGGAAGTTGATGGGCAAACAGGTACAACTGCCTGCTCAAAAGGCTGGGCCATTGTTGTTGCAGAATGAGAATCACTTGGTCTTCTGGTCACCAGTAAAAGATGATATTGCAGCTGGGAGAGTGGCCATACTTTTATCAAAAGAGGATATAAGGAAAAAGCTTTTTTCAGCTACTATCCCCAGCTACATGAACTTTTTCCTCGTGTGGAACGGGGACCTGATACTGCGGTCTTCCAATGAGATACCACACGAGATGATCCGCAAGGCAAGGTCGCTGGCCCAATTGGATGGGCTACAGTTGTCAGCCGAATTTGGGAACTTGTCTTCCATCTATAAGAATGAAGATGTTGGAGCCGTCCTGGTATTCTGGAAGAAGGGCACGGAAATTTTCGGTCCAATGGCCGAGGCTGTGGCATCTTCGGCAGTTGTCCTCCTGCTCGGGGGAACACTACTGGGTTTATGGATCAGGAAGCGCATGCGTGTATTGTTAAAACCCCTCAACGAACTCAGTAATTTTGTATCCCAAATGAGTCCGAGTTTATCGGTTGCAACCGTTCCTTTAGAGGAGATTGATTCGGATAATGAGATAAAACAGCTGGTTCTATATTTGAAGGGCTTTACTGAGCAATTGAAACGACAATGTGACGAATCAAAAAGGCTCAAGAACCTGGTGGAAGAGGAACGGACCAAACTTGATGTCGTGCTGCAAACCATTCCAGACGCAGTTTATGTGGTAAACGATTCCTACAGGGTTCTGCTTGCTAATGCGGCCTTGAAAAAAGATTTTGGTCATGTGGAGGGGAGAATTTGCTACGAGGCAATTTATGGACGCAAGGAAAAGTGCGGTTTCTGCCCCATCCCGCAAGGAGAACTGCTAGTTACCGATTTGGAAGTGTACAATGACAAAGTACGTAAATTTTATCTGTTTAATTGTGTATCCATAGAAAAATTCGTTTCTGAGAAGAAGGCGTATCTGTTTGTAGCCAGGGATATCACACAGTTCAAGGAATTTGAAAGCAGGGTGGTCCTCGATGAAAAGCTCAGGGCAGTTGGCCTTCTTTCTGCCGGAGTCGCCCATGACTTGAATAATGTGCTGGCCATGATAATGGGCCGAGTGTCCCTTTGGGAAATGGACCCCTCGCTACCAGACACGGTGAAGAAATCAATCAGCCAGGTATTGGACGCATGTGAACGGGGTAGGGCGATAGTCGCCAGGCTGCACAGGGTTGGCATGAGGAAGGCAAAAACACCGAAGCCGGTGGATATTGCCAGGGTCGTGAACGAGGTAGTGCAGCTTGCAAAACCAAAATGGAAAAATCTGGCCATGGCTGCCGGGATTCAATATTCGTTCGATGTGGATATACCAGAGCATCTAAAGGTTTTTGGTCATGAAAATGAATTGGCCGAGGTCTTTTTGAATCTGATCCTGAACGCTATCGAGGCAATGCCCGATGGCGGTGCAATAGCAATAAGGGCCTTTGAACTAGAGGACAAGGTGGTGACAAGGATTGAGGACAGCGGAGAAGGTATTCCTGAAGCAGTTCTTGGAAGGGTGTTTGATCCCTTTTTTACAACAAAAGCCCAAGGCAGCGGCCTGGGTTTAAGTATTGCCCACAGAATAGTAAAAGATCACGGCGGCAGCATAAAAATAGATTCCAACCATGGCCAAGGGACAACAGTGGCAGTGGAACTGCCTAAGGCAGAGGCAAAGGGCTTCGAACAGACCCGGAGACGGCCTTTTAAGGCTGAGGCCGACCTGGATGAGACAGAAATCCTGGTGGTTGATGACGAGCCCATGGTGAGGGAACTTACCCGTGAAATGCTGATCCAGAGGGGTGCAGCGGTCTACATAGCCGCTTCTGGCAAAGAGGCCCTTGAAATCTTGCATAAGGGGCCTGTGGATATTGTTTTGACTGACATTGGTATGCCTGGAATGAGTGGCTGGGACCTGGCATCTGAGATAAGGCGACAGGGGCTAGAGGTGACATTGCTTTTCATGTCAGGTTATCTTGATGTGGAGGGTGATGAAAGACTGCGGGAATATGGTGTATCCGGGGTTCTTAAGAAGCCCTTTCAGACAGAACAATTAATAGAATTGATAAAAAATACGAAAGTTAGAAAATCAAATTAATCACACTTTCCTATGCTCATTGCATCCAAGCCTCTTTGGTGCTATTAAGGCTCTGCCAACAATCTAAACATTAATCTTCAGGGGGCAGTCATGACCTTCCAGGAGCTGATTACCGCTCTCAATAAATATTGGCAGGGGAAAGGGTGTCTGTTGCTTCAACCTTATGATATGGAGGTGGGAGCAGGCACATTTCATCCCGCAACTTTTTTGCGTTCGCTAGGCCCGGAGCCTTGGCGGGTTGCCTATGTTCAACCTTCAAGAAGGCCAGCCGACGGGCGTTACGGTGAAAATCCAAACAGATTGCAGCACTATTACCAGTATCAAGTAATATTGAAACCTGCGCCTGCTGATGTCCAAGACATCTACCTGAAAAGCCTGGAGGTGTTCGGTCTCGATCTCAAAGAGCATGACGTGAGATTTGTTGAGGATGACTGGGAATCACCGACATTGGGTGCCTGGGGATTGGGTTGGGAAGTTTGGCTCGATGGTATGGAGATAACACAATTTACTTATTTTCAGCAAGTTGGCAGTCTTGATGTTGATCTTGTTTCGGCTGAGATCACCTATGGTCTCGAGCGCATCGCCATGTATCTTCAGGGCGTAGACAATGTGTATGACCTGAAATGGAATAATACCACTACCTATGGGGATGTTCATCATAGAGATGAGGTGGAATTCTCCACATACAACTTTGAGAAGGCCAGTGTTTCAATGCTGAAAACCATGTTCGATCTCTTTGAGCAAGAGGGTCATAATCTTGTAACAGATGGATTGGTGATGCCAGCATACGATTATTGCCTGAAATGTTCCCATACTTTTAACTTGTTGGAGGCCAGGGGGGCAATCAGTGTCGCCGAGCGCACGGCATATATAGCAAGAGTGAGAAAGCTTGCCCGAAGTGTTGCCAGGCAATATACGAAGGCCCTTCAAGACCAAAAAGAGGGGGCGGTATAGACATGGAGACCCAGAATTTTCTTCTTGAAATCGGCATCGAAGAGATGCCCCCCTCTGTTGTGGCCAAAAGCATGAAAGAGCTGGATCAGTTGTTGAAAGATGGCCTGAAACAGGCAGACCTTGGGTTTTCTACATCGACAATGGGTGCCACTCCCCGGAGATTGGCGGTGTACATAGAAGGCATACCATTCAGACAGCCAGACAAAAAATTGCATATTGTTGGCCCTCCTGCTTCAGTCGCCTTTGATGATACAGGTGCTCCTACCAAGGCTGCCATAGGCTTTGCAAAGAAGAATGATCTCGATGTAAGTGAGCTTAAGGTGGAAGAAACCGACAAGGGGCCGTACGTGGTTGTTGTAAAACAGCAGCCAGGAAGGCCGGCTTCGGAGATCCTGGCCCAGTTAATTCCAGAGGCCATAAAAAGGTTGTCCTTTCCGAAGACGATGAAATGGGAAGCATCTGGCTTTAGATTCGTACGGCCGGTGCGCTGGCTTTTGGCTTTGCTGGGCAACGAAATCATACCATTCAAAATTGCAGAAGCGGAAAGTTCCAACAAAACATACGGCCACAGATTTATGTCGCCAGGGCCGATAAAAATTCCTTCTGCAGACTTTGATGCATATTCATCGGCCCTGTTGAATGCTCATGTAATTGTGGATCTCGATAAACGTAAACTCAAGGTGTTGCAAGAGTGCAGAAAAGCGGCCAACAGCTGCAATGGCCGCCTGGTGGAAGATAGCGAATTGCTGGATATAAACACTAATTTGACTGAGTTCCCCTCGGCGGTCTGCGGGAGGTTTGATAAGGAGTTTTTGAGGCTGCCGCGGCCGGTTCTGGTGACTTGCATGAGGGAGCATCAAAAATATTTTGCCGTTGATGATGGTGGCGGCAACCTTTTGCCCAATTTCGTTGCTGTTAACAATACCTTGTCTAGGTCCCCTGAACTCGTAACAAGTGGCCACGAACGGGTATTAAGAGCAAGATTGAGCGATGCGGCCTTTTTCTTTGATGAAGATACAAAAAAGACATTGGAAGAGTTTGTGCCCGAGCTCAAAGGCGTAGTTTTTCATCGCGGCCTAGGAAGCATGTTTGACAAGGCAAAACGAATAAAAGCCCTTGCAGTGCACCTGTCTGAGTTTATTTGTCCGGAAAAACAGGACCAGGCAGCCAGGGCTGCATTGCTGGCCAAGGCAGACCTTGTGACAGAGATGGTTGGAGAATTTCCTACGCTCCAAGGTATCATTGGCAAGGAATATGCCCTGCTGTCTGGAGAAGAAGAGGATGTAGCCGCTGCAATCGAAGAACATTACAGGCCTGTCCGGTCAGGAGGAACATTGCCGAAAACGCTGCTTGGCATTGTGCTGGCCCTGGCAGATAAAATTGATACAATTTGTGCAACCTTTGCCCTTGGTGAACGTCCGACCGGCACCGCTGATCCGTACGGCCTCAGGCGTCATGCCCTGGGAATTCTTCATATTCTCGAAAACATGGGTCTTGATCTCTCTTTGCAGGCCTTGGTAGGCGAGGCGATTCTACAAATCGAGTCCCAACTGAAAAAAACTTTTACTGGTCTCGATCGTGATATATTGGAGTTTCTAAAAAATCGATTTGTAAATGATCAGATACTCCGTGGAAAAGATGCCGATGCAGTGGAGGCCGTGGTAGACACGGGCTTTGACAAGATTCCAGATGCCATCAAGCGTATCGACGCCTTAATGGCTATACGCAAAAAGGCAGACTTTGAGGCCCTGAGTTTGGCATTTAAACGCGTCATGAACATCTTAAAAAAATTTGAGGGCGGCAGTCTAAGGCCTGAATTGTTGCATGAAAAAGCTGAAAAAGACCTTTATGACACTTATGTAACCATAGAAAAACAGGTCAGGAAATTGATTGGCAACCAAGAATATCTAAATGCCTTGGAAACCCTGCTGGATCTAAAGCCTTACATAGATACATTTTTTGATAATGTGTTGGTCATGGACAGGGATGAAGCCGTCAGGCGCAACCGTCTCAGCCTTTTATATATCATCGCACAGCTATTTCTCAAAATAGGTAACTTATCCAAAATGGCTCCTAAAACTTGACATCTTGTCTGGATATTTCTTTTTAAATTTTTTTAAGAAAAAGAGTCCCTACATATTAAAAGTAGGATAAAACCTTCAGTTGTCTCGAAACAAAAAAATTCAATCCAATTTGCCTATTTAAAATTTTCTATTATTTCCAATAGTTACAATTGCTAACAGGTTTTTGCTACTGTGCATAGCTTTTGCGGCACACTCATTGCTCACGCAATTAATGCCTATGCAGGATTAGGTTGGGTGTTCTATCTGTCAAGGAGGTCCTTTAAAATGTGCAGTAGTGGAGTGTTTTGTTTAAGGGGAAAAAAGTGCGTTTTGAGGCTAATGGTTGTAGCCATTGCGTACTTCGTTCTTTTAGTAACTTCGTCATTTGCAGCTTCGGCTAAATTGAGTTGGAATAGAAACCAGGAACCCGATATAGCTGGTTATCAAATATTTTGGGGAATAAAACCTCAACAATATTCAAACAGGATTACTATTAGTGATACTTCTCATGAGCCTATTAAAAGAAGTTATACAATTAACGGCTTAAAGAAAGGGGCTACATATTATTTTGCATTAAAAGCGATTGATTTATCAGGCAAAACAAGTCCTTTTTCGCCTGAGATAGCCTACTACGTACAGCCTAACCTTTCGGTTGCATCACTTGGTTTTGATATTTTCAATAACACAATACCCAATGGGGATATAGAAAACGGGGATTCTTCGGTAAGTAGTTGGTCTTTTGTAGATTGGAGTAGCAGGAATCGGTTGACCAATGAAGTACCAGGCGAGTGGAGTAATTCAGAGGCGCATTCAGGTACCCATTCATTACATATTCATAACGAACATGGCACGATGGCTGCTTGGCATTCAGAATGGATTGTTTTTTCTTATCCTTATCCAAAGGTGCTTAGTATCGGAGGGTGGTCGAAGGCGTCCAATGTATATGAGGGATCATGGTTGTATGGCCTGGTTGGTTTGGTGTTTTTTGAGGATGATTCATATTCCTGGTTTTTTTCCAGTCAACTCCAATATGATAGAGGTTCCCATGGTTGGCAATTCAAATCAGTAATAAAAAAATGGGATAAAGGGGTTAAGAGAATAATACTATATGCCACATTGTATGGGGGAACAGGTTCGGTTTGGTTTGACGATATATATATTGTCCCATCACCTTCCAATATGATTGTCAACGGTGATTTTGAGGTTGCTCTAAAAAGCGGGGATCCTCTAAATTGGAGATCGTATGATGCCCCAGTAAATGGCGCACCTGTTAATGAAAATCTTGGTGAATTAGTTGACGATGAAAACCATTCAGGGGCCTTTTCTGTCTTTTTGAATAATCAGACTGGCAGTCGTGCCGGATGGCGCGGTGAAGAAGTTGTGTTTGACCCTCCTTATCCAAAAATTTTGACCTTCACAGGTTGGTCAAAGGCATTGGCTGTTGATCCTGATGTAAGATTTTATGGATTGGATTTTAGAGTAGTGTTGGAAGATGGAACTGTCAGGTGGTACGGGCCACGAGAATTAAGATTTTCCACAGAGACCCATGACTGGGAGCAAAAGCGAGTTACTAAGCGGTGGGATAAAGGCGTAAGAAGTGTAAGGCCATATTGTCTTTTTTATCAAGGCACAGGCATGGTCTGGTTTGATGACATTTCAATAAAGGCTGAGTGGAACTAAGTGAAATAGATGCCGACCTTTTTGAAGGTCGGCTAAATTTTTTTTAAATTTATAAAAATAATTAAGTTGTATGTTATCCCCTTCAAAAAAAACAAGTTTATCCATCGTTATTCTCTTTTATACCATACAAGCGACCTCCCGTAAAAATTAATTTATATCAGTATGTTAAATGGCAGCTTTCTTGTCTTATTGCTCTTAGACAACTGTTATACATCAAGGAACGTCTCTTGCTAGCTAGGATACAGGACGAGTGATAAGCGCTTGAAGACGGGGGGATCAAATGGACGTTGCAGTTTCCTTTCTTAAGTCGATCAGATTGATCTTTATGTTTATATTTTTTACCTATATCTTTGCATTTAATGTGTCATTAACTTATGCATCCAGTGTAACTCTTTCATGGAATCGTAATCAGGAGCCGGATATAGCTGGCTACCAGATCTTCTGGGGTTTGGAAAGCGGCCGTTATAGCAACAGGGTTACGATAAGCGATACAGCAACGCAACCTCTGAAAAGAAGTTACACTATAAGCGGCCTTCAGGAAGGAAAGACATATTACTTTGCCTTGAAGGCTATAGACAGGGCAGGCCAGATAGGCCCTTTTTCCTCTGAAATTGCTTATCATATTTATTCGCAGAACTCGTCTGCCTTGGTGCAAAATTATGTACTAAATTCTTCTGTTGAGCAAGGCAACGGAATTCCAGACGGTTGGCGGATTTATGATTGGGTGCCGTCTGGCAAGCGTGCCAATGATTCGCCGGGTGGTTGGAGCAGCGATGAGTCTCATTCAGGCACATATTCTCTTATGATTACCAATGGTACGGGCAGTCAGGTGGCATGGCGCGGCGAGGAGGTAAGTTTTGCATATCCATATCCCCATGTATTGACCTTTGGCGGTTGGTCCAAGGCTGAGTCAGTAGGTGATGGGTGCTGGATATATGGGCTGGTGTTTAAGGTGATATTTTCAGATGGTGGATATGAATGGTTTTATCCCGATGCAATTCAATTTGACAGAGGGAC
>JALVPX010000267.1:2254-22894 GCA_027031565.1 Deltaproteobacteria bacterium | reverse complement strand
TAATCCTCGAAATATCAACAATATGTCTGCGGTTATTTTTTTCGCGCGCCTTGCCCTTGAACAAAAATACTGATTTTTAGAGGCAGCCATATAACTGCAGTTATACCCCGCTTATGGTTCCTTCGATCAGTAAGGCACTGACTTCATGCAGGCCTAGCCGCGTCTTTAAGCCTTTTCACAAATTCACCCACTTCTTTTACAGCCCCAGCCGGGTTGCCTGCATGTCTTTCAACTATCTTGACGATGGCGCTGCCCACGATTATGCCGTCTGCAAACCTGGCCAGCATGGCCACCTGCTCGGGCCTTGAAATTCCAAAACCGACTGCCAGTGGAATGTCCACGAGTTTCCTGGCAAGCGTGAGCCCCTCTGACAACTCAGGTGGCAGATCGTTTCTGGCGCCGGTTATACCAGTAACCGACACATAATAGAGAAATCCTTTGCTTGCCCTGCCGATCTTTTCTATTCTTTCAGGAGGTGTATTTGGGGCTATGAGAAAGATGTTTGCAAGGCCTGCCCTCTGGGCTGCCTGCATCCATGGCCCGGCTTCCTCCAGCGGCAGATCAGGTATGATGGTTCCGTCAATACCTGCTGCAGCAGCATCCCTGGCAAATCTCTCGAGACCATATTTGAAAAGCGGATTGTAATAGCCCATCAGGACCAGGGGAATCCCGCTCTTTTTGCGCACCCGCCTCACCAGCTCAAAAAATTTCTTGGTATTCATGCCCGCTGCCAACGCCCGTTGACTGGCCGCCTGTATGGTAGGTCCGTCGGCCAAGGGGTCGGAAAAAGGCAGCCCAAGTTCTATGAGATCCGCTCCCTTGGCTGCCATTTCAAGGACCAGGGCCTCGGTGGTTTTAACGTCAGGATCACCAGCGGTAATAAAGGGTATGAGGGCTGTCTCTCCTTTTTTGCGCAATTCTGAGAACATCGTGTGGATACGATTCATCTTGCAGCCCCCCCCTTGAAGATCTCGCTCACGCTCTGGACATCTTTGTCTCCCCTGCCAGAAAGATTTATTACTACCACCGTGCCTTTCTTGAGTTTGGGTGCCAACTCCTGCAGGTAGGCCACGGCATGGGCGCTTTCCAGGGCAGGAATTATGCCTTCGGTCTTGGACAGGAGTTCAAAACCCCTCAAGGCCTGCTTGTCATCCACGGCAACATATTCTACCCGTCCCGCATCCTTGAGGGCACTGTGTTCTGGGCCCACACCCGGATAATCAAGGCCTGGCGCAACGGAATGGGCGCCTTTAATCTGACCCCACTTGTCTTGAAGCAGGTAGCTCATGGTACCGTGAAGAACCCCTGGCTCACCCACTGTAAGGGTAGCTGAATGGAAATCTGAATCAACGCCCTCGCCTGCTGCCTCCACGCCGATCAGCCTCACCTCGCTGTTTCTTACGAAATTATAAAACATGCCCATGGCATTCGATCCGCCGCCCACACAAGCAATCACCACATCCGGCAGCCTGCCGATGCGCCTCTTTATCTGCCCCTTTGTCTCCCTGCCTATGACAGACTGAAAATCACGCACCATCACAGGATAAGGATGGGGTCCTACCACAGAACCAATAATATAGTGGGTGTCGGCCACATTGGTAACCCAATCCCGAATGGCCTCGTTGATGGCGTCTTTTAAGGTCTTGGTGCCTGAATCCACCGGAATGACCTTTGCGCCTGTGAGTTCCATGCGGAACACATTCATGGCCTGGCGGACGGTGTCTTTGCGGCCCATGTACACCTCGCATTCAAGGCCCATGAGAGCGGCTGCAGTAGCAGTGGCCACACCGTGCTGGCCGGCGCCTGTCTCAGCAATTATGCGTCTTTTGCCCATACGTCTGGCAAGCAGTACCTGGCCAATAGTATTGTTGATCTTGTGGGCGCCTGTGTGGGTCAGGTCTTCCCTTTTAAGAAAGACCCTGATGCCGCCAAGGGCCTGGCCAAGGCGCCTGGCTTCATACAGCGGGGTCGGCCTGCCAACGAAATCTTTAAGAATCGACCTGAGTTCCTCTTTGAATCCGGGGGCCCTTTTTGCTTTCGAATAGGCCTGCTCCAGCTCGGTAATGGCAGGCATCAATGTTTCAGGCACAAAACGGCCTCCAAACAGGCCGAAATGCCCATTTTTATCTACGACGTTGATTATCCTGGTCCTTTTTTTATTCACCTATCAAGCTCCTGAATATTTTAACCTGATACACTTTTGACTGCTTCTATAAAGGACTTCACCTTGGCAAGATCCTTAATGCCCGGAGCCTTCTCAAGACTTGAGCTTGCATCAACACCCCAGGGCCGGACCTGCTTGACGGCAGCCTGAACGTTGTCAGGCCTGAGTCCACCGGCAAGGATAACAGACTTTGAAAGATGCTTCACCGCCTCCTGCCCAAGGGACCAGTCAAAGGTCTTGCCTGTCCCCCCGGCCTGATTCGGGTCCCAGGCATCCAGGAGAAAACCCCTTACACAATTTTCATACTCCTTCAGCTTGAACAAATCTTCCTTGCCCCTTATCCGCCATGCCTTTACCACCCTGTTGGAAAACTTTTTGCAAAAATCTGGCGATTCGCTCCCGTGCAGTTGTATCATGTCTATGCCGCAATCATACAAGGCCCTTTTAACCTGATCTTCATCTGGATTAACAAAAACAGCAATTGTCTGAACAAAGGGCGGAACCGCAGCCGTTATTTCCATTGCCTTCTGAACAGAAACCTGCCTGGGGCTCCTTGCCATGACCAGGCCGATGGCATCGGCTCCAGCCTCAGCAATTTCCACCGCCTGGTCCGGCGTTTTGATACCGCATATTTTTATCTTGATTGGGTAATATGACTGTTCCATGCCCGGCATGATATAATAAAAATAACTCCTCGCCAAACAGCCTTGCAAAATCCCCGTTTCCCGGACCAAGAGATGCAGCATACAATCCAATTGCAGCAGGTCTGCTCGGTTCTGTAAGAGTGGTGGTGATAACGCAGGACCTCCTGCACCTGATCCATTGGCCTCAAATTGGGATTAGGGTGAAATGTTTCTTGATTGGCATTAGTCTTTTCCATGTTATTAAATACATGGATTCCTGAAGGCAAAAACGGCATATATGCCATATTTTTTCATTCCGAATGGATGGATATCAGAATATATGGAAACATGGACGTTATATAGGAAAAATATCCAGAAACCGATACAGATATTAATAATATTCGGCCTTATAAATCAGGTGGTTCCTCGTAGCCTTGTAACAAAACGATTGACAGTGTATCAAGATATGATACACTTATAACGTGATCAAAAGCTTCAAGCACAAGGGATTAGCTGAATTGTTTGAAAGGGGCCATTCAGCCAAAATCAGACCTGATTTGCAAAGGCGCATATTGAGAAGGCTGGAGGCCTTAGATCAGGCAGAGGACCTTACGGAATTGAACATTCCAGGCTTCAACTTTCATGGTCTTCAGGGAAGACCAAAGCGTTATAGTATTCACGTCAACGGTCCCTGGTGCATTACTTTCGAATGGGAAAAGAACCATGCTTTAAGAGTTGATCTGGAGCAATATCACTGAGGTGCAATCATGGCAGAATATGTTGTAAAACGTTCATTAAAAAGGGCTCCGATTCATCCAGGAGAAATTTTACGTGAAGACGTACTCCCAAGCCTGGGCATATCTGTTACCGAAGCAGCGAGAAGGCTTGGCATCTCCCGGCAACAGTTACATCGCATATTAGCCTGTACCAATCCTATTACCCCAAGAATGGCACTTAGAATAGGCAGATTTGCAGGTAATGGTCCTGGGTTATGGCTTCGTATGCAACAGAATTATGATTTATGGCAGGCTGAACAGCAGATGAAAGAGGAGCTTGCCAAGATAGAACCGGTCTCGAAGTCAGGAGACGAAGCAATAAATTGCTAATTCCAGGGGAATCCAAATCGGCCTATCAGATGAACAATCCGCTACCTTTAGCAAAGCCTCTTCTGCAAACCGCATGACCAACAGCAGCCAGCTCCTGGATTAGCTTTTTCCAGGTCCAGTCTGTATGGGCTGCTTTGAATCTCACAATCCTGATCTCCTCCATAATCTGGCCCATCTCATATGCGCCCTGCTTAATTCCCATGTCAGACCGGACAATTCAGGTGCCAAGATTATTTGCTCTTTGTTATGCTGGACAAAAATCAGACGCTTATGTAATTTGATACTAGGTACAGTTTGTTTCACATAAGGCTATCTCTAAAGATTTGGATTTTTTTCAAGGGCAAGGCGCGCAAAAAATTAACCGCAGACATGTTGTTGATATTTCGAGGATTATTTTTTGAGCGCAACGGAGCCAGGCCCCAGCGTGGCAAAAAGACAATTTTTATAGATAGCCATAACTGAAACATGAATATTTATTGGAGGAATGATCCATGAGAGCCCTTTTTGTGACAATCATGAGGCCTTTCATACTCTGTGCAGCCGCCGCCCTGGCTGCCTGTGCGACTACTACCACATCAACCACATGGATGAATCAGGACTACATGGGAAAACGCATCAGCAAGGTCCTTGTGGCAGGGATTTCCCAGCAGGAGGTCTTGAGGCGGAAATATGAAGACGCCATGTGCTCTGAACTTGAGTCGCGCGGTTCTGTGTGTGTTCCAAGTTACAAGATCATTTCAACAGAAGAGATAAAGGATAAAAAGAAGCTCGAAGGGATGGTTAAAGGGCAGCAATTCGATACCATTTTGATCAGCAGAATAGTAGGCAAAAAGAAAGAAACCATTCAGCACCCTGAAATAACACGGGTTTCCCCTGGCGTAGGCCCCTATGTACCCCCGCCCTATGCCTATGCAGGATGGTATGACTATTATGCATTCAGCTATGAGATAATAAAGGAGCCGAGCTATACTGAGGAACAAGAAATAATGGTGGTGGAAACTAATCTCTACGACGTAAAGAGCGGGAAATTAATCTGGTCGATGCTCACAGAGACCGTACTGGACAGCAATGTAGACAGGTTGGTAAAGGACTTCGTAAAGGTGGCGATCAAGAATCTGGAAAAGGAAAACCTGATCTGACCTTGTTTCAAAGGCAGCCTTGCCAGCGCATCTCAATCGTGGCTGCAACCGGTTCTTGAATGACTCCTTAAATAGAGATTCAGCAAACCGCTTTTTAATTCTTCATCCTTTATGGATGCCACGAGAAGCTCGGCCTTTTCCCGAACCTCCTGGCTGACCTTAACAGGATGCAGCCTCCGCCTCCTGGATTTTTTTGCCCCCTTGATCCATTGCCTGCGCAATTTATCAACATCTGCCTGAACGAATCTGATGTCTTCCAGCTTGGCATCTTCTGGAAGATGTCGATTCAGCACCTCAAGAAGCAGTGCCTTCTGGAGGCTAAGCTGCTGCATCCACACTGCATCTGCAACTGCGACCACCAGCCTCGAACCCTCGCGGAAGCCCCGGGGCCAGGCGTGCCTGGCTATTGCTTCCCCAACAGCAGACTGCCATATCTCCCATACCTTTCCCCTGGCAATTCGGCGCTCAAGCCCATGGCGATGCGCTACTTTTTTTAAGAGGCTGGACAATGTCTCGGATCCATTTGAGGCCATGGCCGGTAACTCCGCTACTGATTTGCAAGTTCATGGGCAAGGGCCTTGCTGTTGGCCACGCAGTCATTGAGGCTGACGCCACCTGTCCAGTTGCATCTGAAATAGAGATTGGGCATCTTCCGACGTTCCCTGTCAATGGCTTCAAGCAAGGCGGAATGGCCTGTCTGGTATTGCGGTATGGCATGGGGCCAAATATGGACCCAGCTTGTTTCAGGCAGCGAATTGATGCCCATGATATCCCGCAACTCGCTTAATACCGTGTCAACAAGTCTTTCCCTGCGATAGCCTGCAACCTCTGGCTGCCTTGCACCCCCTGCCAAAACCCTGATCAGGCTATAGCCGTCAGGCGCCCTGTATTTAAATACCGATGAATCCCACAGGGCACCCAAGATCTTGCGCCTCTCCGCCCAGGGGCACAGGAAACCAAAACCATCCAAGGGCCTTGGAAGCCTTGAAGTCTTGAAGGCAAAGGCAACCACTGCTATTGGAGGATAGTGGATGGACTCAAGCAATTGAGCGAGTGCAGGGCTGACATGTTTCAACAAACCCGAACACGCCCTTGCCGGGGCAGCCAGCACCAGGTGGCTCGCCTCCTCGCTGCTTCCATCCTTGAAATGGAGAAGCCAAAGGCCCTTTTCAAAGGAGATTTCAGTCACGCAGGCGTTTGTGCGAAGCGAATCCCCAAGTTCACCGGCACATGCGCCGGCAAGCTCACCCATTCCCTTCTTGAAAGAGGTCAATGTGCCGCCGGGGCCGGCTCCAGGGCCGGTTTGCCCAGCCTGTTTCGCCTTCCTTTGAAGCTTGATCATGGCCCTTATGAGGCTTCCATATTCCCTTTCGAGTTCGTGTATTCGGGGAAAGCAGCTTTTCAGGGAGAGCTTTTCAGGGTCCCCTGCATATATGCCAGAGGCCATGGGATCTATGAGATATTGTAGGGCCTCTTTGCCTAGCCTGCGTCTTGCAAATGCAGCCAGTGATTCATCCTTTTCCATATTTCCCCTGGGAACGACCGCCTCCAGGGCAACCCTGAGCTTGCCTTCAAGGCTAAGCAGCGGGGATTTCAAAAATTCCTTGGGAGACTCGGGCAGTTTCACCAGGCGTCCTTTCCTGACCACGTAACGTTTTCGAGCCGCATCGTTACTTCTTAATGTCTCTATGCCAACCATCCCGGCAAGTTCAAGGGTGTCTGGCTTGTTGTCAAGCACACCGTTTACGCCATATTCCACCGTGAAACCATCTTCCTGTATGGTCCACGCCTTTCCGCCCGGCCTCTCTTCCCCTTCAAACACCAGTGTCTCCCATTCAGGCCTGAGACGCCTCAAATGCACACCCAGGGAAAGGCCTGACATGCCTCCTCCAACTATTGCAACCTTAGCCAACCTCTTTCCTCCAGCTTTTTCATGGTCACTTTCTTCAGACAATTTATGAAATCTGGGTGGCAGTTCAATGCAGGAACCCTGTACAACCTGGAGCCTGCCCCACTTACCATGTCACCGTAAAGCATGTCTATTTCATAAAGTGTCTCTATGTGATCAGACACGAAACTTATGGGGAGCACCACGATGTTTTTCATGCCCCTGGAAACGAGTTCCATCAAAAGCTCGTCAGTGGCAGGTCTCAGCCATTCAACCGGTCCGCTTCTGCTCTGGAAACACAGGGTCCCTGTTAACCCGCCCCTGGCCTCCAGGGAAGATATGGTCTTTTTGAGGTGATCCAGATATGGATCCCCTTCATCGATCATCCTTTTGGGCAGGCTGTGGGCGCTGTACACCAGGGTGTAGCCGGTTTTTCTATCTTTCTTGCCAATTTCCGATATTTTCTGCGACGTAAGGTGCAGCAGCGCCTTTATGTAATCAGGATGATCTGGATAGGCATCTATGACCGCGCCCTCTATCCCAAGGGCCTCGCAGCCTTGCAGGAAATCAGATACAGATGAACCAGTGGTTGCCTTGGAGTAGTGGGGATACATGGTCAGCCCCACCACCCGCCTTATTCCCGATTCTGCAAAGCGTTTCAATACCTGCGGCGTCCTGGGACTCCAGTAACGCATACCGGGCGCACACGCAACATCCTTCAGGCCGCTGGCCTTTAAGGAATATTCAAGGGCCTTTGCCTGTTCACTGGTAATCTTAAGCAGCGGGCTCTTGCCGCCTATTTCAGCATAGGCCCGGGCGCTCTTAGGGGCCCGTCTCCACGCTATGAGAGCGGCCAATACGGGCTGCATGAACCTTGGGCCCAGTTGAATTATTTCCCTGTCTGAAAAGAGGTTGCGCAAAAAGGGGCGCACCGATTCCAGGGAATCAGGCCCTCCCATGTTCAACAACACGATTCCAATCATTTAATGATTCAGGAAAGCTGGTGAACCAAATCCACCAATAATTTTGCCTTTTCCGGAGGAGCGGCAGGCATTATGCCGTGACCAAGATTGAATATGTGTGCCCGGGCCTCCCTGCCCTGTTCCAATATTTGGTAAACTCGTTCCTTGAGGCGCTCTTCAGGCAGAAAGAGTGAAAAGGGGTCAAGGTTTCCCTGCACAACCTTTTCTTTACCAAGCCTTTTCAAGGCGTCTTTTATATCCATACGCCAATCAAGCCCAATCACCTCGGCATCGAGATCTTTCAACTCTTCCAGGAGGTGGCCTCCATCCAGCACAAAGTAGATCCGCGGAATACCGCTTTCTTTCAGCTCTGATAAGATCCTGCTCACATAGGGTTTTACCGCAGCCAGATAATCCCTCCTGGACAAGATGCCGCCCCAGGTATCGAATAGCTGCACTGCCTGTGCTCCGGCATCAGCCTGTGCCTTCAAATAAGATATTGTCACCTCTGTCAGCAGGTCCATCAATTTTGCAAACATGTCAGGTGCTTCGAAAAGCATCCGTTTGGTATACAGGAAGGTGCGGGTGGTGCCGCCCTCGACCATGTAAGTCAGGAGGGTGAAGGGCGCACCGGCAAAGCCGATGAGCGGAACCTTGTCTTTTAGCTCCTGTCGCAGGATCTTTATGGTCTCGAGCACAAACGGTACATCATCCTTTGGGGAAATGGTTCGAAGCCTATTGAGGTCCTCCATGGTACGGACAGGCGGAATCAAGACCGGCCCGGCACCTTCCAGGAAGGTCAGTTTTATGCCCATGGGCTCAAGGGGAATCAATATGTCTGAAAACAAAATTGCAGCATCCACACCCAGTATGTCAACTGGCTGTATGGTAACTTCTGCTGCAAGCTCAGGGGTCTTGCAAAGGGTGAGAAAATCGGTCTGATTCCGAACCGCCTGATACGCAGGCAAATAGCGGCCTGCTTGACGCATCAGCCACACGGGAACCGGGCTCACCTTTTCCCCAGCGCATGCCCGCAAGAATCTGTCGTTCATTGATCGCCTACCTCCCCTCCTCTTTTTCAACCTTCATGCGCCTTGGAACGTGCATACAGAAAGGCTCCTCGGCAAGATAATCACCGTTTACGGCATATGCCCTGGCCCTGCAGCCCCCGCAGATGTTTACATACTCACACACCCCGCACCTGCCCTTGTATGACGAAAAGTCTCTCAATTCCTTGAACAGCTTGCTGTTCTCCCATATTTCCTTGAAGCTTTGCTCATGGATATTTCCGGCTGGCATCGGGAAGTAACTGCAAGGAAGCACATTGCCGTCCACATCTAGCAGGGATATCAACTGCCCTGCAAGACAACCCTTTGAGCCCCCTGTGGAAAATTTAAGGCTGCGGTGCTCCACCCTTTTGCCTTCCTCCCTGGCCCTCTGCATCCTCACCCGGTAATAGTGGGGCGCACATGTCGGCCTGACAAGAAGCTCATCCTCCTCCTTTTCCATTTGATAATGCCACTCCAAAATTTTTTCATAGTCTTCAGGCGATATCAATTCCTTGAGGATATCCTCACCCCTTCCAGTGGGCACGATCATGAAGAGATACCATGCAGTGGCTCCTAATTCCTTTGCCAGCCTGTAGACCTTGGGTATGTCTTCCTGGTTCCTCTTGGTAAAAGAGGAATTGATCAAAAAGGGGATTTCATTCTCCCTGAACAGCCTGGCTGCGTTCAAGGTGCCTTCGAAGGCCCCTGGCTGCTGCCTGAAGTTGTCATGCACCTCGGCCGTTGCCCCGTCAAGGCTCAAGGACACCATCTTGATGCCCGTGCTCTTTATGGAATCGCATATTTCCGGGGTGACAAGGGTGCCATTGGTTGCAAGGCACATCCTGAACCCCTTGTCTGTTCCATATTGGGCTATGTCAAACACATCTTTGCGCAGAAGGGGCTCTCCGCCAGAGAGCACCACAACTGGACTGGCAAAGGAGGCTATGTCATCGAGTATGCGGTATGCCTCCTCCAGCGGGAAATCGGGATGTTCCTTGACCTCGAGTTCAGATGAGGAACGGCAATGTACGCATTTGAGATTGCAGCGCCTGGTAATTTCCCATGCTAACCATTTAAGTTCAAATTTCATGAGCAAAACCTACCATTTGTAAGTGATTGTGACAATGTTCAACATTCGTGTCATATCAACATTCAAAAATCACTCCTACACCCCGCCCTTTGCGGGAAAAATCAAACCTGCCCAGCCCAAACTGCTCTACCACCCAGCAATTGGTCTCCAAGTGACCAGTCAGGCGCTGGGTGACCCAGGCGCAACTTTGCCTGGTCAACGCCGCCACTGTCACCAGTTGATCAGCCAATCTCGCATCCACGCTGGCACCGCTTTCAAGAAAAGACAGCATGGCGTCTGCAGCCTCATCCGCCACTTTTTCTGCAGGCTTTCCCCTGGCACCAAGCCCGGTAAAGCCTGCATAACAGCCAGGATGCCCGGAAATCCAGCAGAAGGCAAGGCTGCCTGGGCAATCTGCCCGGGCATATATCTTCTCAACCTCTATAGCCGCCCCTGCCTCTTTAAGGCGCCTGGCCAGTTGTTCTGCCTGGCGGCGCATCACGTGACGCGGAAGCATTGAAACAGCAGAAACAGCCTTGATATTGAGGCTTTTTTTGCCTATTGGTTGAACAAAATCGAAGGAGGCGCGCTCTTTCCATGGCCTGATATGTGCCTCAACCCTGCCGCCGCCTTTTGGATACCATCCCCACTTTTTTATGGACATGGAAACATCAATGCCTGCACGGGCACAGGCTGGCAGAAACACCTCCTGAACATAGTGAAAGTGAGGGCTCCAGGGCACGTGGGTCCCGCCGGTCAGCCTGACCACGGAAGGAGTAGTACACAGGGCCAAGGGCAGGAGAACGGTCTGGAACACCAGCATCGTGGAACCGGCTGTCCCTATATCAAATGAATAGTTGCCTGAGGTCGTTTCATGCGGATTAAAAAGGAGTTCCTGGGAGCCGATGTACGCTCCTTCCACTTCTGCGCTGCAGATGGCCTGGGCGGCCTTAACACATGTAAGGTGCTGGGGCCTTAGACCAGGCTTGGGCCTCTTGGCCCTGATATTGAAGATGTGCACCGGCTGCCTTATTGCAGCAGAAAGGGCAAGGGATGTCCTCAAGATCTGCCCTCCTCCTTCTCCATATGATCCATTTATGGAAACCGGCATTTCCTTAACTTCCCTCAAGGCCACCTCTAAAAATTAGGATTTTTGTTAAAGGACAAGGCGCGCGAAAAAATAACCGCAGACATGCTGTTGATATTTCGAGGATCATTTTTTGAGTGCAACGCAGCCACACCCCCCAGCGTGGCAAAAAGACAATTTTTAGAGGTGGCCTCAAGCTGGTCCTTGTCTTTGACTGAATTATGCTTTAACTTTTTCATAATTTCATCATTCCCCATTTATAGTCGAAAAGTTTGTCAGGAAATGGAGGGTTGGCCAGTGCCTGTACAAAAAACAAAATTATTAAATGTCCTCCTCGTTCTGATTTCTACCATATTATTACTTTTTGGCTGTTATCATCAAACTCCACAAAACCTGCCTTCGCAGAACCATGCCGCAAACAGTAAACCCCTGAAAAAATGTCTGAAAGAATTAAAGAGGCCATCTGTAGTATGTAAAAAGACCAGGCCTTACAGGGACATCTATTTCAATTATGACAAAAAGTTAACCCAAACTATAAGAAACGCCAGGATCGTAATAGACAAATATGCCCGCAGGCTCTTCCTTTATACTGGAAGTGAACTTGTCAAGATCTATCCCATAAGCCTAGGCCTTGATCCGGACGGTGACAAAGAAAGGCAGGGCGACAGGCGGACACCTGAGGGCAAATTTTATATATGCAATAAAAATCCCAAGAGCAAATATTATCTCTCACTTGGCATTTCATATCCAAACATTGAGGATGCAGAACGGGGCCTCAGACAAGGCCTGATCACAGAACAGCAGTACAGGGCGATCGTCCGGGCAATCAAGGCACGCAGGAAACCGCCATGGAACACCGCCCTGGGAGGCGCTATATGTATCCATGGTGGAGGCATTCCATGGGACTGGACGTATGGATGCATTGCCATGAGAAACGAAGATATGGAGGAGTTGTTCAGGGTTGTTCCCGTAGGTACGCCGGTGATAATAAAGGGTAAGTCAACCATGAGGGCCAGCCTTTACGAGGAAAATCCGGGCAGCCGGTGATTATCTTTTCCATCTTTTTCTAGGCAGCCCCCCTGTTTCCACGCCCCTACCGAAAAGCCGGGCCTCAGTGTACTACCACCCAGGTGCCAGGGTCCGTGGACGTGGCCTTGGTCCAATTCGAGTTAGCAGACGGAACCGGGTGGGTCCAGTAGAAAAACCATCTTGCATCATTGAGGGAGACGTTCAGGCATCCATGCGACTGCCTGGTCCCAAAACGGTCGTGCCAGTAAACACCGTGTATCGCATAATTGTTCAGAAAGTACATCTGGTAAGGCACGTCTTCCAGAAAATAGATGGTGCCTTCCTTTTCCCCGCCGCTCATCTTTGCCGATCTGGCCTTGATCCAAATCCTGTACTGGCCCTGAACGGTCTCGTAGTCGCGCACGCCAGAGGAGATAAGGGTGGCATAAACCATTTTGTCACCCTCGTAAGCACAGATTGTCTGTTCATAAAGGTCTGCATAAATCCATTTTTCAGCCGGCCCTATGCCTGGCGGCCTTGGCCTGGGCTGGACCATTGCAACCATCCGCTGCTCGATCCACCAATCATCAGCTATCCTGTACCAGTTCCACCTGCCTACCTTCTTGGCCTGAAGGATATTTACTATGGTGTACTTGGAAATGGGTTTGTCAGAAGGGTCGAAATAACTCCCAGGCGTATGTGTTACATAGGCATCCATGATAACCCATGCAAAGGGAAAAAACTGGTCATCGTTAATTTCTATGCCCTTGAATTGGGAAACAGGCCTTACTGCCAGGTATTCAGCCTGCACATATTCACCAGGATTTATTAAATACCATAACTGCCCCCCTGCATCCACGGGATCAGGCCTTTCAAGGCTCACCCATACGAAGTCCCCGGTTAGGAACCTGGCAGGCGTGCATCTTCCCGCCTCTTCGCAGGGTGAATTGAATACCGGGCAGGGTGTGTATATGACCCTGGCATATATTCTCGCGGCAATATTTCCGTCATCAGGCAAAGGGGCGGCCTGCAGCCAGCCTGTCTGTAAAAAAAGTGCTGAAATCCAAAGAGTACCTGCAAGTGAAACTGCGTACCACTGTTGCCATCGTGCCACTTCCTGTCATTGTTCCTTTCTCAACAGATTCGTAAGGGCTGCTTCGAGTACAGGATACTTGAACTCGTAGCCTGAATTCAAGAGCTTTCGAGGCAGTGCCCGCTGGGACGTCAAGACTGCCTCTGCAAATTCTCCCAGGACCAGTTTAAGAACAGAGGAAGGCACGGTCATGAAGGCTGGCCGTTTCAGGACCCTTGCCAGTGTCTTAGTAAATTCCTTGTTCGTGACAGGGTTGGGAGAAACCGCATTTACAGGTCCTGAGATGTCTTCATTAAGGGCGCAATATGCCATTATGGAGACAAGGTCATCCACGTGAACCCAAGACATATATTGATCACCCCGGCCCAGCCTGCCCCCCAGCCCGAACCTGAACACCTTGAGCATCTCTGCCAGGGCCCCGCCATCCCTGCCGAGCACGATTCCCGTACGTATGGGCACAACCCTTACTCCGCAGCTGGTGGCCCGCATGGCCTCGAGCTCCCACATCTGACAGACCTCGGCCAGGAATCCCGACCCGGGGCCGAAATCCTCGGTCACCTCTTCATCTCCGCGGTCTCCATAATATCCAACAGCCGAAGAACTTATCAAAACCCTCGGGCGATTCTTTGCCTGGCACATGGATTCGACAATGGTCCGGGTGCCGATGCGCCTTGATTCAAGGATGCGCTTCTTTTTTTCTTCATTCCAGCGGCCCTTGTAAATATTCTCGCCTGCCAAGTGGAAGACCACATCCACATTGTCAAAGACTTCCTTGGGGATGAGCTCAGGCGGATGCCATTCGTAGGACTCAAAGTCTGGATAAGTCTTTTGGAGTTTTTTGATGCTCCGCCCAACTACAATTGGATTGGACACCAATTTGACCAGATGGTGACCTATGAAACCAGAACCTCCAGTTATGAGCGCACTTTTTAACTTCATATCCTGTTCCTGTTTACTTTGATATACCAATTGGCCTCTTTTTTTTGTATAACCAACGTTGTCTTGACCCAAAAGCAAAAAAATATGAGGCTGCCATTACCAATATGAGACATGTTATCCTGACATCGTGCATGTTGTTTCTCGTTTTAAATGGCTGCGTTCCACATGATTCGACAATTCCCGCTTCCAGTAGTATTGACCTTCCCAACCACTTTTACAACAAAGATCCGCAAAATATTGTCAAAATTATATCGACTTTCAGATGGTGGGAAAAATTTCACAATCCATCCTTGAACTTAATAATGGAAAAGGCCTTTCAGGGCAACTTTGACCTGGAAATAGCTTACTCCAGGCTGAAACAGGCCCAGGCCGTGAACGAAAAGGCCAGGGCAGCCTTGTGGCCTTCCGTTGATTTTGAGGCATCGGCAGGGCGTTCACGTCACAAAACAGGCACTTCCACTTCAGCATCCACCACATACAAGGCCGGGCTTGCTGCCTCATATGAGATTGATCTGTGGCGCAAGATCGCCTCGTCTCACAAGGCCTCTCAATTTGAGCTTAAGGCAACGGAAGCCGATCTCCAGGCGGCTTTTTTGACAGTATCTGCCCAGGTTGCAGAAGCCTTTTTCAAGGCAGTGGCTGCAAAAGAGAAGATCGCATTGACCAAGGAGATCATAAAGTCCTACCAGAGAAGTGCCGATCTTGTTGAAACCCGGTATCTAAACGGTGTGGTCAGTGCCCTTGACCTTTACCAGTCCAGGCAGAACCTCCTTGGAGCCGAGGCGGATCTGCCGGTCCTGGAAGGTGAACTGGAAACGGCATTAAACGCCCTTGCTGCCTTGACCGGCTCCTTCCCACCCATGAGTGAATTGAAGGGGGTGAACGCACTGGATGAGCCTGACTTCTCCTTTGCAAAGGGGATGCCTTCTGATCTTCTTATGAACCGGCCTGACCTTAAGGCAGCCTTTCTGCGTATAAAGGCCCTGGATGCCAGGGTGGCGGAAGCTGTGGCAGAAAGATTTCCCTCCTTCAATCTCCTTGGCAATATCTGGCTCGAAGAGCAGGATTTATCCAGGCTGTTCGACTTTTCCGCCATATTGTGGTCAGTAATGGCAAGTGCTGCTCAGCCCCTCTTTGATGCAGGCAGGAGAAAGGCAGAGGTGGAGCTTAAGATGGCTGAATTAAAAGAAGCCGTGGCAAGATACAGGCAGGCCGTGATAGAGGCCTTCAAGGAAGTTGAAAACAGCCTTTCTGCCATAAAATCGGCAGATGAAAACCATCGTTTACTAAAACAGAGGCTGCAGGCCGCCGAGTCGAGCCTGAGGATGGCCCTTGAAAATTACCGTTCTGGTGTAGACACATTCTTGCCGGTCCTGGAAGCGCAATCAACCCATGCAAGGGTGCTGATAGGCATGGTTGAGGCAAAACAGCAGCGCATTTCAAGCCGGATACAGCTTGCAAGGGCCTTGGGAGGCAGCTGGATGCAGGCAGTCATGCAGAAAAGGTTTAAAAATGAATAAGAACAGGCCCATGGTCAACTTGCTGGTGGCCCTGATCATTATTGCAGCAGCAGTGTATGGTGCCTTCCTGCTCGTCAAACAGAAAAGGCCTCCTGTGCGCCGCAAGGCGGTGCATACAGGTGTTCCGGTTTATGCAGTAAGAGCTGAGAAAAAGGTGATCCCGATTCACATTTATTCCACCGGAACCGTGATCCCCAGACTCGAGACAGAGATTGTACCCCAGGTAAGCGGAAAGATCGTGTGGGTTTCACCGAAATTCCGCGAAGGCGGATTCTTTGACAAAGGAGAGACCTTTTTCAAGATCGAAAAGGCAGACTACGAATTCATACTCCAAAAGGCCAAGGCCAGATTGGCCAAGGCACGCCTTGATCTCGAACTCATGGAGGCCAAGGCCCAGGTAGCCAGGCGCGAATGGATGCTTCAAAACAGGACCCAGGCCGAACCTCCGCCCCTGGTCCTCATGAAACCCCAGTTGGAAAATGCCAGGGCCCAGGTCGAGTCAGCTAGGGCCGAGGTGGAAAAGGCCGAGCTTGACATCGAGCGTACACGACTCAAGGCCCCTTTTAACTGTGTCGTGCTAGATGAACAGGTTGATACCGGCCATTACGTGAGGGCAGGAACAGCAGTGGGATCTATAGCAGGTACAGATACAGCAGAGATCAAGGCCTCCATTTCGTTAAGGGATTTGGAATGGATTACGTTCAAATCAGGTAAATCAGGCAATGGGGAAATATCAAGGGCAAAAATTGCCCTCGACTCATCGTTCGATCCTGCCAGGCTCGGATGGGTCACCAGGTCTTCAGGCCGGGTGGAAGAAAAGACCAGATTGACCTACGTATTTGTTGAGATTCCCGACCCCTACCAGCTTCGCTCAGAGGAAAGGGGCAAAGCTGGCCCTGCCCTCCCCTTTGGTTCCTTTGTTCACGTGAGCATCGCAGGTAAGAGCGTCACTGGCTTTCCGCTTCCCTCAGATGCCCTTAAAGAGGGCGACAACATATTCGTGGTTTCAAAGGGCAGCCGCCTTGAGATACGCCATGTAAGACCCTTCCGGGAAGACAGGCATCAGATCGTACTGCTGGACGGCTTGTCTGAGGGGGAACTGGTGGTTGTGAGCCCGCTTCCAGGTGCTGCCCCTGGCATGAAACTGCGGGTCATGGAGGCGGCGCCGGCCAGATGAGGAGCCTTATCAAATGGATGGCAGGCAATCATGTGGCCGCAAACCTGCTCATGCTTTTTTGTATTATAGGCGGCCTCATCATGGCTGGTTCCATAAAGCAGGAGATATTCCCGGACATCGAGCTCGACCTGGTAGAAATATCCGTGGCCTATTTTGGGGCAGGCCCAGAGGAAATCGAAGAGGGCATCATCCTTCCCATTGAGGAGCGCCTGTCAGGCCTTGACTCGATCAAGGAGCTCAGATCCACTGCCAAGGAAGGAGTAGGCATCGTTACCGCCGAGATATACGAAGACAGCGATCCAGACCTGGCCCTGCAGGACATCAAAAATGAAATCGACCAGATAGTAACTTTCCCAAAGGAAGCAGAAAAGCCGATAATTAGAAAATTGACCAGGCGCAGGCAGGTCCTCTACCTGGCAATCTATGGAGACGTTCCTGAAGAAAGCCTTCATTATTGGGCGGAAAAGATCAGGGACGACCTCCTTGCCCTTCCCGAGATATCACAGATTGAACTGCGGGGCCTTCGCCCTTATGAGATCTCTATTGAGATTCCCGAGGCTGGCTTAAGGAAATATTCCCTTTCACTGCCCCAGGTTGCAGCCAGGGTATCTGAGGCATCGAGGGACATTCCTGGAGGCGACATCGACGACGGCAGGATCAAGACCTTGGTGCGGACAAAGGAGCGGAGATATCGCGGCCGCGAGTATGAAAATATAACCATTGTTGCAAATGGTTATGCCCAGGTACGCCTGAAGGATGTGGCACGCATACGGGACGGCTTCAGGGATACAGGCATCTTTTCCACCTTTGATTCAAAGCCGTGCGCCATGATCGAAATCTTCAGGGTGGGGCGGGAAAGGCCAAAAGACATATCAAGGGCCGTAAGGCGCTATATCAGCGAGAACGAAAAATTGCTGCCGCCCAGCCTCCACATGGCCATATGGAACGACCGGGCCGAAATCTTGAAAAGCAGGCTCGATCTGCTCATCAGGAACGGACTCACCGGCCTCTGCCTCGTGATTGTGATACTGGGGCTCTTCCTGCAGGTGAGGCTGGCCTTCTGGGTAATGCTCGGCATACCCATCTCTTTTCTCGGAGCTCTTTTTGTGATGCCGGCCATGGGACTTTCCATAAACATGATCTCCCTGTTTGCCTTTATCATGGCCCTGGGAATAGTGGTGGATGACGCCATAGTGGTCGGAGAAAATATCTATGAACAAAGGGCTGCTGGAAAGGGACATTTCGAGGCTGCTACAGAGGGCGCTGCAGAAGTGGCAGTGCCTGTCATCTTTGCGGTCCTCACCACAATGACTGCGTTTTCACCTCTGCTCTTTGTGGCAGGTTCAATGGGTAAATTCATATCTGTAATCGCAAAGGTGGCGATAATAATCTTTCTCTTTTCCCTTATAGAATCACTATTCATACTGCCTGCCCATCTCAACAAAAGGCCAAAAAAAGCAGAAGAGGAGCGGCGCCTGGTCAGATGGGCGAACTCGGTGAGCAGCGCTTTTGAGAAAGGTCTTGGCGCGTTCGTCAACGGGCTCTTTTCCACCCTGTTGAGCTGGATGCTGAAATACCGTTACGCCACCATTGCGTGGGCACTGGCCTCGCTCATACTAACGGCCGGCATGGTTGGAGGAGGCATAATCAAGTACCGCTTTTTCCCAAAGGTGGAATCAGACACCATCAGGGTAAAGGTTCAGATGGTGCCCGGCACGTCTTCCAATGAAACCGCCAGGATTATGAAAATAATAGAGGAAAAAGGGCGCCAGGCCATAGACCACTTTGAAAAAAAGGAGGGGCACACGCTCCTGCGCCATGTCTATTCAATTATTGGGGAAGGCGGCGAGAACAAGGGAAGACTCTCCTTTTATCTTATTCCATCAGGGGACAGGAAGACCACTACGAGGCAGATATCCAACTACTGGCGGAAGCTCCTTGAGCCTATGCCGGGAATGGAGTTTGCGGCATTCGTAAGTGACTTGATCCACATGGGAGACAACATAGACATCAGGCTCTATCACAATGATTTCGATGTGCTGGAAAGAGCGGCCGGCGAGCTGGAAGAGGCCCTTGCCCAATATCCAGGCGTGGCAGATATAGGAAACAGCCTTGCCAGGGGCAAGAGGGAGATAAAAATAAGGCTCAAGCCCGAGGCCTCTGCCCTTGGAATAACGGAAAGGGATCTTGGAACACAGATAAGGAGCGCCTTTTACGGGGCTACCGCCTTGAGGATGATGCGCGGCTCCAACGAGGTTTGGGTCATGGTAAGGCTGCCTGAGGAAGAGCGTAAGGCGTTGTGGAACCTCAGGGAACTCAGAATACGCAAGCCTGATGGAACAGAGGTCCCGCTGGAACAGGCTGCATTTGCTTCCATCGGCAGGGGCTACAATCAGATAGACCATGCCGACGGAATCAGGATCGTGGACATCACTGCTTCTGTGGATGAGAAAAAGGCCAATGCCGAAGAGATCCTGGATGATCTCAAAAAACGGTTCTTTCCCAGGCTGGCCGCCGACTACCCGGGTATACGCATGAAGTTGATGGGGGAATCAAGACGAAGCAGCGAATCAATGCAAAGTCTTAAAAGGGGCTTTCTCATGGCATTGATAGCCATGTACGGCCTGCTGGCAATTCCTTTCAGGAGCTATTTTCAGCCTGTTCTCATCATGACTGCAATCCCCTTCGGGGTGGTCGGAGCCATTTTTGGCCATTTCCTGCTGGGAAAAGACTTGTCAATGATGAGCATGTTTGGGCTCGTCGCCCTTTCTGGCGTAGTTGTGAACGATTCGCTGCTTTTACTCGACTATGCGCAAAGACTCAGGGAAAGCGGCAGGCCGCCTTTGCTGGCAATAAGAACGGCGGCACTCCGCAGGTTCAGGCCCATACTTCTGACTTCACTGACTACCTTCTTCGGGCTGGTGCCTATGCTCCTTGAAACAAGCCGCCAGGCACAATTCCTCATTCCCATGGCCATAAGCCTCGCCTTTGGGATACTTTTTGCCACAGGTATAACACTGGTTATAATACCCTCACTTTATCTGGTGCTCGAGGATGTGAAGAAGCTCTTTTCACATACCTACTGAATTGGGCAACAACCCCCAAGGAGAAGAGAATGGACAGTGAAAAATTACCTCCTGTTTCCCTGGAACAAGGCGAAAGGATCCATAACTTTAAGACCATAAACATCACGCCCCTTCCCACGATTCAATGCATGGCATATGTGCTCGAACATGAAAAAAGCGGTGCAAGGCTGCTCCACCTGCATACCAATGACACCGAGAACCTCTTTGCTATTGCCTTGAGGACCCCTCCGCCTGACGATACAGGCCTTCCTCACATTCTTGAACACACGGTCTTGTGCGGATCAAAAAGGTATCCTGTAAAGGACCCCTTTGTAGAACTCTTGAAGACCAGCATGGCCACCTTTTTGAACGCCATGACCTATCCAGACAAAACCGTGTACCCGTGCGCCAGTGTCAACAAAAAGGATTTCTTCAACCTTGCTTCAGTCTATGCAGATGCAGTCTTTTTCCCGCTTCTCCGCAAGGAACACTTTGAACAAGAAGGGCACCATCTTGAACCCCTTGACCCTGACGACCCCTTAAATTCTCCGTTGATCATAAAGGGCATAGTCTACAACGAGATGAAAGGCGCGTACTCTGATCTAGACAACCTGATAAGCCGCTATACGAGCCGCTCCATATGCCCTGACACCCCCTATGGGCGCGATTCCGGAGGCGACCCCGAGAAGATACCACAGTTGACCTATGACCGTTTTGTGCAGTTTCATAAGACCTACTACCATCCATCCAA
>JALVPX010000267.1:0-2244 GCA_027031565.1 Deltaproteobacteria bacterium | reverse complement strand
GTACTGATGAGAGCACAGCAAAAAAGAGTGCCGTAGTTGTGACCTACCTGACCAACGATGTAACAGATGCCGTTACCACCCTGGTGATGAAGGTCCTGGACTATTACCTCCTGGGCAACCCTGCATCGCCGCTTAGAAAAGCACTGATTGATTCACAGCTTGGTGAAGAACTCACGGAATCGGGATATGCGGACTATCAGCGGGACACGTTCTTTACTGTTGGGCTGAAGGGGACAGAGCCCGAACACAGGGAGGAAATATGCCGGATAATCTATGACACCATCAGGAATGAGAGTGAACAAGGTCTTGACAAGGGAAAACTTGAAACCGCTTTCCACCAGATAGAAATGGAGTCCCTGGAAATAAAGGAGATGTATCCCTTGCGGCTGATGGATCAGACCTACCGTTCCTGGCTCTATGATGCAGATCCCCTGAACAATCTCAGGATAAAGGAGCTTCTGGATGAATTGCGCCGGCGCTACCAGGAAAAACAAGGCTTCTTCGAATCGATCCTCAGGGACCAATTGGTCAACAATCCGCATCATTCCATACTCACATTTGTGCCTGACAAGGAACTTCTCTCAAGAAAGGAGGAGGCATTAAACAATAAGCTTGCCCAGATAAAGGCGAAGATGTCCCAGGAGGAACTCCTGAAAATTGCAGAAGAGGCAAAAAGGCTCTTGGAGATGCAAACCGCTCCCAACCCTCCAGAGGCATTAGCCACACTGCCGCGCTTGAGCCTGGATGATGTGCCCAGGGAACCTTTAGAGCTCCCCACCGTTATGGAAGAGGCGGCAGGAATAAGGTTTCTTCACACCGACTTGTTTTCCAACAGCCTCGATTACATCGAAATTTCCGTGGATTTGAGGGGAATAGATGACGAACTTATAGATGTGCTCCCAATCTATGCTGATGCAGTGGTCAAAATGGGTGCAGGCCCATATGACTATGTGGAGATGGCAGAGCGAGAAGCTGCTGTATGCAGCGGCATATCCGTAGGACTTTCTTCCAAGGGAACTGTGGATGAGCCTGAGCTTTTTCGTCCCTCAATGACGTTTTTTACCAAGGGATTGGAGCGCAATCTGGCCAAGATGACAGAGGTTTTGAAGGAACGGTTCTTGAGTCCTGATTTCTCAGACAAATCGAGGCTGAAGGATGTCCTCTATCAAGGCCGTGCGGCAAGACGCAGTTCAATAATACCAAATGGAGGCAGGTATGCCGCCCTCTACGCATCAAGGCATCTTTCCAAGAATTGCGAGGTATCTGAAAGGATAAATGGTGTAAGCCAGCTAGATACCTTTGACATGCTGTTGGAAGACTTTGAAACAGGAGCAGATGAACTGGTCTCAAAACTTGACAAAATAAATGACTTCATTTTGTCAACCAGCCGTATTACTGTAAGCTTTGTTGGATCCAGGAACAGCTACGAGATTTTTAAAAAGAATCTCCTGGAAGGCCTTGGCAGCCTTCCTGAGACGCAAATTCCAGACACGACAAGCTGCTTCGAACCCAAGGGCGGATGCGCCGAGGGCCTTGCCGCACCTGCAGATGTGGCCTTCGTGGCCCTGGCTGCAAGAAGTGTCAGCGCCTCTGACCCCAATGCACCAATCCTGACCCTTTTAAGCACGCAGCTCAGCTACGGCTACTTGTGGGAAAAGATCAGGGTCCATGGCGGCGCATATGGAGCCAGGGCTGAATTCGATGGTCTTCATGGAATCTTTGATTTTTGGAGCTACCGTGATCCATTCATTCTTGAAACCATCCAGACATTTAAAACCAGCATCGGATATGTTGAAAAGGAGATGGATCTTTCCCAAAAGGCGGTGGAACAATATGTGATAGGCTCGTTAAAGGGGCTAGACAGGCCGATAAGGCCTGGAAACGCAGTTGGAACAGCCTTGGAAAGATTCCTGACAGGCCAGACACATGAATTCAGGAAGGCGTTCAGGCAGAGGCTGATTGCATCTACTGGCGAAGAAATAAAACGGGTCACCAGAGAGATTCTAGCTCCTGCCTTCGCACAGCCGTGTATCTGCGTGCTCTCGAGCAGGGAAAGGCTGGAAGATGCAGGCATTGAAGGCATGAAAATAAAGGATCTTTAGCAACTGGCTGCCTCTAAAAATACAATTTTTAGAGGCAGCCTCAAGTGTTTTAAAACGACTTCCTCAGTTGTTCCATTTTTATTTGATTTTTTTACGGGAATTTTCATATTAAATAGATAAGACTACATGCATGGTCAAAAAG
>JALVPX010000266.1 GCA_027031565.1 Deltaproteobacteria bacterium | reverse complement strand
CCTTCTTTTTCCTCACATCTAAGATGCTTGCGTCGTAGAGATTTGCCTGAACCGCCCATGGAACAATGTAATCTGGCTCGAGCAGCCTGGCAGCGGCAACAGTACCAGACTCCCTTGTAACCACTGATCCTGGCCCGCCCCTTATGATCATCAAGGAACGGCCGTCGATGTTGACTGTCAGGTCAACAAAGGCCATCGCCTTTTGGCCGTTGCTTTCAACCAGGATCTCCCTGTCTACCTGAAAATCGCCTGTTTGGTAGCCCTTTTCCTCTACCAGGAATCGTGCAATTTTCTGCTTTATGCGCTCCCTGTCCGTATCCAGGACCAGCTTGCCAGTCAAAAAGCAGGGAACTTTCGTAAAAACAGGTGGTTTGCATTGCTGCGGCATGGATGTGACACCTTCCTTTGGAATTTGATTTTTATACACTTTACTGCCTAAGATGGATATTGTCTAAAAATAGCGTCACTACCTGGTCGGGATGAGCGGTGAAAAGACAAAACCTCGTTACATTGGACAAATCAAGACGCCGCCCTGTGCCTGAGGTAAAAAGCGTGTCGAGATCAAAACAGAAGTGGTTCCACCCTTCTGATACAACGATTCTCTTGTTTACCCTGTCAGCATAGTCTGGATAATCTTCTTTATCATCTATGCGAAGGGTCATGCCTATCTTGGCATCTTCAGGGTTGAATATGTCTACACACAATTTCTTATATCCAGACCAGTCGTGCTCAAAGGCGCCTGTACTCATGCCAGGATAGGCCCCGGAAGGATACATCTCCAGCCTGAGTGACCTGGAACCATGCGTTTTGTGCTCACTGTCAAGCTCGTAGATCACGTGACACTTCCAGTTTAATCTTGACAATTCTTTTTCTGTCTCAAAATCAAAGAGCAACAGCCTGTGGCCTGGGCTGCCATGGCAGCAGATCACCAACAAGACGAGAAGAAGCGGAAGAAATAATTTGATCATCAAATTTCTGTTCATATTTACTCTGTACCAGGCCTGAAGTGGAAAAAAGCAATCCTGGGCGGAACACCAATCCGTAAAGGGAAGCGTCGGGTCGTGCCGATACCTGGGCTTATATATAGAAATGAATCCCTTCCCTTGCTGAACAGGCCGGCAATGCCTGCCCGGCCAGCAACCGGCCTGTAACCTGCAATTCTCCACAAAAGGGATGGCAGCCATATCTGGCCGCCATGGGTGTCGCCTGACAACATCAGAACGGGTTTGGATGAAGGCACGGAAGGCCAATTTCTTGGGAAATGGCTCAAAAGAAGAAGGGGTTTTCCACCTGCCTGCCTCAAAAACCCATCTATGATCTTCCTTGCATCTTCAGCGTCTTCGATGTCAGGTGCCAGACCGCCCACAAAAAAGGCGCCCCTTGGGCCTTTAATCTCTAACACCTTGTTTCTCAAAAAGACAGGATGCCTTCTCAACACATGATAATTCCCGCCGGGATGGCAAAACAGGCAGCTATACCTGCCTGAAGAAAGATCTGCATCCCCCAAGACAAAAAATACCCCGTAATTGGCCCTCAGCTGTTCAAGGAATCTTATGGCTTGCCCTGGATGCGTGTCCCACTGCGCCGTATCCCCAGTAATCACTATAATGTCCGGCTTCAAGGAATCCACCTTTTCCAAGACAGCCCTTTCTTTTTGCCCTAAATGATCAATATGGAGATCGCTCAGATGGACCAGCCTAATACCCTGTAAAACTTGGGAAAATCTTTCGCTGCCTATGGTGACATATTCAATCGATATGGAATAAGGCTCAATAAAATATCCATAAATAAGAGCGGTTGCGGCCAGCAGTATCAGTGTGGACAACAGGCACACTTTGTAATAGAAATATTTTTTAAGTTTTATAGTGTTCACGCCTTGTTCGAGATTATTTCAAGGCCACCATAACCATATGATCAAGCCCCGGAAAGAAAATATTGCCATCGTTCTCAATGAGCCAAGATATCCTGAAAACATCGGTGCTGCAGCCAGGGCCATGAAAAATATGGGCTTTCAGGAATTGTTGATAGTACAGCCCTACCGCCTCGATATGGAAAAGATATTGAAAATGGCAACCCACGAATCCTCGGATATCGTTTCATCCATGAAGGTGTATGACCATCTTGTGGATGCCCTGGCAGACTTTAATTACGTTGTAGGCACCACCGCAAGGACAGGCAGGCTGAGGCGTCCCAATGGCACGCCCAGGGCCATGGCTGCTCATCTGGTGCCCCTGTCTCAAGAAAACAAAATCGCCTTGTTGTTTGGCTCTGAAAAGTGGGGACTTGCAAACTCCCACATGAAACATTGCGACTACCTGGTCAATATACCCACCGATGGCTTTGCCTCAATAAACCTTGCTCAAAGTGTCATGATATTATGCTATGAAATAGCCGCAGCAGAATGCAAAGATTCAGCCTTCTACCCCAAGAGGGCCACGGTTCACGAATTGGAGAACATGTATGATCACCTGCAACAGGTCTTTCTGGAAATCGGCTTCCTCAGGCCGGAAAACCCTGAATATTGGATGCGTAATGTTCGAAATCTCTTCAGCAGGGTAGGCCTGCTGTCGAAAGAGGTTCAATTGATAAGGGGCCTGTGCAGGCAGTTCCTGTGGTATGTGTCGCACCGCGCTGGAGAATGCTCCAGGGGAAAGATGGCTCAGGATTAGTGATCATGCGTAATCGGCCTTCCATATGGCTTCTTCTGGTGATTACGGCAGCATTGATCATTTCAGCTCCCCCCCCTTTTGCCCATGCAAAAGGGATCAAGGCCATGGTCATCGTCTCCTCGCAAATAAGGCCCTATGTATCTGCATTGAACGGCTTCAAGCACGCCTTCCAGGATGGGGTGGAAGTATTCGATCTTTCAAAAAATCCTCAATTTGTACGCTACACCCTGGTAAAGGAAAAATTTGATCTCTACACTGCAATCGGGCCCAAGGCCACCCAGCTATTGTGGGAAGTCAAGCCCCAGGGCATCAAGCTGACCCTCATGGTCCTTGACCCTGAGTCCATCATCCAAAAAAAACGGGCATGCGGAATCAAGCTCCGCATCCCGATTGAAGAACAGCTTGGCGCCATCAAGACGAGGATCGGCCCAGCCAAGGGCATAGGCCTGCTCTACACGCCTGGCGAAAACAGCCTGCTTGTGTCCAAGGCGATGGCCTCTGCTAAGGAACTCTCCCTTGTCATAAAGGCCTATCCAGTTGAAAATGCACCAGAAATCAAGAAGACTCTTCCAGAACTTTACCAGCAATGTGACACACTGCTCTTCATACCCGATCCCACTGTCATTTCTGAGCCCATGGTCAAGTTCATCATAAAAGATGCAATCTTGCATGGCATCTCTTCAGTAGGCTATAACCGCTTTTTTTTCGACGCAGGGGCTGTAATGGCATTTGTGGTCGATTATGAGAAACTTGGTGCCCTGGCAGCAGAAATGGCGCTCCAGGCCATGGAAACCGGAAAATGCGAGTTGGCGCCGCCTCCATATGAAATCCTTTGGAATAAAAGGGCGTGGAAATTCCTGCAGAAAATCAGAAGGCAGAAGGGGATACAGAAATGATGGCCTTGTCATTTCAAAAGAGATTGCTCCTGGCTGTCATATTGCTCCTTGTGGCAACGACAGTGATACTGAGCCTCGTGAGCACCTATTTTGCCTCTGAGTTTTTGATGACACGCTTCAACGACAGGATGCAGTTCCTGGCCAAATATCTTGCATCCAACGCAGAACTGGGGCTGCTGATAAGGGATGACAAGATGCTTGGCAGCCTTGCTTCCAACCTGCTCAAAGAGCCTGACGTACTTGCCGTCCAGATAAAAGATGTTTCCGGTGCCAATATCATCAAACAGGAAAAGGAACGGTACAACGAAGATGGCAACATCGAGAGCGTTTCAGCGCCTATCTATCTGACCCGCTCTGAAGAAGAGCTTGTGTTCCTGGGCAGGGACCGGGGAAGTGAGCCCCTCGGCAGCGTGGAACTGGTTTACTCCACCAGCGGAATAAACAGCCTCATGAAAAGGCTTCAACTAATCTTCCTGGGAACCGCGCTCGTAATTGCCTTCCTTGGTACGGCCATCTTCACCATCTTTTCCCGCTCTCTTGCTGCCCCGTTGAAATCCCTGGCCAAGGCATCAAGGACCGTGGCAACGCACGGAGACATTGACATGGAACTTGAAATCGATGGAGGCAGCCTGCCGGAAACGCGCGAATTGGCAGAGGCCTTTACACACATGTTGAAGGCCCTGGCTGCCCATCAGGCCAAGCTTGAAGATGCCTACCATGAAATGATGGAGCAGAAATCCCTGGCTGAAATAGGCCACTTTGCCTTTTCCGTGGCACACGAGATAAAGAATCCTTTAGGCATAATACAGGGGGCGCTCGATATTTTGAAAAAACCTGAGGCAGATGAAAAAATCAAAGCCACCATGATCGGCTACGTGGAAGACGAGATCAGGCGCCTCAACAGGATCATACAGGATTTTCTTGCCTTTTCCCGTCCGCAGAAACTGCGCTTCGAAGACGTGGAACTAAACCAACTGGTAAGGGATCTCGTCAACAAAATGGTGCTGGAATGGAACGAAAAAGGTGTACATGTCGTGGACGAAACAGAAGGCAGGGCGGCATATGCACGGGCCGACAGCGATCTGCTTACCCAGGCCCTGCTCAATATCGCCAAGAATGCCTGCGAGGCCACAACACCCCCTGGCAAGGTGACGATCCAAACCCGCCTCAAGGATGGATGGTGGCAGGTATGCATCATGGATGAAGGCCCGGGCATAAATGGCGAAGACAGGAAGAAGGTATTTGAACCCTTTTTTACAAAAAA
Source organism: Deltaproteobacteria bacterium (assembly GCA_027031565.1). Classification (GTDB taxonomy): domain Bacteria; phylum Desulfobacterota; class Dissulfuribacteria; order Dissulfuribacterales; family JALVPX01; genus JALVPX01. The sequence continues at coordinate 18,092 of JALVPX010000266.1, read as the reverse complement.
AAGCACTGGCACAGGGCTGGGCCTTGCGTTTGCCCAAAAGATAGTTTCGGCCCATGGAGGCCAGATATTCATAGAAGCAAATCAGCCCAAGGGCACGATGGTCGTGGTGGAAATACCGACATCCATGCCAGACGAAGAAAATAAAGAGGTATAGAAGGAAATATGGCTAACATACTTATCGTGGATGACGAACCAAAGATCAGACACATCCTTCAAATAATGCTCGGCATGCATGGGCACCAGGTTGCTGAGGCATCCGAAGGCGCCTCTGCCCTATCCATGCTCCAATCCGAGCCCTTCGATTTGGTCATATCAGACATTAAAATGACTGAAATGGATGGTTTCCAACTGCTGGACGAAATCCAGAAAATGGACTCCCCAGTGCCTGTCATTTTTATTACCGCCTTTGCCACCGTAGACTCGGCAGTTGAGGCCATGAAAAGGGGAGCAGTGGACTATGTAACCAAGCCCTTTGAGGAATCGAGAATTTTGCTGACAGTGGAAAAGGCTTTGGGCATATCCAGAATCATGGCCGAAAACCGCCGCCTCAAGGAAGAGCTGGCCGCGGAGCAAACCGTGCCTGACATGATCTGTGTTTCCAAGGCGATGAAACAGGTCCTCGACATGGCCTTGAGAGTGGCCGAAAAGCCTGACACCACAGTCCTGATAACCGGAGAATCCGGCACCGGCAAGGAGGTGATTGCAAGATATATCCACAACATGAGCCCAAGGCGCGGGGAACGCTTTGTGGCGGTAAATTGCGCTGCCGTTACCACGACTCTCGTGGAAAGCACGCTCTTCGGCCATGAAAAAGGAGCCTTCACTGGAGCTGACCGCAGAAGGCAGGGCCTGTTCGAAAGGGCTCATGGAGGCACATTATTCCTTGACGAAATCGGAGATCTGCCGCTTGAGTCCCAGGCAAAACTCTTGAGGGCTTTACAGGAAAAAACCATCCAAAGGGTTGGTGGAACCGAGGAAATCAGCGTGGATGTCCGGGTGATATGCGCCACGAACCAGGACCTTGAAAAGCTGGTGGAAGAGAGTAAGTTCCGTCAAGATCTTTACTACAGAATAAATGTCTTTCCTCTCCACATCCCGCCATTGAGGGAACGAAAAGAAGCAATAATGCCTCTTGCCGAATACTTTGCACGAAAATTCAGGAACAGGCCTGATGACTCAATGCTCTTCACCCAGGGTGCAAAGAGGATATTGATGGAACACACCTGGCCCGGCAACGTCCGTGAACTGGCAAACGCGATTGAAAGGGCTGTCATACTCGCTGGCGAAAATGCAATCGATGCTGAGGATCTTGCATTCTTGAGGCCCCAATCTGTCGCAAGCGCAACTGGATCGTTGTGGAAGCTCCCCCCTGAGGGTATCAAACTCGAGGATCTGGAAAAGGACCTCATAAGGCAGGCCCTTCAGCTAACTGCAAACAATCAAAGTGCGGCGGCCAGGCTGCTAGGTCTGACGCGATCCAAGTTCCGGACGAGACTAAAGCAGCTTGAGGAGGGAAGCTAGATGGCAAAATCTCCCTTCATCAAGCCCTTGTCCCGCTTGCCTGCCTTGCATGTCTTAATTTGCCTGCTGGCCACGTTTTTCTGCTGGCTGCAGATATGCCAAGCCACAGAGACCTCCCTGTTTTTTGTCGGAGAGGACCTGTCTGTTCTAACAATCGCATCCAGAAGGGCGGAAACGGCACAGGACGCCCCTGCCGTAGCCCAGGTCATCACGAGAGAAGAGCTTGAGAAACGTGGAGTCAAGACCCTGGGAGAGGCTTTGTCCATGCTGCCCGGCTTTTTCATTGCCCCCCGGGAACGCGGATCCCAGCCCTATTTGAGAGGTAATGCCGACTCCATCCTCTTCCTGTATGATTCCGTGCCCCTCACATCAGACAGCACCAAGTCCATACATCCCATCGATGAAGAGTTGGACATAAACCAGATTGACCATGTAGAGGTGATCAGAGGGCCAGGATCCGTTCTATGGGGGCCAGACGCCTTAACCGGCATAGTGAACATTGTGCCGCGGCAGGGACGCGATGTCGAAGGCGCGGAGCTTTACCTGGAGGGCGGCAGTCCGGACCGCAAGACTAAGCTTTCGCTCAGTGCCGGCAAGAATTTCGGTTTGGTGGAAGGCTTTTTATCATTGAGTGCCACAAGGCAGCGGCCCTTGGCAAGAACGTTCAATATCGTTCGTTATCTTGGAGAAAACGGCAAGCCCCTTCCCTTTGAACAACGCTTCGGCCAGGGATCATCGGACGATTCCAAATACTTGGAGGCCATTTTTAACATCAACTACTCGAACTGGCTCCACTTGTCTGGCAGATGGGCAAATGGACACAGGTACTTCGTAGTGGCAGATCCCGAATCTGACCTTTCCTGGGAAGGAAGGCGCAAAACACCGTTCCGGTTTATAAGGATTGAGGCTCAAAAGACATCCGGATTCTCCTCCTTCAGGGCCAATGCCTATTACAATCAATTGAATTACGAAGACCGTGAAGTTGATATTTCCTGGGGGCAGCGTAGCCATGTGGCTTATGGAGAGATCCTCTATGACCGGGAACTATGGAAATCAAGGGGGCTTTTGACCCTTGGAGCAGGCTACAGGTACAATTGGCTCAAGGATGCAGTGGCTGCAAAGCGGTTCCTGCCCGGTTTCATAAACAGTGAGTTTCAATTCTTTCCAGACATAGAACAGCGGGATTTTGAAACGTCGTTGTTATCCACATTTGCCCAATATCAACATCACTTTACTAACATGAATATCTGGGCTGGTGTGCGTTTTGATGACCACAGCCAGTACCGGAGCACCTTCAGCCACACGCTGGGCCTAAACTACAAAATCAACATGGAATGGCGCCTTAAACTGGTCTATGGAACCGCCTTCAGGACGCCTTACAACCAGCAATTCATTGGCAAAGGGAATCTCGATCCGGAAGAAATCAGGAACCTGAGTGCTGAGTTGACGTACAAGGCCTTTGACAAAGTCACCTTCAGCGTAGTGCCCTTCTGGAACAAGATCAAAAACCATATACAGGAAGATCCTTATGGAGGGCTTTCAAAACCGTCCACCCAGAATATTTACGGGGTGGAATTAGCCAGCAGCTACAGCCCATTGAATTGGCTCCGTATATGGGCAAATGCCACAATTCTAAACCACGACGGACCAGATGAATTCTTCAGGAGATCAGATACGTCCATAATCCTGCCCGGGCAGCCGCCGATTCCTGTATTCACATCCTGGTCACAGCCTTATGATTCAGGCACCAAGTCAATGTTCAATCTTGGTGCGGTTTTAAACCCACTTGACAAGTTGAGCTTGGCTGCAAGGCTTCAATATTTCAGGGGCACCAAATCCTATTATTTCATACGCCACTTGAGGGAGACCATTCAGGCCAAATCCAGGGACGTGTGGCTACTTGATCTTGCGATCACTGCCAGAGACATCTGGCCAAATATGGATTTGACCTTTGCCATAAAAAACAGTCTTGATTCCGACTACAAATTCCCTGGCACTTACAGCTCCACTAAGGCCCCAGGATTCAGGGCCTATCTGGGCCTTCGATACCACTTTTAGAAATCAACGATCTTGCTGTTTCGGGTCTGCTCCCTGCGAAGCATTTCAGCCCTGCTCAAGTCTGAGGATGCGTTTTCTTCATCTCCTGCCTTTTCATAGAGATGACCCCGCAAGGCATATGCAGGGGCCAGGGCAGGGTCTAAGTCGATGGCCCTGGACAGACACTCAAGTGCCTCATCCAATTCACCGCTTTTGAACAAAATGGCCCCCTTACGGTAGTGATATTTTGCATTTTCAGGCGCGCACTCAATGGCCTTGTCAATATCCGCAAGCGCCCCTTTTTCGTCACCGGATCGCAAGCGGGCCACCGCCCTGGCCTGATAAGCATCGCTGAATCCTGGATCGATTTCAAGCACCTTTGAGAATAGCTCTATGCTGGCTTCAAACTCCTCGTCCATGAATTTAAACTGCCCTTCTATGAAAAGCTCTTCCTTGTTCTGCATGTTCCAATTCTCCCGCTATCATTTTATGAACAGGTAGTTGTCTTTTATTTTAAAAATCCCTTCTTATGGTTCAAGAGGTGCATGACGCCTGAAACAAATAAAAAAGCCGGGGCCGAACCCCGGCTTGATTCCATGATCTACCCGGCAAATATTAACCGGCAAATGCCTTCTCCAGTGGCGGCACCATCTGTTTCTTGCGGCTCATTACACCAGGTAGCCAGACCGATCTGCCTTCCAGTTTCTTTCCAAAGGCCTTTTCGATCACGCCGGGATCATCGGTGACGGCCATGAGCTCGGTACCCTCTTTCATGATGTCTGTCAGCATCAAAAATACACTGTGTCTCCCCTCTGCCTTGACCTTTTCAAGTTCTGCATAGAGATCATCGAGCATATTCTCCACCAGGTCAAGGGATACCAGTTCCAACTGGCCGATTCCAACATTCTTTCCGCTCATATTGAAGTCCTTGTAATCCCTGAAGATGAGATCCCTTGGAGATACCCCTTCAACCGCGCTCTTGGCCTTTGCCATTTCCATTCCCCAGGCCATCATGTCGTCGATACCGGCAATTTTGGCAAGGGCCTCCGCTGCCTCTTTGTCTGCAGGGGTGCATGTAGCAGATTTGAAAAGGACCGTGTCGCTCAAAATGGCAGACATCATAAGGCCGGCTACATTGGCAGGTATCTCTTTCTTGTAAAGATCCACAAAAAGCTTGTACAGAACAGTACCTGTACAACCCACTGGCATGGCACAGAAAAAGATGGGATTGGGTGTAGTGATGTCACCTATCTTGTGATGGTCCACAACTGCGAGCAATTCACCCTGATCCCAATTGTCAGGGGCCTGTTTGATATCGCTGTGATCCACCAGCATGTACTGCTTGCCGGCAACGTCTGTCATGAGCTGCGGTTCAGAAAAACCGAATTTTTCCAGCACGAGCTTTGTTTCAGGATTCAATTCCCCCTGGCAACAAGGTTCGGCATCCACTCCCAACATCTTCTGAAGCTCTGCAAAGGCTATTGCAGCTGTAACAGAATCTGTATCAGGGCTCTTGTGTCCAATCACGTAAACAGCCATTTTTTACTCCTCCTTGAAAAGATTTAACGAAAAAGACTGAAAAAAATAATCTTTTTCTTGGTCTGAATCATTCCTGCTGCCCCTGAAAATCACAGATAGGGATTGATCATGCGCAGCGGATTTCCTTGGATCCGTGAAATGTTACTATCACAAATATAGAATTTTTCAAGGGGATTACTGGCATATTTGTGTAAAAACTGAATAGCTATTCAATGTGACGAATAATACAAGGGGCGAAATCCAAAACCTAAATGAGACCTCTGAAAAACAACTATTTTGTTCAAGAGCAAGGCCTAAGGAGCGAAAAAAGCGCAGCATACCTGGGGTATTGAGGGGTATGTGAGCATTTTTTTCGCGACGAGAACGCAGCTATTGGGCAAAAGAGGCAGTTTTTCAGAGGCCTCTAAATGTATTCCATGGAAACATGGCCCCTGGAAAAGGTAAACTTGGCCTTCTTGATATCCTTTTTGAGACATATTGAGGCATTGTACACACCTATGACTGTATTGGCGTGTGCCTTGTCCAGCACCTGCACCACTGCTGCCTGCATTTGGCCCAATTCCTTTTGAAGCCCAGCCATCCTTTCTTTTTCCTCTTCCATCTGTTTCAACAGCAGTTTCATAGTGTGTTCAAGCTTTTTCTTGATGGCACTGTGTTTTGGTGACAGGGTTCCGCTTTCTTCCAGCTTTCCAATGGCCTTGAGACCGTTGTTGACCTTTTCGACCTTCTGGGAAAGCATTTCTATAACCGCTGCAACCTCTTCAAAGCCCTTGCGAACGTCTGGATCAAAACCCGCAAAAATCCTTGTCGGAACATTTGCACCTGTTCCCAGGACCTTTGCCACAATGGAACGGCCAACCCTCAAGGTCCCTCCAACGACTAACCCCTTGCCGTCGACAGAAAAAAAGTGCCCACCAATATCACACTTGGAATCAAGTACATATTCCTCTACTTCCAAATCTCCCCTGACGTGAACCCTGGCATATTCTATGGCATGGCAGAACAGGTCTCCGCCGGCAAAGACCTTACTGTTCTTAGAACGTATGATTCCATTTACAACCAAATTGCCCTTGACGCTGACTACGGCACCATCCTCTACCCCACCTTCGACAACCAGGTCTCCCCTGGCCTTGAGGGTAAAACCCCCGAAAACAGAGCCGGTCACCACCAATTTTTTGCCCCAGTATTCCACATTGCCAGTAGCCGGGCCTACTGATTCATCCAGTATCCATTCATTGAAAACATTGATGGTCCCGTCGGCAAAAACTTCCAGCTTTCCATCATGTATTGCCAACAGCTTCCTGTCATCCTCGCTGATCTCCACACCTTGCCCGGATGGAAAAGATACCCATTTCCCGGGTCTTGGGGGAATTTCCCTGCCCATGATATCCTTGCCAGGCGTTCCAGCCGTGGGCGGCTCTTTTTTCGCGACCACCTCTCCTTTTCGCACGTTTATGATGCAAAGCCCGCCTTTATTGTCCACTACACCTTTTTTCTTGAAGAAATCCTTGCCCAACACCAGGATCCTTGCGTCCTTTCCATCTACAGGTGCTGTTCCCTCGGCAACTATCCATGAGCCGTCTCCGTTTCTTTCGGGGAAAGAGAGCCAGCCGTAACGCACTCCAAACTTTTCCTTGACCTCCTTGATTCCTTTGCGAATATCCTCTCTGCTTATCTTTTGATCCTCTACAGCCGAAAGCTCCAACCGCAGCAGATCTTCGGTTGCTTTCACAAAGGCCTTGCCTTCCAGTATTTCTATTCCTTTTATAAGTTCATCAATCATATTAGGTCCTTAAAACTGTTTACAAGAAGCCGCTCCTTATTTCTTTATCGATAAGAACAACACTTATGTAAAGCAGGCGTGCCTGTTAAGAGCCATTTCCCGTTTATAGATTGCCTACTTTTGTCAGACATCATGATATTTCAAAGGATATTCTGCCCATATTCCATGAATTATTTATTGATTGAAAAACATTCTGCACAAACAAGCATGATCCTGAATAATGGAGGATTTCAACAAGGTCTTGATTTTCTTGATGGAGCCCTGCAAACAGATGGTAGTATCAGTGCTTGATTGCGAAATTTGGCCTTCTTATCAGGATGATAAAAAAATACGCATTTAGGCTTCTGCCTATTTTTTTATTTCATGGTATTTCTAGCTAACAAAGGATATGATAGGCAAAGAAATTTCAAAAACAGGGCAAAAGTTGCAGCAACCATGAATCCGCAACAGTTAAGTCAGCAGGAGGTTAAGCATGAAGTTTTTCTTGGACACAGCAAATTTGGATGAAATAAAAGAGGGCGTTTCAATTGGGATGGTCGATGGGGTCACTACAAACCCATCATTGATCGCCAAGGAAAAGTGCGATTTTACCCAAAGGATAAAGGAAATATGCGCAATTGTAGATGGCCCGGTGAGCGCAGAAGCGGTATCCACGAAATCAGAAGATCTGTTCGATGAGGCAAAACAACTGGCTACCTTGGCGCCGAATATCGTGGTGAAAATACCCATGACCACAGAGGGCCTTAAGGCAGTAAAGCTTTGCGCAAAAGAAGGCATAAAAACCAATGTCACGCTTGTATTTTCAGCCATCCAGGCCCTGATGGCAGCCAAGGCAGGGGCAACCTACGTGAGCCCCTTCATAGGCAGGCTCGATGACATAGCAGTGATAGGCATGGACCTTATTGAAGATGTGGTCACCATCTTTGAAAATTATGCCATAGACACGGAAATTATAGTGGCAAGCATCAGGAATCCCATCCATGTACTTGAGGCTGCAAAGATTGGCGCGGATATTGCCACTATTCCGTTCAAGGTGGTAGCCCAGCTGGCTAAGCATCCATTGACGGACATCGGGATCGAAAAATTTTTATCCGATTGGGAGAAGGTTCCGAAAAATGATACATGAGGATATTTCTTATATTTGCGATATCCATAGTGGTGTTGCTGCCTCAAACAGCAGGCAGCGGCACCATTTACCAGTACCGTGACACACAAGGCCGGCTCTATTTCACAAATTGCCCATCGGATTCCCGTTATGTACCTCTCAAACAGATCAGGAAAATAAGCGTAACAGCCTTTCAAAAACGAAGTGCCAGCGCATCAACTGATGCTACCGATTATTTGAAGATTGCGGAACAGGCAGCCCGAAGATTTGATCTCGATCCTGGGTTAGTCAAGGCCATAATCAAGGCGGAGTCAAATGGACAACCTCTTGCCACATCACCAAAAGGTGCTATGGGTTTGATGCAGCTCATGCCCGGCACTGCAAGGGAATTGCTCGTTTCAGATCCCCTGGATCCTGAAATGAATATATGGGGTGGCACCCTTTACTTCAAGCAGATGCTGGAGCTATTCAATGGAGACTACAGCCTCGCCCTGGCCGCCTACAACGCAGGCCCTGGTAATGTGGAACGATACAAAGGGATCCCGCCCTTCCCAGAGACGCAGGCCTATGTAAAAAGGGTTTTAAGATACTGGAAGGAATTCTCGCGGCTCACTACTGAAAAAGAAATCTTCTGAGCCTTATGTTGAGAAGCAGTCCAATGCCTATCATGGTGACAATTACAGAAGACCCCCCGTAACTGATGAGCGGAAGCGGTATCCCCACCACTGGCAGCATGCCGAGGACCATGAAAATATTTATGGCTATTTGCAAAAAAAGCATTGCGGTAATGCCGAAAGCCAGCAGTGATCCGAAACGTTCTCTCGACGAGTAAGCTATGTGCAGCCCGCGTTGAATTATTAGGGCATAAAGCAGTATGAGTACCAGTGATCCAAGAAACCCCCATTCCTCTGCCCATATGGAAAAGGCGAAGTCTGTATGGACCTCTGGCAAAAAATTGAGATGTGCCTGTGTTCCATGGAGATAACCCTTGCCTATAAGCCCTCCCGATCCAACTGCTATTTTCGATTGAAGCAGATGATACCCGCTTCCTTGAGGATCATTTTCAGGATTTAGAAAGGCAAAGATCCGGGCCTTCTGATAGGGCTTGAGAATGTTCCAGACAAACGGGGCCAAGGGTATCCCAAACCCAATGAGGATCAATAAAGATGTCCACTTTATTCCAGCCATGAAGAGCAGACTGCAGCTCAACATGACTATCAGGACCGCAGTGCCCAGATCGGGCTGCTTATAGATGAGCAGGGCTGGAACCAGAGTGAGAACGATGGGCCTTAGCATGTCCAGAAAACCGTACTCGTGCTTGTCATCTGATGCGAGCCAGCTGCCAATTACCACCACCATGCCTATTTTTGCAAGCTCAGATGGCTGAAGATTGAAAAAACCAAGGGGGATCCAGCGTTGCGAACCGCCCACGGTCTTTCCGATAACCAGCACCAGCACAAGCATGGCCAATATGGCACCATATATGTGCCAGGCATAAAGGCATAGAGAACGATAATCAAATTTCAGGGACGCAAGGGCCACGATCAGGCCCACACCATACCAAACGAGTTGTTTCCATTGAAAAGGATATTGTGCAGCAAGGCTTGCGCTATTCAGATTAATGAACCCGATGGCCATGATGAGAAGCACGGCTAGCAGAAGCCACCAATCAAAATTTTCCAAAAAGTTCTTTTCAAACACCTGCCTCTTCCTCTGTCAATCTCACTATATCCATGTTAGCGGGATTCAGGCCTGCCGAACGTAGTGGTGAAAGACCGGGCCTCGGATTTTCAATCTGCAACCACCGCAATATGATCTTTCTGGCAATCGGTGCCGCCGCCGACCCGCCATGTCCACCATGTTCAACCAGGACTGCCACGGCAATTTGAGGATTCTGGGCTGGGGCATACGCAACAAACCAGGCATGGTCCCTGTACCGCCAGGCCATCTTCTCGTCCATGCGTCTTTTTGACTGTTTTATTACCTGGGCCGTGCCTGTCTTGCCAGCCACTTGCAGGCCCTTTATGCGGCATCTGCCGCCAGTGCCCTTTTTGTCCTGCACTACCCCCAGCAGTGCCTTTTTGATAAGGGCCAACTGATACGAAGTGGCCGGAAGTCTTCCCTGTGCCTCTTTTTCAAATGCCTTGCTTACCCTGCCGGAGCAATCGACAACTTGGTCAATAAACTGGGGCCTGTATATGGTGCCTCCATTGGCTACCGAGGCAATCAATCTTGCCATTTGAATGGGGGTAACCAGCGTGTAACCCTGGCCTATGGCTATGGTAAGCGTCTCGCCGCCCTGCCATTTTTGGTGAAACCGCCTGATCTTCCATTCCGGGGTTGGTATCAAACCGGATGATTCGTGCGCCAAGTCCACACCGGTCTTAACACCCAACCCGCATTTGCGTGAATAATATGCCAGTTTTTTTATACCGAGTTTGAGGCCTAAGTTATAAAAATAAACGTCGCAGGATTCTACCAGTGCCTTGTAAAGATCGGTCTTGCCGTGGCCGCGCCAATCCCAGCAGCGGAAAACCCTGCACCCCAACTTGAAAGAGCTTGTGCACTTGAACTTCGTGTGGGCGCTGACAACCCTCTCCTTGAGGCCAGCCAGAGCAGTGACTATCTTGAATGTTGAACCTGGGGCATACCTACCCTGGAGCGCCCTGTTAAACAATGGCTTCAATACAGGGTCCTGAAGTGCTTTCCATTGTTCCGGCGACAGGCCTTTAACAAAGGCTTCGGGCTCAAATGCCGGGCTGCTCACAAGGGCGAGCAGCTGGCCGCTTCTGGGATCAATGGCCACAGCAGCTCCCACCTTGCCCTCCAGGGCCTCTTCTGCCGCCCTCTGTATGTCCATATCTATGGTAAGATAGATGTCGGAGCCTGGTTTAGGTGAATCCTGTTCTACCACCCGATTGAGCCCGCCTATGGCATCCACTTCGATCTTCCTGCTGCCGTAAACCCCGCGCAAGATCTTTTCATATTGCGCTTCCACTCCATATTTGCCGACCAGATCGCCTGAGACCGCACCTGGATATCGCCCTTTGGCAAGGTCCTCTTCGGTTATCTGGCCGAGATGACCTATGAGATGGGCAGCCAGCCTGCCCTCTGGATATTTCCTTCCAGGGGCAGCTTCTATGTAGATGCCTGGCAGCCTGTGCAGCCTTACCTCCACCTTTGAAAGCTGCTCCCAACTTATATCGCGCATCAGGACAACCGGAACGTATTTCGGTAGTTTCTTGCCTTCAATGAGCCTTATCTTGAGGCTCGACTGAGGGATGTCGAGAAGCTGCGACAATTCAGCGAACAGTGATTCAAGATCCTCAGCCTCTCCCTTGATCAGGCAAAGATTAAAGGCGGGACGTACTCCCGCCAGGACCCGGCCGTTACGATCCAGGATCTTTCCCCTTGGGGGAACAAGGCGCACTTGTCTGAACCTGTTTGTCTCCGACCGCAATTTGAGGTGTTCCAATTCCAATATCTGCAGATACCAGAGACGAGCGATCAATGTGACAAAGCAGAAAAATATGACAAACCCGGCAGCCTTGATTCGTGTATAATTGACCGACACCTCAGGAAGATCAAACTTCTTGAGACGTATGGAGGCGCCTCGCCTAGAATCGTTTTTCTTGCCTTTGAACCGCAGCCTCATGCCCCCACCCTGATTCTAGCAGTAAAGCGGCTGAAAAGTCCCTCCCAGAACTCAAGCAGGAGCATGAGAAATGGAAAGATCAACGCAGCCAATCCTCCCTGAACAACACCCCAGGGCCATATGTACTGTGCGGCTCCGCTCAACAACATTTCCAAGATCTGGCTTTCAGCTGCAACAAAACCAACCACTGGCACCTTGTGCCAGCATCTAAGACCTGGAATGTGACCACTGATATACCTGATCAAAAGGTAAGCACTTACAAGCACTGTAATTTGAATACCGCCAGGCAGTACGGTAAATGGCTCGGCAAGGATCCCCAGCGTCAACACCAGGAACAACCCCTCAGGAAGCGGAGTCTTGAAACCGTACCAGGCCACCAACGGAACAAGGAAATCAATCCTGGCCATGCCCACCTGCAGACCGTTTCCCCAGGCTGTCTCCAAAAGTATAAAGATATATCCAAAGAAAATGGCGACGATAAAGCGGATCATGAGCCTTGGTGCTCGTCCATTTTTGAAGTGAGCAAAATGGAGACCTCTTCGATATCATTAAGGTCTGCAGAAGGTTCAACGGTTATGGTCTGGAATATCCCATCCATTGAGCCCGGATCAACACTGCTCACTACGCCCAGCAACAGCCCTTTGGGGAATATCCCGTCCGTGCCGGCGCTTATGACCTTGTCTCCGACCTCGACATCCGTCCCCTTCTCGACATAAACCAGTGAACAAAGGGAGGAACTTGTGCCCTTCAGCACCCCCCTCACCCTGGTGCGTTGAACTATTGCAGCCACCCGGCTTCGGGGATCGGAAAGCAGAAGGATGCGGCTGCTTCCTGGGTAGGCCTCAATGGTGTGGCCGATCACACCCTGCCAGGATAGTGCAACCATGTCGGGAAGTACGCCATCCCTCCTGCCGCGATCCACCAGGATGGTTCCTGCCCAGGGAGCCAAATCCACGCCTATGACCTGCGCGAATACCACTGGATAGTCTGTCTGCTCTTTTATCTTCAGCATCTTACGATAACGCTCTTTTGCAAGATAGGCCTCCTGATATCTAACCAGTTCCTGCCTCAGTCGAGCGTTTTCCTTTAGCAGGGCCTGGTTTTGAACCCTGATATCCTGACATTTACCGCCAAAGGAGATGAATTGCTTCAACCACACATAAGGCTTTACGATCATTCCCTGGACAGAAGCCGATCCGTCCATGAAAAGAAACTTGAACGGCATGGTGAAATCTTGCGCACCAATCCTCAGCCCAACCATGGAAAAGAGTATTAGTGCCACCAAGGCGATGGCACAAATGGTAACCAGACGTTTTTTACTGTTCTTTTTTCCGGGAGTCCTGTTTTCCAAGGGGGTACTGTTTTTTTAATGTATCATTATTTCTCTTAAAATATGAAGATTATCCAGGGCCTTGCCAGAGCCGAGAACAACCGAAGTCAATGGATCATCAGCAATAATTATGGGCAGGCCGGTTTCATCTCTCAACAACTTGTCCAGATTCTTCAGCAGTGCCCCCCCGCCAGTCAGGACAATGCCTTTGTCCACTATATCTGCTGCCAATTCCGGCGGAGTCTGTTCCAGAGCACTCTTAACCGTCTCAACAATGGTCTCGATCTGTTCTGAAATGGCGTTCCGCACTTCAAGGGCATTTATGGCTATGGTCTTCGGAACGCCCGTCACCAGGTCCCGTCCCTTTATCTCTGTCTCTGCATAGGGCTCTTCAGGTATGACATCTCCAAGCTCGATCTTTATCTTTTCTGCAGAGTGTTCCCCGATGAGCAGGTTATAACGCCTCTTTATGTGCTGCATTATTGCCTCGTCCATCTTGTCGCCTGCCACCCTGACGGATTTGCTGTAAACAATGCCGGCAAGGGAAATAACCGCTACCTCAGTGGTGCCGCCTCCAATGTCAACCACCATGTTCGCAGTAGGCTCCGTAATGGGTAGGCCGGCACCAATCGCTGCTGCCATGGGCTCTTCAATAAGATACACCTCCCTGGCGCCTGCGGATTCCGCTGATTCACGGACAGCCCTTTTTTCCACCTGGGTAATGCCGGAAGGAACACTTATTATGATCCTGGGGCGGGCCAGGGTCCGCCTGTTGTGAACCTTGCGTATGAAATAGCGGAGCATTGCCTCTGTGACTTCGAAATCGGCTATCACACCGTCTTTCATCGGGCGTATTGCAACAATATTGCCAGGGGTCTTGCCAAGCATGTTCTTTGCATCCTGCCCCACGGCCAGTACCCGCTTGGAGCGCACATCCTGACGTACTGCCACAACAGAAGGTTCACACAATACTATGCCGCGGCCCTTTACATATACCAGCGTATTGGCTGTGCCGAGATCAATGGCCAGATCCTTGGAAAGCCATCCAAAAATAGAATTTAATATCATGGGTTCTGTCTAGCTTCAGATTTTTTACAAAATCAATTTTTTAAAAATATTACCAGATTAACGCTCCAGCAGCTTCCGGTTACTGTCAGCACAATTCACCAAGTTGAGCAGACCGATGCAACCTAACAAAGCCTCTTTTTATTGGCAAGGAACTATAAAGTGAAAAAAGGATCATTCAACATGGATAATCGAAAATTGGCCAATATTTTCCCTGTATGATGTCAAAATTTCCTCCTTAAAGACATAATGAGACCTCTGAAAAACAACTATTTTGTTCAAGAGCAAGGCCTAAGGAGCAAAAAAAGCGCAGCATACTTGGGGTATGTGAGCATTTTTTTGCGACGATAACGCAGCTATTGGGCAAAAGAGACAGTTTTTCATAAGTCTCATAATGATTAAGCACCTTTCCCCTAGCTGTCGCGTCCCGCTTGATTCAGCACTCCCGTCCCTGGAATAGTCTATCACCACCATGTCCGAACTCGAGCTAGTCAATTGATCTATTTCAAGATTGTTTATCCAAAATATCCATCCTGCAGGGGTCTTCCAGGCCATCTCAAGCCTTAACATTAGGTTGTGATTTGTCTGCCGAACGTCCTGGATTAACGTTGAGACAAAGAGCGCATATTATCATGAAGCAGGCTAGAGGTGACTTTTTAATGGCTGAAACAGGACTCTTTAAACATGTCTCATTAAACAAAAAACCCGGCCCTTTTAAAGGCCGGGGGCGAAATACGTGCTTTCCCTATATGTTCCTTATTTCTTCGGCTTTTTGACTATGAACGTGACTTTATCTACACCAGTATTGCCAGTAAATGCATCATATGCATAGACCGTGGCCTCATACACTCCTGGACCAGCTGAAAATGCCCCGGCGAACTGGCTCGGTTTGCCTGCATAGGTAAGGGGCAGCTCGGCAACAACCTTGCCCTTGTTCTTTATGATGGCCTTAACTTCAAACTTGTTGGCATTCCACACGCCACCTGGCGTGATAGGACAGCCTCACATCATGGCCACGTTCACCTTGATAGGTACCTGCGTGGCTCCTTTGTACTTGATATGGGTTGGAGGTGAAAGTACGTCCACAACCAGGCCCGGCATCTCCAGCATGAAGGCGTCTCCATTCGTGATGTCCTTACCAGGCACTACCCATTGTGTAACACTTATGCGGTTGGCCGACTGCCTCTGGGCCAAGGGGCCATATGCCGTGACCTGCACCAAAGTGGGTTCATCGATATCGATCGTTGCCTTGAATTCTGCTGCACCTGTGGAAATTGGTACCCCCCTTGTCCAGGGACTCTTCATTATGAGCTTTGTATTTCCTGTGGAACCACTGGTAATCCCCTTTGCCAGCAGTTCACCGGTATCCGCATTAGTGATGGTTACCAGGGCTCCACCCATGCTGCTTCCCATAAACTTCGCATCTTTGGTCTTGACCTTCACTGTGATGTGGGTGGGAACGGCATACACCGCGCACGACATCAACAGAAAGGCCAGGAGCGTCAAAATTGAAACCTTGCCTCTCATAGCGACTACCTCCTTTCTACTTATATTTTTATTAGTTTAAATGAAATAATATCGCCAAAACACGTCTATATGCCTAGCACCACAAGGTGTGAGCGTCAAGAATTTTTTGATCATAAGCCCATTATATCACTGCTCCTATAAATAAAAAATAATTCTGACAATGGCCGAGACAAGGCATAAGGTGCAACTTTTACTCCCTTGAAAGCACGTGAAGAAATGCTATGTTCCTTTGCAAAAGGCCTAAAACAGGGCTCTGCCCTGCTTCAGAGGCAGGAGACCACCATGATCACAGCAATCAGCCCCATTGACGGACGCTATGCCTCCAAGGTGAGGCCTTTGAAAAATTGTTTTTCAGAATATGCCCTCATACGAAACAGGATTAAGATTGAAGTCTTGTGGCTCATGGTCTTATGCGCTGAAGAGAAAATTCCCGAATGCCGGCCGCTCACACAGGATGAAAAGGACTTTCTGTTGGATATCATAGAAGGCTTCACACCTGAAGAGGCAAATAAGGTCAAAGATATCGAGAGAGTCACAAACCATGACGTCAAGGCCGTGGAATATTACATAAAGGACAAAATTGCCGCCACTTCCCTTGAGCCGCTCTCAGAATTTATTCATTTTGCATGTACCTCTGAAGACATAAACAATTTGTCCCATGCACTCATGCTCAAAGACGGCCTTAGGGAGCTTTTGCCGGTCCAACAGGAAATAATAGATAAGCTGAAGGCCTTAGCCCAAAAGTGGAAAGCCGTTCCCATGCTCGCCAGAACGCATGGCCAGCCAGCCTCTCCTACGACCATGGGAAAAGAGCTGGCAGTATTTGCCGACCGTCTTTTGCGGCAAAAAAAGAGGGTGGAAGAGGTCAAATTGCTTGGGAAGATAAACGGGGCAGTTGGCAATTACAATGCCCACCTGGCTGCCTACCCCGATGTGGACTGGATATCCTTGGCAAAAGAGATCGTGGAAAACAAGCTGGAGCTGGAACTAAACATCTTCACCACCCAGATTGAGCCTCATGACTACATGGCCGAGCTGTTTGATGCAATCAGCAGGTTCAACACCATCCTGCTCGACCTGGACCGCGATATCTGGACCTATATTTCCATGGCCTATTTCGGCCAAAAGACGGTAAAGGGAGAAGTGGGTTCCTCCACCATGCCCCATAAGGTCAATCCCATCGACTTTGAGAATTCAGAAGGAAACCTCGGCCTGGCCAATGCGGTCTTCAGGCATCTTTCTGCCAAGCTCCCTGTATCCCGACTCCAGCGAGACCTTTCCGACTCCACTGTCTTGAGAAATATGGGGGTCGGTTTTGGATACAGCTTGATAGCCTACAAGTCCACGCTCAAAGGCCTTGGCAAATTGCAGCTCAATGAACATGTGCTGGCCAGGGACTTGGACAATGCCTGGGAGGTCTTGGCCGAACCCATTCAAACTGTTATGCGAAAGGCCGGGATTGAAAAACCGTATGAAAAGCTGAAGGAGCTTACCCGCGGCCATAAGATCACCGAGAAAGAGATCAGGCAATTCATTGAGACCCTCAAGCTGGATGAAAAAGATAAAGAACGGCTCCTGGAATTGACACCTGCAAAATATACAGGCATGGCACAGAAAATAGTGGATATGCTTGATTAGGCTGTTTTTTTGGGCACGAGACGGCTTAACAATACCTCTATGGTTTCATCATCCGACCTCAGGACCCGCTTTTGCATAGCTATATCGTATTCCTTTTCGCACAATGGCAAAAACTGCCCCAGGCTTTTGCGACGCACGTCATGTGCCATGTATATAACACCATCTGGGGCAAGATATTTCCTGAATACATTCAACAAAGGCTCGAAGAATTTTGGATGGAACAGGATTTCAGAGCCTATGATCATCTGAAATCTGCCGAGGTCTGCCGGCTTCAACCAATCAAGACGCTTGCAAATGACATTTTCATCACACTTATTTACAGCCGCCGACACCCTTTCGAAATCGAGGATTTCATCTTGATAATCTGTCAAAAGGACGTGATGACCGAAACAGGCTGCAACGATACCAGTGACTCCGAGCCCTGCCCCAAGCTCCAATATCCGCCTGCCTTCGTCCGGCTCCACGGAGGCCATGAAATCAGCCAATATCACGGATGATTCCCAGATCTTGACCCAAAAAGGGAACTCCTCAGCGTGTGCAAATATATCCTTGCCTGCAATAAGCGGTTCTATATCCTGCAGATGCAGCAATGAAAACCGCCTTCCGCGAATGGCAATGTCTTCAAAGTCCAGCTTGTAGCGTTTTGACAAACGCCTGTAAATCGGCATCACCTTTTCTGGGATTTTAGTCATTTCAAGGTCCGTTAGATGTCGGCCAGAGGCCCAGCAGGACCTCTGGCTTTTCTGTTTCCGTTTTTAGACTGGCGCCGGGGTCCGGTTATGTTTTTCCTTCATGTTATAGTACATCCTTCCGGTTCCAGCAGGAATGAGGCGGCCCATGATTACATTCTCTTTCAGGCCTCTCAAATGATCCACTTTCCCGGCAATAGAGG
>JALVPX010000265.1:8223-22923 GCA_027031565.1 Deltaproteobacteria bacterium | reverse complement strand
GCGCCTAGCCTGTTCAGGTGTGTATTTCTCCAAGTATTCCATGAGCAGAGGTCTAGGCCCCACAAGGCTCATATCCCCCTTGAGCACGTTCCACAATTCAGGCAATTCATCCAAGCTTGTGGAACGCAAAAATCTGCCTAATTTGGTTATGCGCTGTGAATCTGGCAGCGGGGTTGCCGAGTCCCCACCCTGATTCATCATGGTTCTAAACTTGATCAAATTAAAGGGCTTACCATATTGTCCGGGCCTGGCCTGACGGAAAAAAACAGGTTCCCCCATAGATAGTCGTATCACAAGAGCTATTATAACCAGCAAGGGTGCTAGCAACACTATGCCAAGCGAGGAAATGATTATATCGAGACATCTTTTCAACATACGCGCGAGTGGTTTTCCAACCAATCTACAAACTGATCCGAAAGCATATCTCTGTCAAATTTATCCTCGGCCAATTTTCGGGCAGCATCGCCCATTTTTTTTAATTGGTCTTTATTTCTGGCAGCACCTTCCAGCGCATCGGCAAAAGCGGCAGGATTGTCGGGCTCCACAACAAACCCGCATTTGTGCTCTTCAATTAAATTGGCTATCCAGCCAGGATAGTTGTTCAAAACGGGCAGGCCGGCTGCAATATAATCAAAAAATTTATTGGGTGATGTGCCATAGTAAAATGCTGGAACATTTGCCAAGATTTGCATTCCAAGGTCTGATGCGGCCAGCAAACCAGCCAACTTGCCTTTGTCCACAGGGTTTAAAAAAATTACATTTGTTAGATTTTCTTTTTGAGCCCGTTTTACCAAAGCTGATTTTAATTTGCCTTGCCCGATGAGAATGATTTTGATGTGGTTGTTGCCGCGCTTTTTGAGTTCAGCGGCGGCATCCAACACGGCGTCAAGCCCATTGGCTATCCCGTGAGTGCCTGTGAAAACAGCAATGAAATCATCTTTTGACACCCCTTTGGGCCGCCAGGGTTCGATATCCTTGTTGCCAAAGATTTTCAGGTCGCACCCATTCGGGATGATAGTTACTTTTCCTCTGCTGATGCCTCGTTTGCAGATACCATCTGCTATACCAGGGGCGAGCGCAATTAATGCTGCGGCACTTTTGTATGTGGTCCATTCCAATACATTCATCAACCCTAAGATTACAGGATTTTTAATTACGCCCATTTCTTTTGGTAGTTCAGGCCATAGATCACGCACCTCGAAAACGAA
Source organism: Deltaproteobacteria bacterium (assembly GCA_027031565.1). GTDB lineage: Bacteria > Desulfobacterota > Dissulfuribacteria > Dissulfuribacterales > JALVPX01 > JALVPX01. The sequence continues at coordinate 21,715 of JALVPX010000265.1, read as the reverse complement.
AGGCTTGTGCCGCATCCATGTGGAAAATATTCCCGGAATTCCTGCTGTGAGAGGCGTAGAAGTAGCGAACAAAAGATCGTAATCATTCCTAAGGGCCAAGAAGATGCTTTGGGCAGCAAAGGCCAAAAAAACAAGAGTACGCCTTATAAAACCGTCGTCATTAGAATAGTGAAGTTTCAGCTCGATTACCTTGATTCCGTCAACAACGCCTATACGTTTATTGTTCTTGAAGGGACCTTTCAAACCGGTATCACCTCCGGCATAAGATCCGCAAATCATGGTAACTTCATGACCTCGGGCAATCAGTTTTTGCGCCATTTGGTATGATCGTATAGCAGTGGAACCCAATGGAGTGGAAAAATGTTGATGAAAATAGAGAATTTTCATAAACTAATAGTAAAACTGTTATTTAAGTCTTTAAAATTATTTGGGTGATGATTTTCCCTGGTTTGTCAACCACTGTTTCCAATACGGGTATCTTTTCTTTTTTCAAATAATATAAAGATCTGTACCCGCTGGTCAGGAGGATTTGTTTAATGGGTACAGTCGATTCTATATTTATGGTGGCAGCAAAGGAGGAACATTTGCTGCCTTCTAATATCCAGTCGAAAGGTGCCAAATGCCACCTTAAAATGGCCCTGTACTGAAAATCTCTTACCTTGTCAACAACAATCACCTTATTTGATTTTAAGATTATCTTTCTTATATGTTCTGCTCCTCCAAAATCTCGGTAACCAACTTGCCATGTGTAGGTTTCATTGTGCCTTGATATATTTTCTACCGGATAGCTTTCAGGCCAGCCAGCAAATAAAAATCTGCCTGCCCGCTTCATTTGATCTCTGCCGTCCAGTTGTATGGTGGAGTGCGCCAGAGTGCTTGGGAAATAGGTAAGATACGCTTCGTCACAATTGTAACTGTACGTTCCAGAATCGCAAATGATATTCTGTCCGTTGACCCACAAGTCCATGTGGAGCATGTCACAATGATGAGGCCTAAATTTAAATGAAGGAAAACGGATGAAAAGTTCTATATTATCCTTGTTCAGGAAACAATAGCCGCCATCTTTAAAGAGAATAGGGTCTTTTTTGAGTATAGAATGGGGCTTTCGGGGCAGTGACAAATCTACGTCGATCCATTCAGATATTTGTTTGATACTGGTTTCAGAAAAAGGCATGTAGTTCAAAAATAGACATCCAGCCAGATTTACACTTGGTCTGAAATCAAGATATGAATCATTGGATAGGTTAAACAACAAGGTTCCGTCATTGGAACCTATGTTTGGTGCTTGGCCACTATTGCTATTAGTAAAAATGAAGAGCCATTTCGTTGCTTGAGCAGCCTTATGGTAAAATTGTTTACTAAAAGGCCTTTCATTTAATATTTTACGCCATATCTCTGTATAACTTAAAATATTCAACATCATTCTGTGATAGTTAACAGAATATTGTGAGAAACTTCCATCATTTTCAATCAATTTTCGAACTCTGTCCTCTAACCATTTTCGCCCAAGCCTTTTCCATCTTATAGCCTTTTTTTTCTTTGAGGGGTCGATTTGTTGTTGAGTCAGACAGGCACCGCCTATAAACAGGGCTGCGGCTTCGCACATACCATGATTATTGTTTTGGGCAATTGCATAAAAAAGGGTCGGTTCAATACGTTGGCAATGCTCCCAAATGAATCGTATAATGCCTTTGTTCAGTTTCTCTGGGGCTTGTCCAAGAACTCTAGCTGCCAGTAAAAGATTGATCATCCTTATACCTGCCTCCTGGCCACATTTCCAATTTGGGCCGGCATTTACAGGGTTATGCTTTGTCCAGTCGGCAAGCCATGCGTTCAAGGTGTCCAAGTAACTTTTTTCTGAAGTCAGCCTGTAAGCTTTTGCCAAGTCCAATGCCCACGCAAATCTGGACAATTCCCAAATGGTTTTGATGTCCCCAAGTTCTTTGGAAAAATCAGGAAGTTTAGACCAATGGATTTTATTATCTTTACAAACGCTCTTTTTAAAGGGATTGTTGAACCATGAAGGAGGTGAACCAACATCAAACCAGAAATGTGAAAAGTAGCACATGCTGCCCTTTCTCAAACGATCAGCATTTTTGAGAAGAACGGTCTGCTCAGGTCCGCTGAGTGATGTGCCCCTAATGGTTGCTGAAAAACAAGAAGGGGTTAACGATAAAGCGTAAGGCTCTCCTATAGGCAATGTCTTTTCGTAAAAACCGCTTTTTTTACCCAGGCGGTAAAATATTACCCTTATGATGTTTTTCCATCCGAGTTTGGATAATGTTTCTAGTTTCAGTCCCAGTACGCCCAATTTCTTCGTTTGCATGGGAAGTTATTCTTTGATGGCCAGGGTTTGATATGATATTGTAAATAGAGGACTTCTCCCTAATAGCGTATCTATTTTTCTTAAAAAGGGGGTGGGGAAAAACGTCCAAATTATTGGCGGGATACAGAAACCAGGTGTCTGAGCTACCACATTAAAGGACCGTTTTGCTAGTTCGTTTTTTAATTCTGTCGGTGACAAACAGTGCTCTCTTTTACGCGACGGTATCAATCTTGGGAGCCAGGAACGATTATTACCGTCTAAAATGGCCAAGCGGCATCCGGGCTCACTATGGTCAGAAAGAATCGTTAATAAGAGTTTGGAAGGCTGCATCATGTTAAATGCAAACATAGAATAAATCCCGTTAAAAAACTGTGCTGCGTAAAAATTAAATTTAAAAATATCGCTTTCGTGTATTTCTATTGACAATTTACGGCCCAAGAGCTTTTCATAAAATATTTTTCGAATTTCAAAGAGCTGCAGAGCCTTATCATCCATATCTACAGCAATTACTTCTGCCCCCATTATCGCAAACCACAAAGATTGAGTGCCAGAGCCGCATCCCAAATCCAATATTAAAGGTTTACTATGTGCTGCCAAAATGTGATTGGCAGCATCTGCAAAAGTTCTCGCAAAATGATGTTTGAAAAAAGGTCTTCTCCATGCCGTTAATAATCCAGCTTCCCGATAATAGGACTCTAAATAATTATTTAAACGTTGACCATCCAGTACGGTTTTTAATTCAATTTCTATATTTTGATACCATTTCCATATTAGATGTTCTGAATGACGCTTCGTATTGATATCAGGTAGATAAATAAGAGTTTCCATTTTCTTTTTGTTGGTATTTGATTTCATGCCAAATTCTGAAGTGATATTTGGTTAATAGTCAAGTGATTCCTTGTTGCAAAAGGTGTGAACCAAAGTAATCCTGTGTTGTTGATTCCATAGGGAAAGAATATTTGACCATATTGAAAAAGTTTGGATGGCAGTATATCTTTTTTTAACGAAGTGATATTTTGCCAAGAGGATCCATCCTTAGAATGCCAAATAGTCGCATATTTAGTTTTGTTTATGGCACTTGGCTCAACAACAGTGGAAAAAAATAGATCATTTTCAACCTTACATCCCCAGAATACCGGCCCTTCAACATGTTGCAATTTGTATAATGCCTTGTTAGAGCGATCAAAGCGGTATAAGAAATTTTTTTCCGATGGAGAATCAGAACCAAAGTATATATACTGTTCAGTGAACAACAGACTTACAGCTCGTACCTGCTGTGTACCTTGCAACACCTTTTTCACATCGTTGAATTTATTATCAGCAACCCATATTGCTGATTCGTAATCCAAATCCCCGGTAGTGATCCAAAGGCCATCAGAATAGGGATCTTTAAATATTCCGTGTATGTGACGGACATTATTGAATACATGAACTGGTTTCCAAGTTATTCCATGATCCTGACTATGAAAAATGCGAACGGGTCCGCGATCTTTATTGTTCTTGTATTCTCCAAAGTAAATACCATCTTCGGTATTGCAGAGGATAAGTGGACGAGATCCAGACAAATGATGATCTGATCGTATAAGGCAACGTTTCTGAATATCCCAGACATAAATCCCCCCAAAAGCAACGATTGTTACGAAAGAATCAGAGGCGGGTACAATATGATGAATATGCATTCTGAATAGTCTTCTCAGTAATTCGTTTTGGGTTTTAAGCCATGCCAAGGGAGACAGCCGGAATGAAAAAAAATGATGCCATGTACGTCCTCCATCCGTGCTTCGCAGCACGTTTTTTTTACGTGAAGCATACATGAGATGATCACTAATAAAGTGGATTCTTCCTTTCATAAAAAGGCGTTCAATCGCATTTTGTGAGTTTCCTCAAAAAATTATCGAGCCTTTTCATACGTTGCTCCCACGTATGATTAGATTTCACCTCGTCTAATGCCCTTTGTGATAGGCTCAAGGCTACATCGGGGTTTTGTATTAAGCGTTTAATCTGTTTAACCAATTGATGCGGATTATTCCAATCATATAATAAAACCGAATTTTGTTTTTTTGCTATTTTTTCCACTTGTGGCGTTCTGGCATGGATCACTGGTTTGCCAGTAGCCATATATTCATATAACTTTATAGGTGAATTCTGAAAGGTCTTTGGTGTCGCAGTCCCTATTAAAATATCAAGATTGCTGTATGCTTTTTTAATTTTCTCAAAAGGTACTGACCCATGAAAGTAAATTTTTTTGTTCCCCTTTGCGAGTTGTTTCAGCTGCTTTTCGAAAATTCCAGCCCCATATAAATGTAGAGACACATTATCATATTTTTGTGACAAGATTTTGAAACCATCTAACAGAAATTCTAATCCATAATGCGGTTTAAATATACCGACATAACCTAGTTTTATTTCATGTTTGTTGTGTTGTCCCGGCCGTGTAGGACTACAATTTACCCGGTTTATATCAACACCATTTGGTAACACCAATATCTTTTTGTGAAGAGTTTTATTGACACGCTGTAAAATATCCCTTTTATTTTTTTCTGACACACTTAGAATAATGTCACTGCATGATAGTGCTAATCGATCAAAAAGGGATAAAAAGCGATACCTCTGACTAACAAAACTATTTACCTCTAGAACCATTGGTGTTTTTTTTAATCTTTTTTTTAAAATAGGATACCAAGGCAGGAATTTGCCACTATATCTTATATAGCAAAACCTAGGCTGAGGCTGATTGACCTTTAAAAGATTATTGATCAAAAAAATGATGTCCCTGTTCCAAAGTTGTCTGGATACAAAGGTATCACGCTGCATAGGTAGCAACATGTTTTTTACCTTATGAGGCATTTCGAAAGGCGGACTCTCTTCCATTACTGAAATAATATCATATCCTATGGATGTAAAACCGCGCAACACGCCATAAGTGTGTGCAATGTGTCCACCAACACCCTTAAATTGTGAAAAAAAGTTCGGCACAGGAATTACATATAACAAAGTTTTTCTGTCAGATACTATTGGATTTTCCATTTTTTTGGATAGAGAATCTGAAATAATTCTTTAGCGAAATTAAGATTAAATATCCAACATAAGTAAAGATATATGATACCAATAAAAGTTAAATTTATAAGGAGAGAAAGTATGTGCAGTTTAACAAGAAGGACTAAAACCTTGATAAAGAGATATGAAAATACGGCAGCAATTAGATTAGCAAAGAGAATCTTTCCAAAACCCTGAGGCAGAGGCTTAATATTAAAGAAAAAGATAAGATATATATATAAAACAAGACTGGTTATAGTTATGCTAATAACCAGTAGATACGCTGCTATGTTTGCGGAATTGATTTTTAGGATTAAAAAACCGAGTAGGCTGATAGCTGTACCCAATACAGACGCCAAAAGGACTATCCCACGATTGGTGATAGCGTCAATTATAGTTTGAGACAGTGAAAAGAACAAAACAGATACTATTCCAAATGATAAGATTCTAAAAGCATTTGCTGTATTTATATAAGATGTACTATACATGGCATTGCTTAGATAATCGGCGAGTAGAAATATTTGAACTGCTACAAATAAACCGATTGTAAAGACGAACTCTATGACATTTTTAGTATATTGTTTAATAGTATCGAAATCTTTTTGTCCAGCCTCTTTAGATAAATGTGGAAGCATTACGACTGCAACTGGCCCAACGGCTTGTTCTATGATTCTTAAAAGAAATAAGGCGGCAAGAAAGTAGCCGGACTCCTTATAGGCATGGTGGTAGTTTAGAGCTATTGCACCTCCAGAATATATAATACCAAGCAAAATAGGTATAGGCATTCTTCTAAGCCCATATTTAATTAGCAATTTTATCGAATAGGCTAGTTCACGTGTACAATATCCAGAACATGACCTCCAAAATTCAAATCTGAATTGTAAAATAAAGATAATCCCCAGGGTAACACTTAGTGAAAATATTGCTAGTTTCTTAAGGACAGCGAAAACAGTTATATGAGAAGGCGCTGTAATAGCAACCAATAAGGGGATTAGGCCTGTAATAACTAGCAACAGTAAATTTGCCCAAAACAAGCGTTCTGTTGCCCTAAATGTGGCATATTGATAGGTAAAAAAAATTGTACTAATTATCAGTAATAAAATTTCCTGACTACCCCTATGGTCGTGAAATATTAAGGAATTTATCGGCCTGGTAAAAAGCAATATGAACAGGGAACTAATTATAGTTCCAGCAATTGTGATTAAAAGAGCAGCGGTCAATAAAGCTTTTTTTTCTCCTGGTTTTTGATAAAAGGAGACTTGACGAACTAATGCTGTATTAAGACCAAAGATAAAAATAGGGAAAATATAGACAACAATCCGCCTGGCTAGCTGTAATTGGCCGAATTGTTCTGGATCCAATTTAATGGCAAAAACGTGCGTGGAATAAATACTTAAAATAAAAATTATTAATGAATAAATAATTGTATGTGAAAAGTCAAATAATAGGCTAGGTTTGTTCATTTGATCACGGCTAATTTTGTGAACAAAAATATCAAACGAAAGAAAATAATTGGCAACAATGCATTGCTAATGAAGCCGATCGTTGAACCGTAACATAAGCGGATCAGTCCGATTCCAATGATTGCATAGTCTACAGCAAAACTATTGTCTGCGGCCATTTTGATTCTGAATATTTCTTGAAGATAGGTAATTATTATACCAAGTATTATAAAGCCAGATGCTGGACCTAATAAACCTAAGTTCACATACAGTTCTCCAAGTATAGTGAGTGGTGCGCTCCCCCAGGATTGGCCTAATATATTCGAATAGATGACGCCAAAGGTCGAATCTGGCCCAGGCAAATAAGCTAATAGATCCTGCAACCATGTGCATCCCATTTGGTACCCCATTATGTCAGGAAATACAAAATAGGTTAAATAGGCGGGAAGGTGTGACGCTAAAGTGATTCGATAAAACAATCTTTTAATGATAGCGGGAAAAATTGCAAATCCTTGAGCATATTGTACAGAGGATCTATTCATTAAATATGTTAAAAGAAACAATATTGTTAAAAGAAAAAAGATAGAGATAATAATTTTTTTATTAAAAAAATTAGAATTACGAAGCAATGCAAATAGATAAGTAAATGTAAGTATAAAAAACGCGGTTGGCCACCGCTGTCCGGAGGCGAGTGAAATAAGAACGACCATGATGATGGCAAAATAGCTAAATATTTTTCGCCTAAATGATAGATTATAATACTTTGTGAAAAATAAAAGAGCCAAATATGGCAGTAAACCAATACGTATAAGTTCAAAGTATCCTTGCCCCATATAGGTACTAGTATCATAATATTGTGAGCGACGTCCCATATGGATGATTTCTTTAGCTATATTTATATCACCATATAGAATATGTTTTAAAGCAGAATAGAATGGCGCGCCTCCCATAATATAATAATAAATAAATACAGACAGTGCTAGAAAGGTAAATAAAAAGATAATCAATTTGGTGTCTGCAGATGAAAGGTTGCACGTATCTGAGATGTATAATTTACGATATCTATTAATTACAGGATATCTAGTATTTAACAAAAATTTCGTTACTAATATAGAAATAACAAAGAGCAAGAGTGCTATGTTTGTATTAATCATATCTAGTGTAAATGTGGTGGTAAACAGAATAGTTGAGCCTATTCCATGAAATAATATAAAGCCAGATGTAAATAAGAACGGCAACGAATAAATCCCATCTTCACCATACAGGGAATATATTGTCGCAAGACATAGTGAATAAAGGATAGAATTCGAAAAAAAAATAAATATATCAAAAGGCCGTATTGCGGAAGGAAGTTCAACTGAGACATCAAGTTGGTTTATCGCTGAAAGTATCATCATGTGAGTATAAAAACGCCCAATGATAATAATTAGAAAAATGCCACAGGCTCCTAAAATAAGCTTAGAAAAGAAGCAATTCCATGCATTTAATGTCATGTATGACAAGTTTGTGTTGCTAGAAGGCTTGGGCTGTAAAACGATTCGGGTCTTCATTTTTGGCAATTCGATGAAGTTTCTTTATAAGAGCGCGTGCTACATCAATTCTCCAGCCTGAGGAATGCTCTGTTACAATTTCATTAACTAATCCCCAAAATAAAATAGATACATGGTTATAGTCACGCCTAATCATTTCTTTGAGGTATCGCTCGGCCCGTTTCATGAAAATAGGGTGAGGCATATATTCTAATTGGTTCTTCATGCAAACGGGAATCCAAGGAACGCCGGAAGTTACTGGAATTTCTTCCCAGACCAGAAGCCCAAGAATGTCACAAATGTCTAGGACATAAGGATCTTGGGGATAGTGTGCCAAACGGACTGCGTTTGCCCCCATTTGTTTTATCAGTAAAAAGTCCAATATATGATCTTTAAGAGTTAAGGCATTTGCTTTGCCAGCTTTGTCTTGATGCCTAGCAGTGCCCTTGAAGTGAAAAACAGCATCATTCAGTTTTGGCAATTCGCCCTTTTTCCATCTAAAATCCTTGAAGCCGATTACAGTCCTGAATTCATCTAAAATGGTGTCCCCATGTCTAAGCATTATCTTTAGCACATATAAATCAGGTTTATTTGGTGACCATTCTTTGATTTTAGTTTTAGGTGTGGCGACGATTTCAAATTGGTCGTTTTTTCTTGTTTTTCTTTTAATAGTTAAAGGGATTTTTTCCTGGTTAAAATTTTCTAAACGGGCCAATAAGTTTGCAGAAAAATTTTCATCCGGGACGTTTGTGGTCACATTTATTCGTAGTATGTATTTTTTGTATGAAACCTTTGAACTGTTAACACGTACTCCAGTTATATGTATTTTAGGCAAAATGTTGAGAGTAACTTGCCGATAAAGCCCACCATAAATATTATAGTCAGCTTCTTTAACTGGAGGGATCGTCGGATCATCACGATTGTCAACCTCAACTACCAAGATTGATTTTGGCTTATGCAACGCAAATGGTGTGAGATCAATTTTAAAGCCTAAAAACATTCCTACATGCTCTATCACCACTTTACCGTCAACGATTACCCTTGTCTTTTGTCCGCCTCCGTTGATGTTGAGTTGAATTATTTGATTTGGTGATATCTTAGGCCAAATTATGGTCTTAGTGTAAATTCCTACGCCACGATGGTAACCTGGTCTTGTATCAAATGCATCGATAGTATTCCATGAATGCGGGAGATTGACCTTTATGTTGTTATTATCAATCCCAGCTAGTCTGAAGTACCAATTCTGATCCAAAGGAATGGTAGTGCGCGTCGAGGATCCATGAATATAATTAATTTTCTTATATAATTCAGCAGTAGTTTGCCTCAAATTCGAGATACGATCTTCAGAGGAAGCCCATCTGGCTTTATAAAGAAAGTATGTCTGCTTAGGTTTCCGGTCAAAATCAAGAAGTCCCTTATTATTCAGATGGGGAATGCCATCTTGTCGCCATTCAGCCCCAAAATCAAATTGATTCCATATAAATGCACCCGGACACCAGGGGCGAGCTTCAAGTTGATCAAGATAGGCTCTGTGGAAATAGTATTGGTATTCTTCCGAAAAATCTCCAACCCGAGGATGCGAAGAGTGGCGGCCATTGACGGCACCAGCACCATATTCACTTGTAATGATTCGTAACTTTGGAAAAATGCAATGCAGTTTATCCAAGGTGTGACCAAAGTCTGAAACCTCACCTTCGTACCATCCATAGTATTGATTAAGACCAATTACATCAGTGAGATCACCAAGCGTAGCCACTAAATTTACTATATGGCTTTCTGCAGCAACTGCCAGCCTTATGAAGAAAAGAAACAAAATTAAGATAGTATAAATAATATTTCTGCTCAATGTGGGCTTCTGTAGTAATCTTTTACTTGAATCACAAAACCCCTTTCATTCTCTCCACTGCTTCCTGCAGGCGTTCTTTGGAAACGGTCAGGGCGAATCTCACGTAACCCTCACCAGGTTCACCAAATCCGTTTCCAGGGGTACAGACGATTCCTGCCTTTTCAAGGAGCAGGGCACAGAACGAAGCCGAATCGTAACCCTTTGGAACCTTGGTCCACACGTAAAACGTGGCCTTGGGCATGGAGGCGTCCAGGCCGATGGAACGAAGCCCATCAACCAGTACATTCCTCCTTTCCGTGTAGATTCCTTTCATTTCCTTTACACACTGCTGGTCGCTGCTCAGGGCTGCAATTGCAGCGTCTTGAATGGCCTCGAACTGTCCGGAATCCACATTGCCTTTGACTTTGGCCAGTGCGCCTATGAGCTCCTTGTTTCCTACGGCAAAGCCTATGCGCCAGCCTGTCATGTTATAGGTCTTTGACAGGGAATGAAATTCCATTCCCACATCCATTGCGCCTGGAATTTCCAGGAAACTGGGTGCTGTATAGTCATCATAGGTCATTTCGGAATAGGCGGCATCATGACACACGATGATATTGTTGTTGCTGGCAAAGTCCACCACCTTTTCAAAAAATTCCACTGGCGCAATTGCTGCAGTTGGGTTGTTGGGATAATTCAGCCAAAGTATCTTGGCCCGTTCTAAGATCTCTTGAGGTATTGAGTCGAGATCCGGTAAGAAATTGTTTTGTTCAACAAGAGGCAAATAATATGTCTCCCCGCCTGTAAAAAGGGTGCCGATATGATATACCGGATATCCGGGAGTGGGCACAAGCACTACGTCACCAGGATCTATGAAAGCAAGGGGGAAGTGGGCAATAGCCTCCTTTGAACCAATCAAGCAGCACACCTGTGATGCAGGGTCAATTTCCAGTCCAAATCTTTTTTCACACCATTGTGCGGCAGACTTGCGAAAGGGCATCATGCCTATCGAGGAGGGGTAGCGGTGATAGGCTGGGTTTCTTATAGCCTGTGCCATTTTATCCACAATGAATTGCGGGGTGGGCGTGTCAGGATCGCCTATGCCAAGGTCGATCACATCTACCCCATTTGCAACGGCCTCGGCCTTTTTACGGTCCAGCTCCACGAACAGATACGGAGGCAGTGCATTCAACCTTTCTGCCAGTTCAAACTTCATTTTTTTATCCTTCCTGTTCCACGTAATTTCGTAGTTCACCAATGTTTTCAATGGAGACTGCAATTTCGTCTCCATGCGACAATCGGCCTACCCCAACCGGTGTGCCGGTCGCAATGATGTCCCCTGCTTCCAGTGTCATGACCCGGGAGATAAAGCTTACCAGTTCAAAGGGATCGTAAATAAGCTGATTTGTGGAGGAATCCTGCCTGATTTCACCATTTAAGATGGACCTTATCTTCAGGTCGGTTGGGTCCAGATCTGTCTCAATCCAGGGACCAATCGGGCAGAATGTGTCAAAGCTTTTTGAACGGGTAAACTGGACGTCCTTTTGTTGAAGGTCTCTGGCCGTAACGTCATTAAGGCATGTATAGCCAAGGATGACCTCCTTTGCCCTTGCAAGGGGCACGTTTTTGCACCGTTGCTTGATGACCACGGCAAGCTCAGCCTCATATTCTACTTGCCGGCTCATTTCCGGCAACTTTATTGCGCCACCAGGCCCTGTGATTGAAGACGGGGGTTTCAGGAACAAAAGGGGCTCATCCGGTAGTTTCATGCCTAGTTCTGCGGCATGGTCACGATAATTCAGTCCCACCGCCACTATTTTGGTAGGAACCGCCGGGGCCAAGAGCTTGACTTCATTCAGCGGGCAAGATGGGCCTACCGTCTCGAATGACCCCTCACAGGGGCTGCAGGAAAGGGCGGTCACACCCTCACTGCTCAAAAGGCCATATTGGGGCTTGTCGCCTGCCCCTTTTATGAAACGCACCAGCTTCATTTCAATCTGAGATCGTGATTATCAATCCTTCAAGCCGAGGACATCCTGCATGTCATAGAGGCCAGGCGGCTGGCCGACGATCCACTTGGCCGCTCGTACAGCACCCTTTGCGAAGGTATCCCGGCTGGAGGCCTTATGGACAAGCTCAATACGCTCCCCTATTCCTCCGAACAGCACCGTATGCTCACCTACTATGTCTCCAGCCCGCACCGTCTGGATCCCGATTTCTTCCTTTGATCGCTCCCCTATATTTCCATAGCGTTCATATACTGCCACCGTGTCGAAGTCGCGGCCAAGGGCTGCAGCTGCAACGCGGCCCAATTGAAGCGCGGTACCGCTTGGAGCATCCTTTTTCATGCGGTGATGGGCCTCTACTATTTCAATATCATAATCTTCTCCAAGCACCTTGGCGGCGGTTTCAACCAGTTTATAAAGCAGATTAACTCCTACACTCATGTTTGGTGCGAGCACCACTGGGAAATCCCTGGCAAGCTCGGAAATTTTTTCCAGTTCGCCCTTAGTAAAGCCTGTAGTGCCGATTACCATTGGTTTGCCAGCCTGGCTGGCTATCCTGGCATGCTTGACAGTAGCCTCATGAAAAGTGAAGTCTATGAGCACGTCTCCCTGGTCGATCACTTCATCCAAATTGTCAGCCACGGTAATTCCAGATTCTGGCAGGCCTGCCAAGGCTGTGGCATCTTTCCCTACTGCCGGGCTGTCCGGGTGTTCAAAGGCGCCACCGAGGGTTATCCCTTCTGCCTCCGATACCATGGCAATAATGCGGCCCCCCATCCTGCCTCCTGCTCCAGCTACAATGGCTTTTATAGGATTTTCAGCACCCATGATCAGATCACCCCCACTGATTTCATGACTTGTATCAGTCTGTCCTTGTTGGTCTCGCTCATCGGAGCAAGGGGGAGGCGCACCTCGTCTGAGGGTATCTTACCCATTACAGCCAAGGCGGTCTTTGCAGGAACTGGATTGGTTTCATAAAAAAGGGCTCCAAACAAGGGAAAGAGTTTGTAGTGCAGTTCCCTTGCCTTGTCGATATTCCCCTCGTTCCAGGCATTCATCATTTCGGCCATTTCCCTGGGCAAGACATTGGAGCAGACCGAGATGACGCCTTTTCCACCAATGGCCATGGTGGGGAATGCCGTAAAATCATCCCCAGACAGCACTATAAAATCATCCGGGCATTGGAGTATCACTTGCGAGACCTGGTTGAGGCTGCCTGTGGCCTCCTTGATTGCAATTACATATTCGCTCTCTTTTGCGCATCTTGCCACTGTTTCAGGCAACATGTTCACGCTGGTGCGGCCAGGAACGTTGTATAACACCATGGG
>JALVPX010000265.1:0-8213 GCA_027031565.1 Deltaproteobacteria bacterium | reverse complement strand
TGCACTCTTCCGCAACCGTCATGAAATGCTGGTAAAGGCCTTCCTGGCTTGGCTTGTTGTAATAAGGAGTGATCACCAGGGCGGCATCTGCACCTGCGTCCCTGGCGTGTTTTGTAAGCATGATAGTCTCAGCAGTCGAATTTGATCCTGTGCCGGCTATAACTGGAACGCGGCCTCTTACCGTTTCGATCGTCAGTTCCACCACGCGCTTGTGTTCATCATGGCTCAGTGTGGCAGACTCCCCGGTAGTGCCGCACGGAACTATACAATGCGTACCAGACTCGATGTGCCACTCAATAAGATCTTTGAGCGTCTGTTCATCCACCTTTCCGTTTTTAAAAGGTGTGACTATTGCAACTATGGCCCCGCCGATTCTATCGATATCAGGCATGGATTTCTTACCTCCCCCAAATTTGTTGTACACCAATTTTTATACGCATTCTTAAACGCTTTTTGCAAAGCGGGCAAGGCTTAGTCCACATCACCGTCCAGCCTGCCAGTAAATACGTGTACAGCGCTGCCTTCCAGGAAAACATCCTTGAACATGTCTCCTTGAATGGAAAAATAGATTGTAAGCTCTTCGTTACCCCACGTGGTGACCTTGACCGGGCTTTGCACCATTTTTTTAAGCCCTGCGATCAGGGCACTTGCGACCGCTCCAGTTCCGCAAGCAAGGGTTTCATCTTCCACGCCCCTTTCATAGGTGCGAATATAGATGTGATGTTCATTTTTGACTTGGACAAAGTCAACGTTGGTCCCTTCCGGCGCGAACATGTCATCATAACGTATGAGACGCCCCCACTCAAAAACCGGAACATGGTCCAGGTCCTCGGTAATGATTACGGCATGCGGCACACCCGTGTTGATGAAGTCTATTGTAAGCTCGTCCAGGCCTGTGGAAAATTTTATGTTCGGCCTTAGATCTGAAGGATTGGTCATTTCAAGCTTCACCAACTTCCCCTTTACTTCGGCCCTGATGATTCCTGCCAGCGTCTCAAAGCTTAATTTTTCTCCACATATGTCATTCATGTAGGCGAATCTGGCAGCACACCTGCCGCCGTTTCCGCACATCTCGGCCTCGCTGCCATCCGCATTGAAGAAATACCACTTGAAATCGGCCTTTTTGGAATCTTCGATCAATATAAATCCATCTGCACCAATGCCAAAACGGCGTTTGCACAATTTTCTGGCCTTGTAGGGCGCCTCAGAGTGTTTTATCAACCTTCGACGGTTATCCATGAGGATAAAGTCATTGCCGCTTCCGTGCATCTTTGTGAACTCTATAGCTTCACCCATGATCAGAACTCCCTCACCGTTTCCCCCCGGACAAGGTCGTCATAGGTCTCCCTCTGCCGCGCAATCCAATATTTGTTACCCGAAACGACCACTTCCGGAGGCCTTGGCCGCGAATTGTAATTTGAAGACATGGTGAACCCGTAGGCGCCCGCGCTTTTGACTGCCAGTAGTTCTCCAGGCTCCATGTCTGGAAGCTCCCTGTCCCTTGCCAGAAAATCCCCTGTTTCACAGATTGGCCCCACCACATCAACCACTTTTTTTGCAACGGAACGCTGCTCGACTGGAACGATTTCATGATAGGCCTTATAGAGGCTCGGCCTAGCCAGATCATTCATGGCAGCGTCCACTATGTAAAAGGATTTTTCAGGCGTTTTTTTGGTATAGATGAGCCTGGTGACCAGTATGCCCGCATTTCCTGCTATAGCCCTTCCTGGTTCTACTATTATGGTGAAATCATGTCCTGCCAATGTGTCGCACAGTGCCCGGCCATATTCTTCAGGCGTAGGAGGTGTTTCATCTTTATAGCGGATACCCAGGCCTCCGCCTATGTCTATGTATTTGATGCCAAGGCCTTCCTTTCTCAGGGCTGAGGCAACTTTCAGCACTCTCTTCAGAGCATCTATAAACGGGCTTAATTCCGTTATTTGTGAACCTATGTGGCAGCTTATCCCCACGATATCCAGTTCTTTCCTTGAAGATGCCATCTTGTAAGCCTCAAGGGCCTCGACAATTGGCAGGCCGAACTTGTTTTTTTTCAAACCCGTGGAGATGTATGGGTGTGTTTTGGGATCGACGTCGGGATTCACCCTGAAAGAGACCCTTGCCTTTTTACCCAGGCTGCCGGCTGCCTGGCAGATCGCCTCCATCTCTTCAATAGATTCCATGTTAAACATCAAGATATCTGCCTCAAGGGCCTGAAGGATCTCGGACCTTGTTTTCCCTACCCCTGAGTAGACTATCTTGTCACAACTTATGCCTGCCTTCTTTGCCCTGAACAGTTCGCCTCCTGAAACTATGTCTGCGCCCGCCCCCTGCCTGCCGACGATATTGAGGACCTGCAGGTTGGAATTGGCCTTTACTGCAAAACACACAATATGTTCCAGGCCTGAAAGGGCTCTATCAAATGCGTTCACATGCCTTATGAGGGTGTTGGCGCTGTACAAATAAAAGGGGGTGCCAACGGTGTCGGCGATATCTGCCACAGGCACGTCCTCGCAATAGAGTTTTCCCTGGACAAAATTGAATAGATCCATCTTTTACATAGTTCCTTTACTTAGTGATATATACGGAAGCCTTCCGGGATGGTCTGCTTTCGTTGGCAGGCTGTGCATCGTCTACGGCTGTCACCCAGTAATAGTAACGTCCTGGTCTCTTTTTCTCCCTGTCCACGTATCTCGGCAATGGAATGGGAAGGTTGTTCAACAATTTTATCCGCCCCTTTGGATCCTGCCGGTAGATCAGGTAGCCTGCAAGATCCGGCTCCCGGTTGTCTTTCCAGAGAAGTTCAACCACCTTTTTGGCAGCAACGGCTATCAGGCCCTTAGGCGGGTCAGGCGGTATGAGGTCCTTGGGTTCAATGGCGACAGGGTTGCTGGTTTGGCCTTCTATCAATGTGCCGTGATAGTCAATCAGCGCTGCTACCCTATATTGGTAACGCGTTCTGCCTTTGGCCTTCTTATCAAAAAAGGCGGTTTTTTCCGTTTTGTCCTTTAAGAGTTTCCATCTTTCACTGTCTACCCTGGACCTGTATATCCTGTAAAAAAGCGGTTTGTCTATCTTTTTACCATTTGCCCACCTCTCTGGAGCCTTCCAGGTAAGCCTTATACCCCCCTTAACCGGAATGGCCTTCAATTCCCTTGGTGATTCTGGCGGAGGATGCCAGGCAATTTCCACCCTGTTGGATGGATCACTGGCCACGAACCAGCTTTTAACAGTACGGACTTCATAAATGTACCGTTTGCCATTCTTAAGGGTGCGGTCTTCATAGTAGACCTTTCTGGCCTCCTCTGGTTTTGCCTGAAAGGGTATACGGATGGGCTGCCCAAATGTGACAGGGCAGCTGCCGCACACATCCTCCAGCTCCTTTTCAGCCTTAAAAAGGTGAAATTCCTTGATCTTCACAAGGGGGCTGCCGTCGTGGTTCCTGACAGGCACAGTCCAGCTCAATTCCACGCCCTGGGGCGTGAAACGGAAGGATAGATCCTTGATGGCAACGGGCCTCAACGTCCCAGGCGGCACAGGAGATGCCTTTCTTCCGCACCCTGAAAACATCACAAGGGTTGCAGCCGCAAAAAGGAGGAGGCATAGCCGCGCAGGGTGATTAATGAACATCGAGGGGCTCTCCATCGCTTTTCAGCCACTCTTTGGCCTCTTCTATAGCAGCCTTAACCATGATCGAAGCGGTTCCGCCCTTTGATCGCCTCGATTCCACAGAACCCTCAGGGGTCAAAAGCGCATACAATTTTTCATCTATCAAGGGGTTAAGCTTTTTCAATTCAGAAATGGGCAGTTCATGCAGTTCAACACCCTTGTGCAGGCACATGGCCACTGCCTTGCCCACAATTTCATGGGCAGTCCTGAATGGAACCCCCTTTTGGACCAGATAATCAGCAAAATCAGTGGCTGTGAGGAATCCCTTGCAAAGGGCCTGTTCCATTTTTTCTTTTTTGGGTTTCAATTTCGCAACCAGCGCCGCCATGATTTTCACAGAGGCATTTACCGTATCCACTGCATCAAAGAGGATCTCCTTGTCTTCCTGCAGGTCGCGGTTGTATGCCATTGGAAGCCCTTTTATCAAGGTAAGTGCGGCCATAAGGTGGCCGTACACGCGCCCTGTCTTGCCCCTGACAAGCTCAGGCACATCCGGGTTTTTCTTTTGAGGCATAATACTTGAGCCTGTGCAGAATGAATCAGGGAGTTCTATGAAATCGAATTCCTGGCTGGACCAGAGAACAAGTTCCTCGGAAAGCCTGCTCAAGTGAGCCATTACCAGACTTGCTGCAGCGAGAAACTCTATAATGAAATCCCTGTCGGAAACCGCATCCAGGCTGTTTCTTGACACCCTGCTGAAACCAAGCTCCCGGGCAGTGTAATCCCGGTCTATGGGGAAGCCGGTACCGGCAAGGGCGGCACTGCCCAACGGACATGAGTCAACCCGTTTCAGGCAGTCTCGCAGCCTCTCCCGGTCCCGCCGGAACATCTCGAAGTAGGCAAGCAGATGATGGCTCCACAAAATGGGTTGAGCACGCTGAAGGTGCGTATATCCAGGCATCACGATATCAATATGTCTTTCTGCCTGCGACACCAGCCCCTGCTGCAGCTCGTGAAGGCACTGGTCCAGGTCGAGGATTTCCGCCTTGAGGTAAAGCCTGACGTCGGTGGCTATCTGATCGTTTCTGCTCCTGGCGGTATGAAGGCGTCTGCCAGCGTCTCCAATGCGTTCTATCAAGGCCTGCTCGATGTTCATGTGCACATCTTCAAGGGTTTTTTTCCACTGGAATTTGCCCTCTTCGATTTCCCTGAGTATTGCATCCAGGCCGGCTACAATTGCCTCCGCATCTTCTTCTGTTATTATGCCTTGCCTGGCCAGCATCCTGGCGTGTGCCTTGCTGCCGGAAATATCCTCTCTGAACAGGCGTTTATCAAAGTGTACAGAGGCAGTAAAGTCTTCCACAAGATCTTCGGTAGCCTGTTTGAAACGCCCGCCCCACAATTTTTTTTCTTTTTTATTATCCATATCTTCTGCGGCCTGTTGCTTTTTCAAAGCTGCGCCTTGTTTTTACTTGGGAAAGGCAAAAATCGCAATACGATCAATACAAAATGTTGCATCATTTATTTCCGCCCAATTAAAACAGTTAATCAGCGTACCTGCCGATAATAAGGGCAGATATGCTTGTTCTGGATAAATTGATCAGCGAACTTTTTTCCTACAGGCCGTCTGGATCTGGTGATTCCCCAGACATCGAAGGCGATATTTCCAGCCTGCTGAACGAAAAAGGGGCGGTAATAGAAGGACGGGTTGTACAGGCAGTAGGCAGAATCAGCGCCATCGAGACGGATGAAGGCACCCTGCATGCCGAAAGCCAAGCCAATCTGAAATTAGGCGCCAAGGTGAAGCTTGAGATAATCGAGCCTGGCAATCCCGCCAAGGTCAAGCTCCTGGCCCAGCAGACCAGCCGTCTTGCCAACCGGCAGCGGGCAGCCCTTTCTTTCCTTGGTTTGCGGGCCTCTCTTTCAAAGTTCAAGGAATCATTGGCCAAATTGATGGATCAAACAGGTTCTGCAACTGGCACCCGGGCGGAGAAAGGAGACAACTCCCTGTTTCCTTCAAGGATTCACAGCCTCTTGGACGCCGCAGGGCAGGGATCAAGGCCCGAGCCCGAGAAAGTACGACACTGGATGGCGCTTAAAAAGCTGGCAGGCAGCCATGGGCAGGTTCCTGTTGAACGAGGGGGTAATGGGAATAGTGCAAAGGAGACGGTCAAACACTTCCTTGCCCATCTGCATGGTGCTGATTATGTGGAACAACGGGTGGTGCAGGAGATGCGCATGCCTTTTTGCCTGGTTCCCTTTTGGTTCAGGGATGGAGCGGGCGCAGGCCATCTCAGCATGTGGGGTGATGAGGGGCATGGTAATGACACGAAGAGTGATGGTGGTTTCCGGCTCTTTTTTGACCTGGACATGCAAAAACTTGGTGAGACGAGGCTTCAGATCGTAGTCAACGGGAGGGATCTCTATTTGATGATATCTGCATCGCATGACTCGTTAGAAATTTTGCAGGAAAACTTTGAAGAATTGCGCGTTAGGCTTAACGGAACCGGTTTTAACGTGCTCGGTTCTGACTTTGTCCCAAAAGAAGAGGCCGATATCGATCTTCCTGTTCCGTTGGCAAATATCAAGGACAAACCTTCAGGCAATATTCATATAATCACATGAAACAGGAGTCACCAAAAAGGAAGAAGGCAGTAGCCCTGCGATACAAGGATGGTGAAGACCAGGCACCAAAGGTTGCGGCAAAGGGGCAGGGCACAGTTGCTGAAAAGATCATCTCCCTTGCGAGAGAGGCCGGGGTGCCGGTCAAGGAAGATTTCGACCTGGTGGAAGTGCTGTCGAAACTTGAGGTTGACGAGTTCATCCCGCCTGAGACATACGTGGTAGTGGCAGAAATATTGGCATGGGTGTACAGGGTGAATAAAAAGGCATAAAAGTTAAAAAAAAGCGCTTAATTCACGCCCTTATGTAACCCATGACCAAATTTTCATGCAGCCTCAATCATTTTTTTAAAATCGACATATAAATTCTTAATCCTTTTTCTCAGGTCGGTTATCTTATGGTGCAGATCTTCATGTCCATATCTGGGCTCTGGTAGCGAAAATATTATGGCATGCAGTTCATCTATATAACCCTCAATGGACTTTTCCCATTCCGGATGGCCGGCATGTTCAACGTCCGACGCTTCGCTTATCTCGTCCTCCAGCCTTTTGACAGCCTGTTCAAGGGTGTCGATGTAATCCTTTTGGATTGTCACCAGTTTTTCCTGCATTTCCACGATGTTCATTTTATCACCTCCTGTTCAGAAGTTATCTCTGATTAGAAGATGATCATGCAGGTGGAAAAGTCAACTAGCGGCAAGTGCGGAATGGCTTAAACAGCCTCCTTCAGAACGACAGGGCTTTTGGCTGAAGTTATGGGATATTTTACAGGATATTTGACCGGATCCAGGATGAGCTGGGCTCCGAGCCTGGTCTCAACATTGATGACAATAGGGCCAAGAAGATTTACGGTCACGCTCTTTGATGCATCGTTTGAAATGGTAACCAGGAGAAGCACCTCCACTTGGCTAGGCTCTTCAATTTTCAACATTTCCTGCATGTCATCGGAGATTTTGAATGAATATTCCTCGCTGCACACGGCTGCAGGGCTGATTGTAACAAAGGCAAGGTCTTCGTCATCCAGGGATTGAAGCCACCAAAAGAGGGATTCTTCTCCATGGGGAAACAGGATAAAACGCCTGGCCTCTGGGAAGCCCAATATTCCTTGGGGAAAGGTTATCACCTTGTCTGGTTTCACGTTGATTGTTCCAAATCTGGTAGTATTTACTCTCATCTCTATTTCTTGCCTCTAGTCAATAACAGACAGTCTTTCAAGGATGCCCGTATCCATTGGAGATCTTGCAGCAAGCCTGTTTTCTCTTTCGATTTTCAGGTACACCTCTTCGCGCAAGACTGATATCCGGTCCGGTGCCTCGATCCCTATCCTTACTTGTCGACCCTTGATCTCAAGAATCTCAATCTTGATGTCATTACCGATCCTGATCTTTTCACCGCTTCTGCGTCTCAATACCAGCATGTTGAGGGCCCTCCTTGGCACCTGCTCTAATATGGGATGTCAGCCAGATCATATAAAGTTGGCCAAGCTGATCTGCATCACCTTCGAGGCCGAGGCAAGGGCCGCCTGATAGGTGGTCTCCAGGGTCCGCAGATCAGTGATGGCCTCCAATACGTCTGTATCTTCCAGGTCTGACAGCCTTTCCCTGTTTGTGACCGTTAGTGTTTCTGCCATATCGTCTTTGTTGTCCATGGTGTTTGCCTGGGCACCGAGTGCCGCTGTCAAGTCCGCAACATTCGCTATGGCACTGTCCAACTTCCCCATTGCATCATGTATGCCAGGAACGCTGTCGGCATTCAATGCGTCATGCAGCAGATCAAGTGCCTCAAATACCTTGGAATCCTTGATTTTTTTTCCATCCAGGCCTATTTGCTGCGTCACATTCGATGCAACGTCTATGGAAATAGCGTCACTGTTTCCAGCATATTCGACTGAGCCGTCATTTTTCAGGACAAAGGGCATTTCTCCTTTGCGGTATCCAGCGGTCTTGCTGCCTCCGAAGATGTAACGGCCTCCAAGGCGTGTATTAC
>JALVPX010000264.1 GCA_027031565.1 Deltaproteobacteria bacterium | reverse complement strand
TTTATAAGGAAATTGCCTGTTTTATAACAGCGCAACGTTAGAACAGTTTCGCCAAAGGTGTGGGGCCTCCGCCCCCCACACCCCACCACCGCCAAAGACGGTGGTTTTGACCGGTAATAAATGATTGCTCCCTAGTTTTTATCTCCTTTACAAGGTCTAGTGGTGTCTCCTTCAGAGTTCTCAGAGTTCTTTTCATGCGGCTACACCACATCTTGGCCCCATTCACGCCGAAAACTCTTCAGGAGCCACATACTAGACCTGATCCGCACATGCGCGCAAACACACCGGCCTTTCTTTACAAAAAGACTTTTGGCTGCCTCTAAAAATCGTATTTCCCACGCTGGGGCGTAGCTGCATCGCACTAAAAAAATAATCCTCGAAATATCAACAACATATCTGCGGTTATTTTTTTTTCGCACGCCTTGCCCTTGAACAAAAATCCTAATTTTTAGAGATAGCCAGATGTCAAAGGAATTATATCCACGGTTTCCCCAATGGCTGCATTGAGCAGATCGACTGCCCTTCCCTGATTGACAGCTATTTCAAGCAGGTTTGAGCTACCGACCAAAGCTGCCGCCCTTCCTGGCTCAACGTCACTATATGTGACCACGAATGGAAGCGATGTCCCCTTTATCCTCACTATCTGCCCCCCTGCCCTTTCCAACAGCTCACGGGGTATATTGGTTATCAAGTTGCCGAATCTGTCAACGTAAATGACCTCACCCCTTATTTTTCCATCCATTTCTTTTGGCCTGGGGAACTCCAGACGCACAGGGTCGGACACAGATGGACCAAAGGATTCCAGAGCCTTCCCAGCTGCCAGGTATGCAGCCACAGGTGCAAAGACATCCCTTGCGTGGAAGGTGCTGCTAACAGGTTTCAGAAAATAATCACTGTTTCTGATCTCGACACAGCACCAATCCTTTTCAAAGAGCATGGGCAATGTCAAAAGCCCATTGTCTGGTGCAACAAATGTATATCCGCCTGCTTCCAGGATAATTCCTTTGCGGCTTGTACCGACGCCTGGATCAACGACTGCGAGAAATATGGTGCCTGGAGGCATGAAATTGTAAGATTCTCCCAGCACAAAGGCTGCTTGGTGCACGTCTTGAGGGCCAATTTCATGGGTAATGTCGATGAGTTTAAGGCCTGGGTTTACAGACAAAAGCACACCTTTTACAACCCCTGCATAGGGATCTGCCATGCCAAAATCTGTAAGCAGCGCTATGCAATCACACACTTTTTGAACAAGGAGCCGGGAGAAAGAATCTGTTCAAAAACAGTCAATTGTCTCAATGGGCACTGTAGCATCATCTTCGTATTCCTCAATCAGCTTCTTCCACCAGGTCGGCAGAGAAAATGCCGCTTTATGGCACTCCGGGTTGTAGTAGCGTCCGGTACGATTCGAATGGGGAACAGCGCAGCTGCTTCCATCCTTTGTGGCTATAACAAAGGCCATTTCATCGCCATATGCTGCGACTGGTGCCCGGTACACTTGTACGCCTCCGGGCATGACATCCTCAAAACGTTTCATGACGAAGGGCATGACCTTCGGCATTGTTCTGGGCAGCCCGGACTGCCTGACCACCACTCCGTCTTTGCTGAGGCACTTGGCAATATTTTCATGAAAAGGCCTCTCAAACAAACATATGGCCGGGCCTACAGGATCTGTGGAATCGAGCAGGATACAATCAAATTGTTCTCCCCTGGATGCAGCCTGTTCAACATATTTTGCGCCATCGCCAATGACCAGTTCCAGGCGCGGGTCATCCCAGCATTGACATACTTCTGGCATATATTTCTGGCATGCAGTGAGTACCTGCTTGTCCAGTTCCACCATCACCACCCGCTCGACAGAGTCGTGGGCCATGACCTCTCTCAAGGTACCGCCGTCTGCTCCACCTATTATAAGTGCTGATTTGACAGGCCTTCCACGACCCAGGAAGGGAACGTGGACCATCATCTCATGATAAATGTATTCGTCGGCTAATGTTAACTGTACGACACCGTCGAGGACCAGAGCCCTCCCCCAAAGAGGCGTCTTGAACACGAATAGATGCTGATATGGCGTGCGCTCCTCATAGAGGAGCTCCACCTGATAGCTGTGGGCAAAACCTGGTCCGATCCGCTCGGACCACCAGTAACCAGTCAAGTGTCCTCCATGTTGATTAATTGACCCCTCTGCACTTCGAGCACATGCAGGTATTCGGGCTGAAGTTCTTCCTTCATTTTCTCAAGGACCTTATACGCACCATCCTTGCCCCTGGAGAAAATATCTATGGCTGCATAACCATTTTCAGGCCATGTATGGATCAATATATGGGCATTGGGGCCATTATAGGTGCCAGATACCCCGTAAGGATCAAATTGATGAACCCTTACTGAACAATCCTTGCCAGTGGCCACGCATCCGTTCGTACGGCTCAGGGCCTTTTTTATGGTCTGGGCATCTGCCAGAATGGAAAAGGGGGATCGCCACATCTCCACTAAAAGATGGGTGCTCATTCCATTTTCTGCTACATGGGAGGAGGCACAGCGCTGAATCCGCATTGCCTCTATTCCAGCCCTGACCGGGCTCAAGATGCTTAATGCCATGGCAACCCCTCCTTTGTATCGTAATGACGAGCAGGGTAATGGCCACCTTTCGGCTACCAAAATTTTTATATAGTAATGGTCGGGACGAGAGGATTTGAACCTCCGACCCCCTGAACCCCATTCAGGTGCGCTTCCAGACTGCGCCACGTCCC
>JALVPX010000263.1 GCA_027031565.1 Deltaproteobacteria bacterium | reverse complement strand
CCTTTTTGCTTGCCATGGCACTCCTCTTTTTTCGAGATCTACGGTTTGGACGTTTTTAGTCCTGATAGGGCTATGCGATTTTGCTGCGAGACAGATTTTTGCCCGGCTTGGTTGATGCAGTAGAAGCCGATAGTTTGGCTTCGACTGCTTCGACTATCGCCCCTGGGATAGCGTCGATGTCAAGAATACGAGTGGCGGCGCCGATTTCGGCGACAGCCTTGGGCATGCCGTAGATAACAGCAGTATTTTCAGATTCGGCGATGACAGTGGCGCCGACGTTTTTAAGCTCGCGGGCGCCCTCTGCCCCGTCACAGCCCATTCCCGTTAGGACCACGACCACAGACTGAGGTCCGTACGGCTCTATTACGGACTTGAAGGTAACGTCGGCAGCGGGGCGCACACCCCAGACGGGTGGGTCTTGATTGAGGCGCACAATACCCCTCTCGATGGTCATGTGATAGCCGCCGGGAGCTACATAGAGAACACCTGGCTCAATGCGTTCGCCTTCTTGAGCTTCTTTGCAGGTGAGCTGACAGGAACGATCGAGGCGCTCAGCGAAGGACTTGGTGAAGCCGGCAGGCATGTGCTGGATAACGATGACAGGGAATGGCAAATCGCCGGGCAGGGCAGGAAGAGGAGGCATGAGGTCAAAATTGGAGACTGCCAGGATGGTTACCCTTTACGGCATTCCGATGGTGGTTGCAGGGGGAAGGGTTCCAAATGTTGTGACCAGGCTCTTAAAGGGCGAAGATCTCGGTTCCTTGTTTTTGCCGGGCAGCCGAAAGAAGATTCGAGGCAAAAAACCCTGGATAGTCTTCACCCTCAAGCGGGAGGGTGTGCTGGAGATAGACGAAGGGGCCTGCCTGGCCCTGCTTGAAAGGGGTAAGAGCCTTTTGCCGGCAGGGCTGCGCAAGGTGTCAGGGGCCTTTGATGCCGGGGCATGCGTAGTTTGCCGGTCTCCTGAAGGCAAGGATATTGCCGTTGGCATAACCAACTACAGCTCAGACGAGCTTTCCAGGATCATTGGGTGCCAGAGCGGAGAAATTTGCAAAAAAGTGGACTTTCATGGGGAAGAAGTGATACATAGGGATTACATGGTAGTGTTTCAATAGCAATGGAGGAACAGGCTGTATGGGCGATGTCAAATCCATTATTGAAGAAATGGCAAAAAGGGCCAAGCAGGCCTCCAGAATCGTTGCCAACCTTCCAACCGGTATCAAAAACAGCGTATTGAACAGGACCGCCGATGCGATCGAGGCCCGCAAAGAGCAGCTTCAAGCAGAGAACCGGAAAGACCTTGATTCAGCACAAGAAAAGGGCCTGTCTGCAGCCTTTATAGACAGGCTTGCACTAACAGACAAGGTCATAAAATCCATGGCCGACGGTTTGAGAGAAGTTGCTGCACTTCCCGATCCTGTTGGCGAGGTGGTCAAGATGTGGAAACGCCCCAATGAGTTGCTTGTGGGCAGGGTGCGTATTCCCCTGGGGGTAATCTGCATGATCTATGAATCAAGACCAAATGTTACTATAGATGCCGCTGGCTTGTGCCTCAAGGCTGGAAATGCCACGATCTTGCGCGGCGGTTCAGATGCCATTCATTCCAATATGGCGCTTGCGGGTATTCTCCAGGACGTCTTGAAGGAGCTCAATGTGCCCAGGGAGGCGGTGCAGGTCGTGCCTACGACAGACCGGGACGCCGTCACAGAGCTTTTGAAGAGGGAAGAAGAAATCGACCTCATAATCCCCAGAGGCGGTGAAGGGCTCATCCGTTTTGTGGCTGAAAATTCACGTATACCGGTGCTGAAGCACTACAAGGGCGTGTGCCACGTTTATGTCGACCAGAGTGCTGATCTAAACATGGCAAAAGAGATTTGCTTCAATGCCAAGGTGCAGAGGCCAGGTGTGTGCAATGCCATGGAGGGCATGCTGGTCCACGGGACTGTAGCCGAATCATTTTTGCCTGAAATGGGCAAGGCATTCCAGGAAGCAGGCGTTGAGATCAGGGGTTGTGAGAGGACTTGTTCCATTCTTCCCTATGCCAAAAAGGCCCAAGAGTCTGACTGGGGTGAAGAATTTCTTGATCTGATACTGGCGGTGAGGGTCGTGGATTCCATGGGCGAAGCCATGGATTACATTGCAAAATATGGCTCAAATCACACAGAGGCCATTGTTACCATGGACTATGCCAGGGCACGTAAATTCCTTTCAGAGGTGGACGCCTCCTTGGTACTGGTCAACGCATCTACCCGTTTCAATGATGGCGGCCAGCTTGGTCTTGGTGCAGAGATAGGTATCAGCACATCAAAACTGCATGCTTACGGGCCCATGGGCCTGGAGGAATTGACCACCACCAAATTTATTGCTTACGGCGATGGACAGATAAGGACTTGACGAGGCAGGAAAAGAGCTGAATGCGCATAGGACTTTTCGGCGGAACCTTGGACCCAATTCACATAGGGCATCTCCGTTCAGCCGAAGAGGTGTGGGAAGGCCTCGGTCTGGACGAAGTGTGGTTCATACCGGCCGGTTGTCCTCCCCACAAAGACCCAGCCAGCTTGACCCCGTTTTCCCACCGAATGGAAATGGTTCGCCTGGCCATAAACGGAGTGGGCCACTTCAAGGTTCTAACAATAGAAGGGGAGCGCCCGGGTCCTTCATATTCAGTTGATACATTGTCCACTCTGGCAGCAGGCAGCAGCAGTGAGCGGGATTTCTATTTTGTCTTGGGAAGCGACGCCTTTAACGAGCTTTCCA
>JALVPX010000262.1 GCA_027031565.1 Deltaproteobacteria bacterium | reverse complement strand
GAAACTAGCATTTTGTCTTTGTGCAGACCTTTCAAGGTTTGAAGCAGCAGTGCTGTTCCTGCCAGAATAATATCAGCCCTTTGGTTTTCAAGGCCTGGCCTCTTGGCCCTTGCGGCCCTTGTTTCACTGCACATGTCATTCCACAATTTTTGGAGATATGGCTTGTTTAAACGATGTCCCCTTATTTTTGAAGGCTCATAATTTTCAAGTTTCAAGTCCATGGCTGCCAATGTGGTAGCCGTCCCGCCAACGCCGATGATCAAGGCCGGGTTTTTTGGTAGCTGCCCTTTGACAGACGAAATCAGGTCCGATGCCCCGCACAGTAGTTTCCTTTTTTGCTCGGAAGAAGGTGGGTCTGACAGCTTGATTCTGTTAGTCAAGTTCACAGCGCCCACATCAAGGCTGGTAGAATACAAGATTTCCTCCTGTTTTGCTAAAATGAATTCTGTGCTTCCGCCGCCTATGTCAATGACCAGGCACGGTTTTTCAACCATGCCAATGGAACAGCAGACTCCTTTCCATGTGTAATAGGCCTCCCTCTGCCAATCTATGATTTCGACAGGGATTGCGTATTTACTCGCAATTTTCAGCAGTTGCCCGGGATTGGTGGACTGTCTCATTGCGGCAGTTGCTACTGCGCTTATGGTGCACGGTGAAAAACGGCTCAACGTTTGTGAAAATGAGTAGAATGCCTTTTCCGCCCTGGCCAATGCAACAGGGGATATAGTGTGATTTTTTTCAGTCAGTCCCTCTCCGAGCCTTACGTTTATTAATTCAGATGCCTTTGGAACAACTCTCTTTCCCTCCACCCCGGCCACAGCCAGCCGGAACGTCTGGGTACCTATATCAATGGCTGCAATGCAGTGTGTTTTCGTTTTTTTTAAACGGGTCATAAAGAATGCTCGATAACAAGGTTGTGAGCGGAAATTTTTTCATTATTCAAGCAAGGTTGCCATGGAAATCGAAAAACCCAGCATACTTATAGTCGAAGATAATAGGAAACTGGCAAATCTCTTTCAAGAAGCCCTGGAAGAACGGTTTAAGACAATGATTGCCCACTCGCTCTCAGATGCGAGGAAACATTTGAAGTGGGCCCAAGGAATCTTGTTGGATCTTCAGCTTCCTGACGGAGAGGGCATTTCATTGATCAAGCCTTCAAAAGCCCTCAATCCGGATTGCGCCATTTTGGTGGTTACAGCATATGGTACTGTGCAAAAGGCTGTGGAATCCATCAGGCTGGGTGCGTCTGATTTCCTGGAAAAACCAGTGGATCTGAATCTTTTGCCAGCAAAGTTTGAAAAACTGATTGTGTCAAATCTGCCAAGCGAGGAACTCGTATATTCCTCTGATTCCATGGGGCAGCTCGTGCATATGGCCAACAAGGTGGCAAAAACCCCGTTTCCGGTATTGATCAGTGGGGAAACTGGTTCGGGTAAGGATGTGCTGGCAAGGTATATTCACAAAAAAAGCGGTAAAGAAGGTTTTGTAGCACTGAACTGTGCCAGCATTCCGTCAGAATTGGCAGATTCAATGTTATTCGGCCATTTGAAGGGAAGTTTTACCGGAGCAAGTGAGTCCCGCCGGGGTCTGGTGGCGGCTGCGGACAAGGGCACCCTGTTTCTGGATGAAATAGGCGATCTGCCCCAGTCGCTTCAGCCCAAGCTGCTCCGATTTCTCGATTCCGGTGCCTTTACTCCCTTGGGAAGCTGCAAAGAGGAAAGGAGCAGCGCCCGGATTATTGCGGCAACAAACAGGGATCTCAAGTCCATGGTGGAAGACGGGAGCTTCAGAGAGGATCTCTATTTCAGGCTGGCCACTTTTCCTCTACAAATCCCGCCCCTGCGGAACAGGCTGGAAGATGTGGAGTGTCTTGTTGCCCATCACCTTATGGTTTTGAAAAAGGTTTTGGGGCATCCAGTTGAGATAGATGCTTCCGCCATAAGATTGTTAAAGGCCTACGATTTTCCTGGAAATGTCAGGGAATTGTTCAACATCCTAGACAGGGCTGCTGTGCTGGGAATGGGCAAGATTTCTTCCGAAGATATCAAGTTCTTGATGGTTCATACCATTTCGCAGGGTCAGGAAAAGGCAAATGAATCAGATTTTTGGTCGGAGAGCAGGGCAGAGGCTGAACGCCGGGAAAAGGAAATGATCCTTGAAGCCCTGGCAGCATCAGGAGGCAACAAGGCAGCAGCAGCCAGGGCACTCAAGGTTAGTTACAAGACCCTCCTTAATAAAATGAAACGTCTCGGCATATAGCTTGTCAAATCTCCATTGACATGTCTTGAGCCGGAAAGTACATTCTGGTTCAAACTTCAATTCCGGAGGAGAGACTGAGGATGTTTGGGTTGGGGATGCCGGAGTTGCTGATAATTTTGCTTATTATTTTGATCATATTTGGGGCAGGTAAGCTGCCTCAGATAGGAGAGGGATTGGGCAAAGGGATCAGGAACTTCAAAAAATCCATAAAGGAGGAAGAAAACCAGGAGAGCAGTAGCGAATTAGAATCCAATAAGGATTGATTTGTGCCACTTTCCGGTTCTCTCCCAAGCTCAAACATCTGATATGGGTAAAAAAAATAGCTCAAAATCCAATCCAGTCTGGAATTTTATCACCTCGGTCAAACTGGCAGTCTTTTTGTTGCTCACCCTGGCTGTAACCTCGATTATAGGAACGGTCATACCTCAGGGCGAACCCCTCCAACGCTATCTCGAACATTATGGCCCAGCCTTTTTCAAGGTTATTAAGGCCCTCCACCTTTACGATACCTACAACTCCTGGTGGTTTTTGACATTATTGGGCCTCTTTGCCTTGAATTTAATTGCCTGCACCATCAGGAGGATTCCTTTCACTATCAAATTGTGGAAACGGGACAGCCTTGCCCTGGATCTTGACCGCCTCATGAGATTCAGACTGAAAAAGCAGTGGAAGGTTGCCGGAAAGCCAAATCCACACATCCTGGAAAAAATAAAGGACGTTTTCCAGAAAGAGGCTGGATCGGTTACTGCCCAAAAGGAGTTGGAGAGCGGCCAGATCTTCATGGTAGAAAGAGGCAAGTGGAGCTATTGGGGCCTTTACGGCCTTCACGCCTCTATTTTGATAGTGCTGGTTGGCGCGGTGATAGGATCCCTGACAGGCTTTAAGGGCAATTTGATGCTCCCAGAAGGCGAGGCAGCAGACCACGTACTTGACAGGAAGAGCGGTCAACCCCAGCCGTTGGGTTTTTCAATAAGATGCGACAAGTTCACGGTCTCTTTTTATGACACTGGGGCTCCCAAAGAATTCAGATCTGATGTCACCATATTAGAAAACGGCAAGGAGATATTAAAGACACCTCTTCGAGTAAATGCTCCCCTAACTTATAAGGGAATAACCTTTTATCAGGCCAGCTATCAACCCATGCCCGAGGCCCAGATCAGGCTGATTAGTCCGGATGGCAAGGAAACCAGAGTGACTCTGCCTGCCTTTCAAAAGGTGCCAGTGCCTGATTTAAGGCTTGTTCTTGGTCTTTATCAATATCTGCCTGATGTTCATGGCGTGCCTGCTGTGCGAGTGTGGATAGAGGATGGCAGCAGTCCGGCGCGGACTATTTGGGTATTAAAGGGCAATGCCAAAGAATTTAGCAGCGGATCCAATACGTACAGGGTTTCACTTGTTGATGTCAGAAACAAATACATGACAGGACTGCAAGTGAAAAAGGACCCCGGGGTGTGGATCGTATGGCTTGGTTTTTTCCTTATGATTGCCGGATTCGTGGTGGTGTTCTGGGTGCCTCACAGGCGCATCTATCTTTGGGTGGGCGAGCAAGGTGGCAAGGCTGCTGTAGTATTGGCAGGTCAGTCCAACAAGAATAAGATCCATTTTGAAAAGGATTTTGAGAAAGTGGCAGAGGCCATAGAAAAGTCACTGGAGGAATAGAAGACAGAGATGACCAGTTCATATCTATTAAGCTGGACCACATTCGTGTATTTGGGTGCGGCAGCGCTTTATCTCATACATTGGGTATTCAGGGTGCAGAAAGTGGGCTTGCTGGCCACCTTGACTACTGCTGCAGGGCTTTTGCTGCAGACTGCCGGAATCATTATGCGTTGGGTTGAATCATACAAACTTGGATACGGCCATGCACCCCTTTCAAATTTATATGAATCCCTGGTCTTTTTTTCATGGTTGACCATTGTTGTTTACTTGATAATAGAGTGGAAGATCAAACAGCGGGTAATCGGGGCCTTTGCCACCCCCTTTGCCTCTTTGGCAATGGCATACGCATCTTTCAGCCCCAGGGTGGAGGATACGATTCAGCCACTTATACCTGCCTTGCAGAGCAATTGGCTGATCGCCCACGTCATAACATGTTTTCTTGGATATGCCTCTTTTGCAGTGGCCTGCGGACTGGGAATTATGTATCTGATAAGGCCGCAAGCCGGATCATCCGGGGTCATGGCAGTTCTGCCTGAACATCGGGTCTTGGATGATCTCATGCATCAAACCATAATTTTTGGTTTTCTCTGGCTTACCATTGGAATAATAACTGGGGCTGTTTGGGCCAATCAGGCCTGGGGCACATACTGGAGCTGGGACCCGAAAGAAACATGGTCCCTGATAACCTGGTTCGTCTATGCAACGGCCCTCCACGCAAGATTCATCCGAGGCTGGAAGGGGAAAAAAATTGCTATATTATCAATAGTAGGGTTTGTTTCCGTCATGTTCACTTATTTTGGCGTGAATTTCCTCTTGTCTGGACTTCACAGCTATGGTTCTGGTTAGGTAAAAGGAGGCGCCATGTTTGGATTAGGCACTCAAGAGCTTTTGATCATACTTTTTATCGCGTTTTTCATCTTTGGAGGCAAAAAATTGCCTGAAATAGGCGCAGGTCTCGGTAAGGGGTTAAAGGCCTTCAAACAAGGCTTGAAGGATATGGACAGCGAGGTTTCAAAAGAAGCCGAAATCGAGGAGAAAAAGGCGGTACCTTCGGATAAGGATGCCCAGTCCGATGCTTCTTCCATGCATGCAGAGGAAAAGACATCCTGAACAAAGGAAGTGCTTTCAGAATCTCACCCGTTTGCCTCTCTCCGTTCTCAATTGGGCAAGTTGCTGCAGGGCGGCCCTGTGTGTCTTTGCTGAAAATCTCTAATGAAACAGGCCTTCATACTGGCAGCAGGCTTTGGAAAGCGTCTTCTGCCACTGACCTCTTTTATCCCTAAGCCGCTGTTCCCGGTCTGGAATGTTCCCATTCTGGCTCGTATACTGGATAGACTGGAACAAGCAGGATTCGAAAAAGTTTTCATAAACACTCATCATCACGCTGAAAAGATCCAAGCCTTTCTCAAGGGGTTTAAGTCAACCATCGAGTTGGTAGTTTTCTCAGAGGATACCATCCGGGGTACTGGAGGAGGCATAGCCCAGGCTGTCAAGATGCTGGACTGTACCAGCCCACTGCTCATCTACAATGGTGACATAGTATGCGATATCGACTTGCATGCCTTCTGGGTTAAGGCTTTGGAAGACAGGGATGCTGCGGCTTCCTTATTGATGCACGTCTGTCATCCTTTCAATAATGTGAGAATTGAAAAGGATGAGGTCGTTGAATTTGGATATCATGGCATGGGTGCTGCGGCATATTGCGGTATATGTGTGCTGCAACCCAATATATATCCTTTTTTTCATGATCGATATCCCTATTCCTTGATCGACATCTTCAAAAAATGCCTCGTAAAGGGAGGGAAAGTAAAGGCTTGCCAGGCACGGTCGCTGGACGAGGATTACTTGTGGGCCGATATTGGTACCCTTGATGGTTACCTTGATGCCCATTTCGTGCTTATAAGAAAGTATGGCAACACCAGACAGATGGAAGAGGCAGCGGCAGGCCGTTGGTCAGTAGCCGGAAGAGGTGTAACCCTGGGCAAGAAGGTACGATTGATGGAGACGGTCATATGGGATGGGTGCAATGTGGAGGATGGGGCTTTCTTGCAGAGGATGGTGGTGACACCTTACGGAACCGTGAAATAGCCCAAAGTTACCCAAGCATTACTTTGGTGGAAAGCCTGCCGGCAAATCCGCTTTCCGGATCCAGTGCCTCTATGAAGAGATCATATTCCCCCTTTGCAAGGTGAGGCAGGACGGCGGTAAACTCGCCAGGCCTTCCGCTGTAATCAAAATTCAGGTCAGCCACCCTTTCTTTGGAGTCGAAGATAGAGGCCCTTATTCTGAAACGGCTTGCATCACAGCGGCCTCCGCCACAGGCAGGGCAGCCGCAATCCAGCGTTACAAGCAAGGACATCTTTCTCTTGTTTCCGGCAAGACCATATGGTTCCAATATTTGTATGGAAAGTGCTTGGGCCATGATTTACTCCATATAGACCGCCAAGTTGTTACTTATGCCATGCAAAGAGCTCACAAATTCTTGTGCTGCATGTGGCAGCCACTATACCTCTTCGATTTGTGCCCAATTGAGTCCACATTTTATGGTTACAGTAAGAGGTACATTGAGAACCGCTACATTTTCCATGGTATGTTTTAAAAGCTCCTTTACATGGGCGAGCTCTGATTTCGGAACCTCCAGCACCAGCTCATCATGTACCTGCAGGATTATGGAGCTTTGCAGCCGGGACTTCTTAAGCTCTTTGTCAACCGCAAGCATTGCGAGCTTGATGATATCGGCTGCACTGCCTTGAATAGGGGTGTTGATGGCCGTTCTTTCAGCAAATTCCCTGATTCGGCGTGAACGGCTCCGGATGTCTGGTATGTATCGGCGTCTGCCAAGTAAAGTGGTCACGTAACCCTTTTCCCTTGCCTCTTTAACTATGTGCTCCATGTACTGCTTTACTCCTGGATAGCGATCAAAATAGCGTTCGATATATTCGCTCGCCTTTTTCCGCTCTATGCCCAGCTCTTTTGCCAAGCCGTAAGGGCTCATGCCATAGATGATGCCGAAGTTGACTGTCTTGGCAATGCGTCTCATTTCAGGCGTCACCATCTCAGCTGGAACACCAAATACCTCCGCTGCTGTTTTCCCATGAATATCCAGCCCTTCATTAAAGGCCTTGATCAGGGCCTCGTCCTTTGAATAGTGGGCGAGCACTCGCAGGTCTATCTGCGAGTAGTCGCCTGAAATCAGGTAACTGCCTGGATCAGCTATAAAGAGTGCCCTGATTCTGCGTCCTTCCTCTGTACGGACCGGAATATTCTGCAAATTGGGGTCGCTTGAAGACAATCGGCCAGTTGAGGTTACTGTCTGATTAAAGGAGGTGTGCACCCTTCCCGTTTTGGGATGGAGCATCTTTTTGAGACCCTCCACGTAGGTACTCTTGAGCTTTTGAAGATTGCGGTACTCGACGATCATTTCAGGAAGATCGTGGATCTTGCTCAAAGAAGATAAGACCTCGATGTCTGTAGAGTAGCCAGTTTTTTTCTTTGTTTTCTTCAGCTGGGGCAGATTGAACTTTTCAAATAATATGTGTGCCAGTTGTTTTGGTGAATTGAGGTTGAACTCGTGGCCAACATATTGGAAAATTTTATTTTTTATGTCTTCGAGACGCTGGGTGAACTCGTCCTCCAGGGTCTTTAATCCCACCTGGTCAATCAAAACGCCTTTCTGCTCCATTTTGGCCAGAACTTTTATGAGAGGAACCTCTATTTCCTTAAAAAGTCTCCACAGATGGGCATTTTTCAGTCGTTTCCACAATATTTCCTTGACAAGTGCGGTCACGTGCACATCTTCGCAGGAATAGTCCTTTGCCAACCCAATGGGGACATAGGCAAAATTTTTCTCTTTTTTCTGGTTGGCAGTAACCTCCTTAAAGGAGATCATATTGTGCCCCAATACCTCTGATGCAATCTCTGCAAGGTTGTGCTGATGTTTGGATGGATTGAGCAGATAGGAGGCAATCATAGTGTCTCCTGATATTCCGTTGAGCTCCATGCCGTGATTTGACAACACCAGCAAGTCATATTTTATGTTCTGGCCGATTTTTTTGATGGATTCATCTGCCAGTACAGGCCCCAAAATCTTACGCACTACATCAAGGGGAAGCTGTTTTTCATTGGTTTCATGGGCCACAGGGATATAGGCGGCCTTAGGCGGGTCAATGCATATGGAAATGCCCACGAGTTTTGCGTACATGGGGAATTCACTCGTTGTTTCAGTGTCGAGGACAAATTCGCCTCTTTTCCGCATCTGTCCGGCTAGATCCTTAAGAGGGCCTTCGTCTGTAACAAGTGAATATTCATCAAAATTGATCACCTTTTCCGGCGACAATTCCTTTAAAAAAGTGGTGAACTCCAACTCCTTGAAAAGCTCTCTCAGCCTCCGCACGTTCATAGGTTTCCTTCTGAAGTCGTCAAGATGCACGTCAAGGTCCACGTGGTCATCAAGCCTTATCAATCTTTTCCAAAGCAAGATC
>JALVPX010000261.1 GCA_027031565.1 Deltaproteobacteria bacterium | reverse complement strand
ATCCAGGTGAGTTTAAAGGGGTTAGCTGGTGTGTCTCCTTCACCATTTTTAAAGGTCCGCTGTGCGCCTGCCAAGGTTCTTCATCCTCTTCACGTTAAAAATGGTTCAGGAGCCAACCCCAGCCACCGCTCCCACGCCTGCACCTCCAAAAAGCATTTTTTATCTCGAGGAGTTTTTGATCCTCAAGCCTTAAAAATCGCCGAAAGTGCCTTTTAAAAAATCTCTTTGCAAGAAAGGCCGCTGTGTTTATACGCAGGTGCGGATCAGGTCTAGTGTGTGGCTCCTGAAGGGACCCCCTGAAAAACAACTATTTTGTTCAAGAGCAAGGCCTGAGGAGCGAAAAAGCGCAGCATACTTGGAGTATGTGAGCTTTTTTCGCGACGAAAACGCAGCTATTGGGCAAAAGAGGCGGTTTTTCAGAGGTTTCCTGAAGAGTTTTAGGCGTAAATGAAATGGAGCAAAGATGTGTGGAACCCTGAAAGATATCATTAGGATATAAAGTCTTTTTAAAAACGGGTTTTCCTGTTTATATTGCCCCCTAAAATTTCACAAAAATGAACCAAGGGGGAGAAAGAAGTTGTCTACTCAGCTTGAACAAGCGCTGAATGGAACCATAACACCTGAAATGGCGGAAATAGCCAAGGCCGAGGCGGTTGAGGAAGAAACGATCAGGCAGAGGGTGGCTGACGGCCAGATAGTCATCCTCAAAGGCCGGTTTAATGACCAAAAGGTTGTAGGCATTGGAAAAGGCCTTAGAACCAAAATAAATGCCTCCATAGGCACCTCCAGCGACCTTTGCGACATTGAGCACGAAAAAAGAAAGGCCAGAATTGCCGAGGAACATGGAGCGGACACGCTCATGGAACTTTCAGCAGCCGGAGACCTGGATGCAATAAGGCGCCAGATATTGGAAAGCGTCTCGATTCCTGTAGGGAATGTCCCCTTGTACCAGGCATTCTGTGAAACCATCCAGAAGTACAAAGATCCCTGCAAACTCGACCCGGATTTCCTTTTTGAACTCATAGAGCGCCAATGCGCAGACGGCATCGGCTTCATGGCAATCCACTGCGGCATAAACCTTTTCACCATCGAAAGGATGAAGCACCAAGGCTACCGTTACGGAGGCCTGTGTTCAAAGGGAGGCACCCTCATGGTGCAATGGATGATGAAAAACCAGAAAGAAAACCCTCTTTTTGAACAATTTGAACGGGTTTGTGCTATTTTAAAGAAATATGACACCGTGCTCAGCCTCGGAAACGGCATCCGGGCGGGCGCCATCCACGATTCTCTCGACAGGGCCCAAATGGCAGAGCTGATTTTGAACTGCGAACTGGCTGAAAGGGCCAGGGAACAGGGATGCCAAGCAATGGTGGAAGGCCCGGGCCATGTGCCGCTGGATGAGATTGAAGCAAATATCATATTGCAGAAAAAGATGTCGAACCATGCACCATATTACATGCTGGGGCCTTTGCCGACAGACGTAGGTGCTGGCTGGGACCATGTTACTGCAGCAATTGGAGCAGCCCACTCTTCCATGTATGGCGCTGATCTCATCTGCTATATCACACCTGCCGAGCACCTTGCCCTTCCAGACGAAGAAGATGTGGCAACAGGTGTAAAAACAGCAAGGCTTGCTGCCCACATCGGGGATGTTGTGAAGCTCAAGGGAAAGGCCGATGAAAAGGATAAGCAGCTCAGCAAAGATCGAAGGGACTTCAAATGGGGTGACATCTTCAAGAACCTGCTTTTTCCAGAAGATGCCCGCAAGATACTTGAAACCCGGAAATCAGTTACCAGCAAAGGCTGTTCCATGTGCGGCGAGCTTTGCGCTTTAAAAAATGCCGAGGTGGCTTTAAACCAATACCTGAAAGACGACAAAAAGAACCGGAATGGCTGACAAGGCAAGACTAAGACATGGGCTGGTGGCCATAACAGCGCTGGCCGGCTCCCTTCTCACCGGGGCCCAGCTCATCTTCTCCCTGGTGCACGGCGAAAACTTCTGCCTTAACCAGGGCTGCCAGATCGTAGAGTCATACACCGGCTCATCTCCCATAGTGACCAACGCGCTGGGGCTCATGTTCTTTGTGCTGGTGCTGTTGCTCTCTTTTCCTGCCCGGAAAAACAGCGAGGCAAGGTATGGCCTTTGGACCCTTTTGCTCACTGGCATGGGGGCAGAAGGCATATTTATAGGCTTTCAGCTCTTTGTGGCAAAGGCCCTGTGCAGCTACTGCCTGCTGGTCTTTTTCCTGGTGTGTTTGACCATCCTGTTTTTCAGCAAGAAAACCGCTATTCAGGCCGCTGCCATTTTTACAGCCCAGATCGTGGTGTTTTCCATTTTGAATTTCCAGAAGACCACGAGTATAGTCCAATATTCACTGAACAATGGCACCTATGCAATAAAAAGTTGTTCCAGGCCGGTAAAGGAGCTCTACCTGATATTTTCCACTGATTGCCCGCACTGCAGAAACGTGTTGAATGCCCTCGAAGGCTGCTCCAGGTGCGAACTCCACTTCAACCCAATAAAACCGATCAACAAGGACCTCTTCCCAGACATAAAAAAAGCAGAAAATTATACAACAGATGTGAACATACTCGCCTTGAAAGTGCTTGGGATTCAAAGCATACCAGTTCTGGTGGTAAAAAATCCAAATGGCCTTACATTCATAACGGGTGACAAGCCCATAATAAGATTTATTGAACAAAACTGTTTTGGTGCAGAAGGCCCTATCGAACAGCTGTGGGAACCCTCCCTTCTACCAGAAGAAGATGGTGTGTGCACCATTGATAAGGCATGTCCTGAATAGGCGATGAAGGTCATAAGATCCGTAAAAGAAATGACGGCTACAAGCCGGGAGCTCAGGAACGCAGGCAAGATCACTGCCCTTGTGCCAACCATGGGCTATTTCCATGAAGGCCATTTGAGCCTCATGGACAAGGCCCGGGAACTGGCAGACAAGGTAATAGTGAGCCTCTTTGTGAACCCGATCCAGTTCGGCCCAACCGAGGATCTTGCAACGTATCCTAGGGATGAAAAGCGGGATCTTTCCCTGGCGCAGATGCGGGGAGTCGACTACATGTTCATTCCCACCGCTGGGGAAATGTATGGAAGCGGATTTCAGACCTCTATCGAAGTATCCCAGCTCAGCAAAGGCCTTTGCGGCGCATCAAGGCCCGGCCACTTCCGCGGCGTGGCAACAGTCGTGGCCAAGCTCTTCAACATCACGAGGCCCCACAAGGCGATCTTCGGCCAAAAGGATTTCCAGCAGCTCCTTGTAATAAAACGCATGGTCAAGGATCTCAACATGGATGTGGAAATCATCTCCCATCCTATAGTGCGAGAGCCGGACGGCCTAGCAATGAGTTCCAGGAATACATACCTTTCCTTCGAGGAGCGCAAATCTGCCCTTTCCCTCCACTCTGCTTTGAAACTGGCTGAGCATATGATAGAATCGGGGCAGAATAATTCAGGAATAGTGGCCGGCAAGATTGAGGAGCACATAGAAGCCCATCCACATACAAAAATAGACTATGTTTTTATTGGAGATCCAGACACGTTGGAGCCTGTGAACGAAATCAAGGCGCCTGTAGTAATAGCGCTGGCAGTCTTTGTTGGCTCAACAAGGCTCATAGACAACGCTGTGGTTTATCCATAATTATCTCAGGAACAGCCCCATGTACCGTTCAATGCTCAAATCCAAGATCCACAGGGCAACCATCACCGATGCCAACCTCCACTACGAGGGCAGCCTCGGACTGGACGAGGAGCTTATTGAACAGGCAGGGCTTTTGCCCTTCGAACAGGTCATGATCTACAACATCTCCAACGGAGAGCGGTTCGAAACCTATGTGATCAAGGGCAAGAAGGGAAGCGGCGAGGTGTGCCTAAACGGAGCCGCAGCAAGAAAAGGGCTGCCTGGTGATCTGATAATTATAGCTGCCTATGCCTGGGTCCGGGAAGATGAGCTTGGCCAAGGCGGTACTGTCCAGGTGTGGGTGGATGAAAAAAACCACGTTACCAAAAGAGACTTTACCAAGTGGTTCCCCGCTGATAAATGAGGCTTCATGTAATTACTCTGGGCTGCCCCAAAAACAGGGTGGACACAGAAAATATCCTCGGGGGACTCAAGGCAGGCCTACAGGGCCTTGAACTGGTCGATTCCCTCCATGAATCAGACGTTGTTTTGATCAACACATGCTCCTTTATCCAAGAGGCCGTAAGCGAATCCATCGAGACCATACTGGAGGCGGCTTCTCAAAAAAACGAAAACCAGCAGATCATTGTTACAGGCTGCCTGGTGGAAAGGTATGGCATACAAACGCTGAAAACAGAAATGCCAGAAGTTGACCTTTTTGTAGGCTTTGATGCCCACAAGCGGCTTCCAGAGATCCTTGGTTCAAGGCCCTGGCAGCAAGGCGCTTTCAGGCTGCTCAGCACACCGCCCTGGCGGGCGTATCTCAAGATATCCGAAGGCTGTTCCAACAAGTGCACATATTGTCTCATTCCCAAAATAAGGGGTAACCAGATGTGCAGAGAACCAGCCTCTATCATAAAAGAGGCAGAAGAGCTTATAAGCTGCGGCGTAAAGGAAATCACCCTCATCGCCCAGGATCTTACTGCATACAAACATGAAAATGTGGACCTGGTGCGCCTTTTAACAGAGCTTGCAAGCCTGAATGGGGAGGTCTGGTTCAGGCTTCTCTATCTCTACCCCTCCAGGATAGACCACAAATTGCTGGAGACCGTTTCCAGCCACAAGAACATTTGCCCATATTTCGACATACCAGTGCAGCATGCAAGCAGCAGGATTTTAAAGAGAATGGGAAGGCAATACTCAAAACAGGAGCTCCAGGAAACCATAGCCATGATCAGGGAAAAAGTACCTGGTTCATATATAAGGACTTCTGTAATCGTGGGCTTTCCTGGTGAAACCGAGCAAGACTTCTTCGAACTAAAGAGCTTCATTAAGGAAGCGGGTTTTGACCACCTGGGATGCTTCGTATATTCGGATGAAGACGAAGCCCCTTCTTCTAGGCTTGGGGACAAGGTCGATCCTGTCACTGCCAAAAAGAGACACGCTGAAATCATGGAGATGCAGCAACACATTTCCAGGCAGAAAATGAGGAAACTGGTTGGCTCGACGGTGGACGTACTGATCGAAGGGCTTTCTGATGAAACAGACCTCTTGTTGCAAGGAAGAACTCGATTTCAGGCC
This sequence comes from Deltaproteobacteria bacterium, assembly GCA_027031565.1. Lineage (GTDB taxonomy): Bacteria > Desulfobacterota > Dissulfuribacteria > Dissulfuribacterales > JALVPX01 > JALVPX01. The sequence continues at coordinate 3,188 of JALVPX010000261.1, read as the reverse complement.
CCTGAAATCGACGGTGTGGTTTACATAAACGAAGGCCTTGCTGAACCCGGACGGGTGACCAGGGTTCAAATAACTGACTCCTACGAATATGACCTCGTAGGCAAGGTTGTTTAAACCCCTGCCCCTTGATTCCTGTTCTTGTTAATGATTTATAATTATATATTGTTGACGTTTTGACTTATTGCACACTATTGAAGCGTTAAGAGCAATCAATGCTTTCTGTTGACATTATTATTAAAAGAAAGGACTAGCCTGAGACAAATCTTGGACAATATGATAAATGAAAATAAATTTTATTTTTCAAGATAACAATCAGACTATTTCATGGCATCATTCAAAAATGAAACAAATCAACAATAAAGTTTTATTGCCAACCTTTATTTTTATCACCTTTATATTCCACGCTATTCCTGCTTGGCCAAGCGCGGCACTCGACAGTTACGGGCCTCCTGAAAACCAGAGCCAGAATGCAAATGTCATCAACATCGACGAACTGCTTCTTGAACAGGCGCTTGGTTTTGTACTTTCTGGTAATCCTCTACTCAGGAGGCTTGAGAGTGAAATTTCGGCGCTTAACGGTACCGTAATACAGGTCGGGCTGCTGCCTAACCCTGAAATTGGAACTGAAATAGAAAATTTCGCTGGTCAGGGCGATATGAAGGGCTTTGACAAAGCAGAAACCACTATATACCTGTCCCAGCTTATAGAGACAGGATCCAAAAGGGACAAACGCCACCGTATCGCTCTAAGTGAAAAAGACTCAGCCATTAAGGATTATGAAATTGCCAAGCTTGAACTTATGGCAGCCACCTCCAAGACGTTTATCAACGTGCTTTCAGCCCAAGAGCTTTATGAGCTTGACAAGGCCCTTGTGCGAATTGCTGAAAAGACCGCTGCTGCTATTGAAGAACGTGTTGCAGCTGGAAAGGTATCTCCTGTTGAGAAAACGAGGACCCTTATTGAGCTTGCTGCTGCCAGAAATGAAGCAATACAGGCCGACAGGGAACTCAGGGCAGCAAAGGAGGAACTTTCGTCATATTGGGGTTCTAAACAGGTGTTTTTTGACCGTGCAGTTGGAAACCTGAAGCTTATTAAAGAACCGCAGTCTCAGGAGAAGCTGATAAAAATGCTTAACAACAGCCCTTATATTGCTAAATGGGACAGTGAAATAGCAAAAAAACGTGCAGAGCTTGAACTTGCAAGGGCCAAATCCATCCCGGATATATCCCTGAGTGCCGGTGTAAGAAATTTTCAGGAAACTGACGATACCGCCTTTGTCTTTGGCATAACCATACCCATACCTGTTTTTGACCGCAATCAGGGTGGTGTAATGGAGGCGGTCGCACGACTCGAAAGTGCAAGGCACAGAAAGCACGCAACCAGAATATCCCTGAAGGCAAGGATCTTATCCGGACTTCAAAGACTTCGTGCAGCATACTCCCAGGCCTCGGTGCTTAAAAAAGAGATCATGCCCCAGGCACAAGCTGCATACCAGGCAACAGAACAGGGATACGTAGAGGGCAAATTCAACCTTATGCAGCTTCTAGATGCACAGCGTACACTTTTTAAAGTGAAAAGGCAGTACATAGCTGCCCTTAAAAACTACCATCTTATTCGTATCGATATAGAAGGTCTTACAGGAATAATTGGCCTTAAAGCAGGAAATAATCTAGGTGGAAATGATGATTAAAAGTTTTCTTTTTCTTTTTTTTGCAGGGGTCATGATCACGGCACTGATGCTTTTTTTAAAGCCGGGCATGCAAAACTCCGTCGCCAGAGAAGGAAAGGTTAGTGCTGGTAGCAGCATTTCAAATCATGAGAACCACAGCCACTCACCCAATGAGTCATCAGAAGATCATGACCATAAGGCCCACCCTGACGAATCTCAGGATGCCCACGTGGAACATGATGACTCTGGCCATGACAATGAGGAAGTGGTTTCACTCTCACCAGAGGAGGTGGAAGAGTTTGAAATAGTGGTTGAAGTCGCTTCGCCCGGCTCTATTGAAAGATTTATCGAGCTTCCTGGGGAAATAGTCTTAAATTCAGACAGACTGGCCCACGTTGTTCCACGTGTTCCAGGCATTGCGGTAGAAGTGCTTAAAAGCGCTGGAGAAAATGTAAATAAGGGCGAACTTCTGGCAGTTATTGAAAGCCGTGAACTTGCAGAGGCAAGGGCCTCATATCTTGCTGCTACTGAGAGAGAAAAAATAGCCGCTGCCAATTTCAGGCGGGAGGAAAGGCTGTGGAAAAAGCGCATAACTAGTGAGCAGGAGTATCTTAATGCCAGACAGGCCCTCACCGAGGCACGCATTTCAAAAAATTCAGTTGAACAGCAGCTTCATGCCATAGGTCTGAAGGAGGCTGACATCAGGACCATGACCAGGGCTCATGATGCATCGGGTACCCGTTTTGAGATACGATCTCCAATTTGCGGCACTATAATAGAAAAACATCTGACACTAGGAGAAAGTGTTAATGTGGACACCAATATATTCACCATTGCAGACCTCTCTACAGTATGGGTTGATCTCAATGTTTATCAGAAGGACCTTGGATACGTCCATAAAGGTCAAACAGTCATAATTGATGCCGGGCACGGCATTCCTGAAGTAATGGGGAAAATTTCATGGGTAAGCCCGCGGGTTGATGAAAATACCAGAACTGCAAAGGCTAGGATTATACTAAAAAATATTGACGGAAAGCTTAGACCCGGCCTTTTTGTAACCGGACAGGTGGCCGTTGGACAAAGCGTTGCCCCTCTGGTCGTGAACAGTGATGCAATTCAGACCTTTGAAAACAAGACTGTTGTTTTTGTCAAAACAGAAAAGGGTTTTAAGCCTGTACCTGTTGTAACTGGCCGCAGGTTTGGAAAAAAAGTAGAGATATTATCCGGACTATCCCAGGGGCAGGCCTATGTGAGCAAGGGTGCCTTTACCATAAAGGCGCAACTTTCCAGAGGCGCATTTGGTGATGGACACAACCATTAACTTGATGGAAACATGATCATGGAAAGATTGATACGGCTTGCTCTTCGTAATCAAATTCTCATGTGCGTACTTGGGCTTTTTGTCATGTGCGCAGGCTGGTACAGCTATAAAAAACTTCCTGTTGATGCTTTTCCCGACGTAACCCCGTGTCTTGTCCAGGTATTTACCGAAACCCATGGACTTGCACCAGAGGAAGTT
>JALVPX010000260.1 GCA_027031565.1 Deltaproteobacteria bacterium | reverse complement strand
AACCTTTTTACCGGCAAGATCCGTCTTCTTTGCATAGATTTCAGCTACTGTATGTCCGTCTGGGCCAGAGGCCTTTTCTATTTTAAGGTTTTTTTCAGGGCCCAGGGATGCCCGTTTTGAACCGCCAGCTGCCCCATGCGGAGACATCATCCCTGTATGCGGATTGGCCATTGAGCCCTTAAGCCCTGGAGAAAAGATGATGCTGTCAAAGGTGCGGTTCAGGGTCTTGCTGGAGAAATTGGTCATCATGTGACCTGCTGCCAATTCTATTTCTTGGCCAACCGATACAGGGGTCTGGGGCATGGCAGCCCATATTTTATGGCCGTCTGATTCCAACAGCACATACGTGTAGCCGCCAGAATCCATGGTTTCCACAACCTTGCCTGTGATCGTGTCCTGGGTTGGCAGATCGGGGAGTTTTGCTGTGTTATGGCTTACTGGGTGCTGCGATGCAGCCTCTTCCTTGCAGCCTGCCGTAAAAAATGAAAAGAGGATTGCCAGAAAACAGGAAAAAAGAACCAGCTTAAAGGAATTTTTCATACATTGCCTCGCATTTTCAAAGATTAACAATATATCTTTCAGTCAAGATTGTGTCATGATTAACAAAAAGAACCTTGCAGGTCAAATGGCGATTCAGCTTGGAACAGGGCAAATAAAAAAAACGGGGCGTACTGGTTGGTTGGACATTTGGCGGAAGCGCATGGGAATCGAACCCACCCACGGGGCTCCTCACCCCGTGCACCGGATTTGAAGTCCGGGAGGGCCACCAGTGCCCTATCCGCTTCCGTCATCACAGAGATAAATTCTGCTGTGCATCTTGTCAAGCATGAGCATTCAGCGAAAATTGGATTATAATGTAATAGCATGCGTAAGTATATAGAAATAAGGGAACTGCAGGAAAACAATCTCCATATTTCAGAGTTGACCCTACCCCTGGGTCAACTCATAGGCCTTGTTGGACCTTCAGGCTCAGGTAAGTCAACGTTGGGCAAGACCCTCTTCCTTGAAGGCCGGCGCCTTTATCTCGAATCACTGGGCCTGGACAAGACACTTAAGCGTTCGGCTGTCAAAAGACCCAGGGCCCAGGCCATAAATGGGCTTCCACCTGCAATCTATCTGGAGCAGGTTCCCGAATATGCAGCAACGCGGGGTTCAGTGGGCTCGGTAACAGATATATACACCTTTCTGAGAATTCTATATTCAGTGGCCGGCACACCATTCTGCCCTGAATGCGGCCTATCCATAAGGCCCCAAGCCCTTTCCCGGGTCGTCTATGAACTTTCCTCCCTTCCAGAGGGCACCAGGTATGCCATCATGATCCCGAACCCTGGTTTGAGCCTTCAGGAGCTCCAGAAGGCGGGCTTTATAAGAATTGAAAAGGAAGGATCCTTTTTCATGCTGGATGAGATTGATTTGGATGATCACGGGCTGGATGGAGTGAATATTGTTATCGACCGTATAGTAGCAAGGCCGGGCCGGTCTGCCCGCATAGAGGATGGGCTAAGGCTCGCTTCAAGCAAGGGCAACGGCATCATCAAGGTGGCCATCTTTGCCCCGGATTCCACACAGACCATCTCTCAATACCTGGATTTTACAACCAGGATGGTATGTCCAAAATGTATGCAGCTATTTCCAGACTTGGAACCTGGCCTTTTTACCAGGAGAAATGCAGCCGGGCAGTGCCCTGACTGCGCAGGGCGGGGATGTGAAAAATGCCAGAACAGCGGCCTGTCGGATTTTGCTCGTCACGTATCCGTGGCTGGTGTGGCATATCACCACATGATCAACAAGCGCATAGATGAATTGGAAAAAATAATCGAGGCAGTGGCAGCGGAATTTCGAAGCGATGCCAGGGTTAGGCCTGTGATTGACATATTGAAAAGATATATCGCAACGATTGCCGATTCTGGTCTTTCCTACCTGGGACTGTGCAGGCCGATCACCACCCTGTCCAGGGGCGAACTCCAGAAATTGAGGATTGCTGTTCAGATTCACAAGGGCCTGTCAGGGTGTCTGGTTATTCTGGATGAGCCCACTGTCGGCCTTCATTCAAAGGACCTGGATGCATTGCATCAATTGTTGCGGCAGTTGAAAGCCTCTGGCAACAGCGTGATTGTCATTGAACACGACGAAAGGCTCTTGAAGAACCTGGACTGGATTATCGAACTTGGGCCTGGCGGCGGCACCAAGGGAGGACAGGTCTGCTTCAATGGCCCGGCTCACGACTTTTTCAACAAAAAGAAGGGCAGAAAAGGTGTAACCAAGCTGGCACACGGTAAAGGGTCTGATGAAAGATATGGTTCCAGGAAAGACGGCGCAGGGAAATTGCAGATTTCAGGTTTAAATGTCAACAACTTGAGAAATATTTCCCTGGATCTGCCCTTCGGGCAATTTATCGCCGTTACCGGACCGTCAGGGTCAGGCAAAAGCACCCTTGTGCTCAAGGGAATCGTGCCAATGCTTAGGCAGGAAGGCTTTACGGTTCACATTCTGGACCAGTCACCATTACGGGGAAGCAAGAGCTCAATTGTAGCAACATATCTTGGTCTTTTCGATTCCATAAGGGGCTTGTTTGCAAAGACCAGGGAGGCAAGGGCGCGGGGTTTCAGCCGGGCTCTCTTCTCCCTGTCAAGGCCTGGGGGGCGGTGCGAGGAATGCAAAGGCATGGGTACGATCAGCCTGGAAATCAACCATCTTCCACCTGTGGAGATGGTGTGCCCGGTATGCAGCGGAGCGCGTTACATGCCAGACGTCTTGAGCTGCACTTATAAAGGCAAAAACATACTGGACATTCTGCGCATGACCATAGATGAGGCTGCTGACTTCTTCCTCAGGATAGGCAAAATAAGGGAGACGCTCTCGTCTGCCTCTCAAGCAGGTGTTGGCTATCTTGCCCTGGGCCAAGCCTCTGCTACCCTGTCAGGCGGTGAAAGGATGAGGCTGAGGCTGGCCAAACTCCTGGCAGGCACCAAAGGCGGACGGGAAGGGGCAGGGGCTGGCCACTGCATAGTGCTGGATGAGCCCTCTGCAGGACTTCATCCTTCTGATGTGGCTCTAATTCTTGAGCGTCTTAGGATATTGTCTGATCAGGGGGTTACCTTGTTGATCATCGAAGATAGTGAGGAAATAATTGCGAGCAGTGATTGGCTGATAGAGATGGGGCCTGGCGGTGGTCCTTACGGGGGCTGCATAATAAAAAATGGACCGCCTGAGATGGCGGCCCATTTTGGTAATCGTTAGTCTTTGGTTGCCAGCAATGGCGGCCTAGGAAAGGCCGAAAATGGACATAAGCTTCGGCAACAAAGGATTGGCATAGAGGGCAATAAGTGCCACGACCAGGGCGTAAATGGTGAGAGATTCAATCAAAGCCAGGCCGATGAACATGGTAACTGTGAGCTTACCAGCCATTTCAGGATTTCTTGCAGTTCCCTCCAGACATCCCCTGGCTGCGTGACCCATTCCAACACCGCATCCAGATGCGGCAACACCAACTCCCAGGCCTGCGGCAAGCAGTGAGGCAGCCATCACGAAGCCGACATGTCCGCCCTTGGCTACATCTCCCTCAGCAGCTGCAGCTATTGCTGCTCCACCCAACACCATCACCATTGTAAGAACTGAAATCCATGACAATCTTTTCACTGTTTAAACCTCCTTAATCTTTTTATAATTTTTTATTACTGTTTCATCTTGTATCTTTAATGTCCTTCGCTCATGGCTTCCACTGAGTAGACCACAGAGAGCACGAAAAATATGAATGCCTGCAGCAGACAGACCAAGACACCCAGGAACATGATTGGGAGCGGCGCAAGATATTGGCCTGCCAGCATGAACAAGAGCCCGAGCAAGATCTCCTTAGAGACCATGTTGCCAAAGAGTCGAATGGACAGTGAAAGGATGCGCCCTATATGACTGAATACTTCGATTGGGAACATCATTGGAGCCATCCATGGGATTGGTCCCATGAAATGTTTGATATATTTTATGCCATGAAAACGTACACCCAGGATGTGATACAGCGCGATTGATATCGCTGTGCATCCAAGGGTGACATTCAGGTTTGCGGTAGGAGACATAAAGCCTGGAATCAGGCCCATGTAATTGGCCACCAGGATGTAGAACATGAATGTTGCCATTACAGGCAGTATGATCAATGTCTTTTTCTTGTCATGGGTCTGTTCATCAATGAAATCCTCAGCCCATGAGACAAAGAGTTCCATAAGATTTTGAAGGCCCTTTGGTATGATCTCCATGCGCCTTGTGGCAAGCAAGGCCACTATTATGCAGACCACCATAGCCAGCATACTGTACTGCATGTGAGGCGCCAGGATCTTGGCCAGGAAAGAGTCACCTCCATGCGCAGGCAATCCGAGTGCATCGAGGATCACGCTCAAAAATAGTAGTGGATGTTCCATTTTCTATGCCTCCTTAACCCTGAACTTGTAGGCAAGCATGCCGAGAACAAGTATATAAAAGTTAATTATTCCAATAGAGAGACCAATAAACAGGCCTATGGGTGAGAAGAAGTTTCTGAAGAATAGAAAGGCTATAGTCACCGCCAAGGCTATTAGGGCCATCCTGACAGCAAGCCCGCCGAAATATGCTGCAATCGTGCCCCACTGTACTGTGCGCCTGCAATCCTTCTCTAACCCAATGTAATTGAGGCCGGAGATGGTACCGCCGATCAATATGCCGACACTCATCTTTTCTGAGGATATCAACAGGGCTACAAGCGCAGCACCAGCCATCAGAAACCAGCTGGCTGCTATAAAAAATCGTGTAAAATTGTCTCCCAATTCTCCCCGAAGGACCTGTCTAATCCCTGACATATTTAGCGGTCGCCCTCAGTCTTTTTTTCTTCGTCTGAAGGCCCTTTGTTTTTCATATTGCTGAATCGTTTTGTCATTATGAAAAAATTCTTAATGCCTCCCCCTATCCCGAACCCCATGCAAATTATTGTAAGCCAAGGATAGGTCTTGCCATCAAATACCTTGGTATCTAAATAATATCCTGCCAGCACCCCGGCAAAAATGGAGAAGACAATGGAAAGGGTTATTGTCGAAGCCACGCTCAGGCTTCGAAGCAATTGTCCTAATTCTTCCTTTACCTTCCCCATTCATTGCCCTTGGCCTGTCTCATCCGTTCAGGCCCAGGATGGACTGAACAGCCATTCATTTCTAAGGTGGTAGCAATAGCACAGTAGATTGAGTATGTCAATCCTAAAAACTCCTGGCAGTAGAATCTTCGTGGCACGAAAAAGCCGGCTATTTTAGCTTTTCAAGGGCAGTATAGGCTGCACTCATGGTTTCTTCGATATCATCCGGAGTGTGAGCAGTTGAAACAAAGGCTGCTTCAAACTGGGAAGGGGCGATCCATATGCCCAGTTCGACCATGTTCCTGAAAAATGCTCCGTACATCTCGGTATCTGAGGCCATTGCCTGGTCAAAATTGGTTACTGGTTCCTGCTGGCCGAAAAAGGTAGTCATCATGGAACCAATTCTTTGAACCACTGCCTTGATACCTAGCTTGGAAGCAATGTCACAAAGCCCTTCTTCCATTTGCAACGCCTTCTCCTCCAGGCTCTCATAAATACCTGGGCGGGACAATACATTCAGGGTTGCAAGACCGGCTGCAGTGGCAAGGGGGTTGCCTGACAAGGTGCCTGCCTGGTAGACGGGGCCCTCCGGCGCAATCTGATCCATGATCTCCGCCCTTCCTCCATAGGCGCCAACAGGCAGTCCGCCGCCTATTATCTTGCCAAGGCATGTGATGTCGGGACTGACACCGAAATACTCTTGTGCCCCTCCGGGACCAAGCCTGAAGCCTGTAATAACCTCGTCAAAGATCAGCAATATATCATGTTCCCTGGTCCAATTTCTCAACTCCTCCAAAAAACCTTCCCTTGGAGGCACAACGCCCATATTAGCAGGAACGGGCTCAACAATTACTGCTGCAATGTCCCGGGCTTCTTTTTTCAGGAGTTCCTTCACAGCGTCAGGATCATTAAAAGGAATGGATATGGTGTTGGCCACAATTTCTTCCGGCACGCCAGGGCTTCCGGGTATGCCCAGTGTTGCCACCCCGGAACCCGCCTTGACCAGGAACGAATCTGCATGCCCATGGTAGCATCCGTCAAACTTCACGATTTTTTTCCTGCCCGTAAAGCCGCGGGCAAGCCTTATCGCGCTCATCGTGGCCTCGGTGCCGGAGTTAACCAGTCTCACCTTTTCTATGGAGGGGACCATTGCCACGATCTTTTCAGCAAGCTCAACTTCTCTCCATGTGGGGATCCCGAAACTGGTGCCTCCATCAAGGGCCTCTGCAACCGCTCCTTGAACCTCTGGATGACAATGCCCCAGTACCATCGGCCCCCACGAACACACATAGTCTATGTATTCATTGCCGTCTGCATCATATATGTATGCTCCCATGCCCCGTTCCACGAAAATGGGATTGCGTCCAACGCTCTTGCACGCCCTTACAGGGCTGTTGACGCCCCCAGGGATGCTTTTTCTGGCCTCTTCAAAATAGTGCTCAGACAGTGTGTAGAACTTCATAAGACCTCCATTTGAGAAAAATTAGACGTTGCCTGAATGAGATTACTCAGCCAAATATCCAATGGCAAGATAGTGACGCTGATGTGCCGTCACTTCCTTTTCTTTGCCTCCATTTGCTGGTAAATGAAATGGAGAAAAAGGAGGTCAATCGTTCCATGGCAAAGATCAGCTTTCACGGTGCTGCCTCAGGCGTTACAGGTTCGTGTAATTTAATTCATATCAAAGGCAAACGTTATCTTCTTGATTGCGGCCAGTATCAGGGGCCTTGGGAAATCGAAAAGAGGAATTACGGCCCCTTCGGCTTTGCGCCTGAAAGGATTGATGCGCTTCTCTTGAGCCACGGCCACCTGGATCACTGCGGAAGAATTCCGGTCCTGGTCAGCAAGGGCTTTAAGGGCGATATCTATTGCACGCCTCCTACCCGTGATATTGCACTATTGATACTGCTTGATGCTGCCCACATCTTAAAAGAGGAGTTCCTGTGGAAAAAGCGGAGGCTCACAAGGGCAGGCATAGTGGTGACAGAACCGCTCTTTTCAGTGGAAGATGTCTTTTATTCAATGGATTTTTTCAGGCACAATGTGCGCTATCACGAGAAGATCGATTTGGGAAATGACGTCTCTGTTACGTTCCATGCAGTAGATGCAGGCCATATCTTGGGCTCAGCCCAAATCTACATAAAATATCCCGGCAGGCGTGGAGAGCCCAGAACGCTGCTCTATACCGGAGATCTCGGCGATGGCAACAGGCCGGTGGTAAACGATCCCGATGATCCAGAGCGCCCAATTGACACCCTCGTAATGGAATCCACCTATGGAAACAGGGACCACAAATCGTATGAGAGTTCGGTGGAAGAGTTCGAGGAGGCCATAACCTCCACGGTAAAACGCAGGGGAACCGTCTTGATACCCACCTTTGCCCTGGAGCGAACTCAGGAAATCTTGTTTATTTTGGGCCAGATGAAGCGCAGCGGAAAATTATCCAAGCGGGTGCCTGTTTTTTTGAACAGTCCCTTGGCAATTGACATAACCAAGCTGTATCATCGCCATTGCGATTTTTGCAACAAGGACATATTCAACCATCAAAAGGACAAAAAGAAATCCCCATTTGTTTTTCCCGGTCTCTACTTCACCGAAACCACTGAAGAATCAAAGGCGATCCACAACGTGCCCGGCCCAAAGATCGTCCTGGCAGGAAGCGGCATGATGACAGGGGGGCGTATAAAGCACCACTTGAAACACAACCTCTGGAAGGAATCCACGACACTTATCATCGTGGGCTTTCAGGCCAAGGGGACGCTGGGCAGGCGGATTATAGAAGGGGCGGAAAAGGTCAATATCTTCGGAGAGCCAGTTGCAGTACGGGCGAGGATTTACACCATAAATGGTTTTTCTGCACATGCAGACAGGACTCATCTTATCAATTTTGCCAAGAAGGCTTCACCCAAAAGGATTGTATTGGTTCACGGGGAGCCTTCTGCTGCCTTAATCCTTCGTAAGACACTGGAACGAAAGCTGCCCCGGACGCAGGTCCATATAGCAAAACATGGACAGAGCATTGCAATCTGAAGCAACGGCAAAGGGCTTGAATGGGCAGAAAATATCCTTATGAGATCCCTGCGCTGCTCTATGCAGACAGCAAGGGCAAGATCTATGATTTCCCCGGTTTGAAAATGGCTGGACGAAGCGGAAGGAGCTTCCACCCCATCTCTGCAAGCGAACTGATTCCTCTTCCTGAAGGAAGCGAACTGTTTGTTCTCCCAGGCAGGCTTCCAGTGGGATGGGATGACCAGCGTGATGAAATGGTGGTGCTCGAAGAGGACCCGTCCGGCCGCTACGGCCCTGTTCAAGCAGTAGCGGCCTTTATTGCCCCTGCTTACACCCAGACCGCCCTGGCAGCCTTCTACAGGCCCGATGAGAACCTGCCTCCACTGCCTCTTTTTGCCTATACCCCGGTAGGCTGGTGGAAGGGAAGGTTCTGGGTGGCGGCCTTCAGAAGCGACCCTGATCCGCGTCAAGACTCGAGAAACTTCAATCCCTTGCAGGTAAAAAAGCGCACACTGTCCCGATTACAAAGGGATTCCCGCAACAGGCTTCTAAGGCATCTCGGCAGATGCAGCCTCACCTATGGATGCCCTGCAGCAAAGAATCTATTCCTTGGAAGATGGGAGGCCCCTTTGCCAACATCACCCGAGTGCAATGCCCGGTGTCTGGGCTGCTTGTCTAAACAGCCGCCAGGCGGCCCTCCGGCAACCCAGGAACGCATAAGATTCGTGCCTTCACCCGAAGAAGTGGCATGCGTTGCCGTACCCCATTTGGAGCATGCCAAAAAGGCAATAGTAAGTTTTGGGCAGGGCTGCGAAGGCGAACCCCTGCTTCAGGCTGGCCTGCTTCAAGAATCCATAAGATTGATTCGCAAGAGGAGCCGGAAGGGCACAATCAACTTGAATACGAATGCAAGCCTGCCTGCTGCCGTGGCCGAGCTGCGAAACAGCGGCCTGCAAAGCATCAGGATAAGCATGAACTCCCCAAGGCAGGAATATTATGAACGCTATTACAGGCCAAGGGGTTACGGATTCGAAGATGTACTGGAATCATGGCGTACCATGAAGGAGATGGGCGGCTTTGTTTCCTTGAACTGGTTTGTCATGCCTGGCTTGAGCGACGAACTGGAAGAACTCGAAAAACTGGCAGAAACCATAGCCTCCTTTGGCCTCGATTTTATCCAGCTTCGCAACCACAATATTGATCCAGACTGGTACCTGGATGGTATAGCTTATAAGCCCGGCAAAATGCGGCTGGGTATAAAAGGTGCTGTCAATTACCTAAAAGGCTTATTTCCCAGTCTCGGGTTCGGCTATTTCAATCCGCCCTTAACTGATTAAAGATCTCGTCGGTCCACTTTGCTGCCTCCAGGTAACAGCGCAGGAGGGTTTCTGGCTCGATGTCCAGGGTTGATGCATATCTTTGATATTTGGGATGAATTGCCCTTTCATATGCAGTAACCAGTTCAAGATAAGGGGCAATGGCTCCCCTGGAATAGAGGAGCGCATCGATTATCTCGGTACTGAGAGGCAGGCCCTGGATGAGCTTGTGCAGGGGAATGCCGGACATGGCATCCAGTAAAGACATTAGGCCAGTGAAAAAGCCCTCTTTGGGATCGACCGGGGCGCTGCAGTCCCTCATCAAATTTTCCATGAAGCGGCCGCGCAGGCAGGCCGTCTTCACCAGTTCTTCCGACTTATCCGTACTCAGGCCTGCCAGGGCAATCAACGAGAGCCAAGCCCTTATCTCCTCTTCTCCAAGAAAGATAAGCGCCTGCTTTACCGAGGTGACCCCTTGACGCAGGGCAAAGGCAGCAGAGTTGATGATCTTCAGCAATTTATAGGCAAGTGCGGGGTCCTGGGAAATGATGATTTCCAGTTCATCAAAGGATATATCTGGCTTTTGAAGCGCCCTGAAGATATTGAGCCAGCTCCTTGTGGCAATGGGAAGATCCTGTAATGATACCAGTTGGGGCTTTGCGAAGAAATAGCCCTGGAAAAGGGAGTAACCCAGTCCGATGGCCGCCTTGAACTGTTCATCTGTTTCGATCTTTTCAGCAAGCAATTCGACATTGTAGTGCTTGAGTTTTTCAGTAACCGAAGCGATGTTTTCATGCTGCACCAGCCAGTCAACCTTGACTATGTCGGCCACCTGGAGCAGCGGTTCAGTCTCTTCATTGAGCTCAAAATCATCCAGGGCAATGGTGAAGCCCATGTTCCTGAAGATGGTCAGTGCCTCCAGCATGGAATAGGTACCGGTGGCATTTTCAAGCACCTCGATCACGACTCGTTCAGGATTGAGGCCGTCAGGGATGCCGTCCAGGAGCAGATCAGGCGGAAAGTTGACAAAGGCCTTTTTCCCCCCAACTATGTTTGAGGTGGATTCAGAGGAAAGGCAGTTGATCAGGATGCGGGAGGTGGCCGATTCCCCATCTATGTCTCCAAAACCTCCGCTGTCTGCCCCGGTTCGGTAAAGCAGCTCATAGGCAACCGTCTTCTGCCGGCGGTCCAGTATGGGCTGCCTTGCAATATAGACGTGGGCCGCACCCACAGAGGGTGCAGCGGAATTTTGCTCCTTGGCAAGCAGCATTTAGTTGAAACCCTCGTGCCTTTTGCAAATACCAATCAGCTTCAAAAGAAGTGGAAACAGCTTGTTAAGCAGCGGTTCCGCCTCATCATGGATCACATTGAGGGCCTTGTTCTTGTCCTGATCCTGCTTCAGCACCTCGCTGATTTTATCTGCAGTGGCATGCAAGTCTGCATGAATGGGTTCCAGTTCCTTTACAACCGCCCGCGCGTCATCAGGCAGCTTGGAACCATGATGCGCAAGCCAGGCACCCAGCGCACACTTATGCGGATCAGACGTGACGTCTGGCATCCTGCCGTCCAGAACGGCGCTTCTCAGTTTTTCAACCCACTGGAAATGCTGCAGCAACATCGAAGTTGCCTGAACTGAAACAGAGGCCGTATCCCGCGCCTGGGAGACCACGGCAGGGTTCGTCTTATACAATCCTATTACTCCGTGCAGCTCCCTTGATATATCCTTGAAAGTGGAGCCTGCCTTCAAGACCGTGTCTGCGCTGTATATGAAGTGGTTGGCCTGGTCCGCCATTTTTAGGGCCTCACTCTCTACCTCCTTTACCTGGGAGGCGCCTTCCCTGAGACTGTAATTTATTTCAGATACCGTGGCCGTCTGCTCTTCGGCAGCACTGGCAATGGTGTTGGCAAGGTCGTTCACCTTTGAGATGGTCTCTGTGATCTCTTCCACTGAATGCACCGCCTCTTTTGTGTCGGTTTGAATGTTTTGGATCATGTAGGTAATTTTCTCAGTGGCTTCAGCCGTCTGTTTGGCGAGTTCCTTCACCTCGTTTGCAACGACAGCAAACCCCTTGCCTGCCTCACCTGCCCGGGCGGCTTCAATGGTTGCATTCAATGCCAGGAGATTGGTCTGTTCTGCTATGGAATTGATTACCTGTATAATCCCGCCTATCTCATTTGAGCTCTGTCCGAGCCTGACGATCACCTCGTTAGTGGCAGTGGCCTTATCCATGGCCTCTGTGGTCTCCTTGGCAGTCTCTGACACGCTTTGGGAGATCTCGGTAGTAGCGGCAGTCAACTCCTCTACCGCAGTTGCCACGTTGTCGAGGTTGACAGCCGCATCCGAGGCGGACTGGGCCAGGCCGCTAGCCACCTGGTCAAGCTCTACAGCCCCTTTCTTGACCACATCGGAGGCCTCTCCAAGGCGGAAGGATGCCGAATCAATGGATTGCGACTGGGCCTTGAGTGTCTCAAGTATATCCGACGTGTGGCAGATGATATTGTTTGCAGTAAGGGCCATGCGTTTCATTTCCGGGGCGCCTTTTATCTCGGCTATCTCGGTGAATTCACCATGGCTCACCTTGGCAAGAATTTTCAGAATGTGGTTCATCGGCCTGGTCAAACCCAGTTTTACTATCCACCAGCCCAGAAGGATGGCAATGGCCATACCTGCTAGGGCCAGTATGATCGAGTTGATTATGGTGGCCTTCCTCTGCGCCAGAATTGAAGATATGTCCACAAATCTCACATAAATGCCAGTGGGTTCATTTTTGTAATCCGTAATGGGAGAAGCGGTTAAAAGGGTCGCGCCAACCATCTTTGTAACTGGCCCCTTCATGGCCTGCTCCAGCAGGTTTTCATCCACGAGTTTCTGAAGCTTTTCATCCGTTGGGAGACGTAATATCCTAAAGTTTCCGATTCGTTTCACGCGGCTGTTCCCGGCCGTGACCTTCACCTTGGAATAGGCAAAGATGCCATTCTTTTCTTCGTTTAGGGCAGCAAGCTGTTCGGCTACCTGGTTCAGGCTCCTGATCACCTCCACGCTGCCGGTTATGGTGCCGTTTCCATCACGGACAGGCACCACTCCGCGCACGGCAAGGCCGACCCTGCCTGCCTCTATTCCCTTGATGTTCTTTCCCGTGGCCAATGTCTCGGTTACTGTCTTTCTGAATCCCGAGATGTCATCCCCAAATTTTTTAGGTTTCCACACTCTAAGGAAAGAATGGCCGGGCGGAACGTGAAAGTGTACCTTGAGCGGGAACTCACTGCCTCTATTAAGGGAATCACAAAGCGGCTTGACAATTGAATAGAGCCTGGCCCTGTCCCGGCTGGCCATGGCCTCTTTCACTTCCTGCATATTTGAGATCGTTACTGCAAGCTGGCGGTTTTGTTCGGCCAGGGTCAGGGCATTGTCCATCAGGTCCTGATAGCCCTCTGCTGAATCCTTTATGAGGAGATCCATCTTTTGAAGCCCCTCTTGCCTGCTCATCCAGAGCTGGATTCCCAGCAGAAGGAATATTATGGACATTATGCCAGCCAATATTCTGACCCCGAGCGGCCATTCCATGGGATTTCCCACTTTCTTAATTACTTTCATGTCAAAGTCCTCCACAAAATTGGATCACGAATACTTTTTAGCCAGGAAAGGGACTAGTTTTCCCCTTGAGCCCTTTCAAGCGCCTCCTTGTCAAGCACCATGAGCAGGTTGTCCGGCAGCTTGCAAACAAACTTCACGTAGCTCCTGTCCACGCCTGCTATAGTGTCAGGGGGCGGTTCGATCTGAGACTTGGGCACAGAGATCACGTCGCCTATCTTCTGTACCAACAGGCTGATCGGTTCTTCCCGGTTCCCGGTTATTACATTGTTGTGGCTCACCTCTTTGTCCTGTTCAGGTTCCGAATGCAGTCCCAGCCGCTTGGCCAGGTTTATTGCCGTCAGGATTTGACCGCGCAGGTTCACGACGCCTGCCACATAGTCAGGGGCCAGGGGTACAGGGGTAACGTCCAATGCCCTGTTTATCTCGATGACCTCATCAATGGGCAGGCCGAACATGTGGTCGTTGTAATAAAAGGTGGTGAATTCCAGGGTATCCTCGCTGCGCATCTCCTGGGCATTGTCCAATTCGGTAATCTGGTTTTGTTGCATATCACTCATGGCCTTTTATGCCTCCATTAAGCAGCCTGCTGCATTTCGCTGTCGCCGAGCAGGTTGTGAACGGCGTTTAATACTTGGTCTCTGTCGAGCTTTGGCTGGTAGTCATTTACACCGGCCTCAACACCGCGCCGTCTGTCGTCTTCGCCTGAAAGCGACGTGACAGCGATCACTGGCAGATCCTTGAGCCTGTCATGGTTCCTCACCGCCTTGGTCAGCTCGAAACCATTCATCCTGGGCATCTCGATGTCCGTAATAAGCAAGTCGATCTCTTCCTTTTCCAATATCTCTAAAGCCTCCTGCCCATCTTCTGCCGCCATGACCTCGTAGCCTGCGGCCTCCAGATATGAGCAGAGGAGGTTACGGTAAAAGCTTGAATCCTCGGCTATGAGTATCCGCGCCTGGTGATCCGTTGCCACCTTGGGCACTGTAAAGAAGTCGGGATCATAAATTTGAATGATGTTGAAAACGTCCAGAAATAGCGTTGTACGGTCCTTCAGGATTGCAGAACCGAGGATGCCGTCCTGATTAAAGGCCTCGTCTTCCACCTCAACAGAGGTGTCAAGGCTGTCATCGATCCGCGATACCAGGAACGCGATATCCTTTTCATTCATGTGGAAGATTATCAGATGGTAGTGATCCTGTTCAGGTAGCGGGGAAATTGGCAGACAATTTTCAAGCCTGATCACTGGCATGGAATGGCCCCTGAACTGGATCACCTCCTTGCCGCCTACGATTTCGATATCAGAAAGCGAGACCTTGTCCAGCCGGTTTACCAGGGCCAGCGGCAGGGCAAAGTATTCATTCTCCGCAATGGTGAAGAGGAGCAGGAACTGGCGCTCATCCTCACCGCTCAACTTGTCTGAAACAAGGGTAGTTTGGCGTTTTGAGTCTTCTGCCCTCAAGTTGAGGGTCGAGGCAATGCCGACGACATCAAGAATAAGCGCCACTCGGCCGTCTCCCATCAAGGTGGTGCCGGCGTAACAGCTTATGTGTTTAAGATGGTTCCCAAGGGGCTTTACCACTATCTCTTCGGAATCATTGATGGAATCCACTACCAGGCCGAACAGCCTGTCTCCAGAATTCAAGACCACGATGTTCAGGCCTTTTTCATGTTCATCCCTGTCACACTCACACTTGAGCACGCGGTTCAGCCTTATCAAGGGCAGAATCTGCCCGCGCAGGCGATAGAATTCAGAATCGCCTATGACCTGTACATTTTTTTCCATGGCCTCAGGTGAAAGACGCACCAGTTCCACAAGGTTCACCTGGGGGATTGCATAACGCTGGCCCCCGCTCCTCACTATGAGTGCCGGAATGATGGCAAGGGTCAACGGTATCTTGATGCGTACAGTGGTGCCCATCCCCTTTTCGCTGTTCAATTCCACGGTGCCGCCAAGTTTTTCTATGTTCGTTTTCACCACATCCATTCCAACACCGCGGCCGGAAATGTTCGTAACTTGTTCGGCAGTGGAAAAACCAGGCTGAAATATGAGCATCAATGCCTCTCTGTCTGAAATCGAGGCTGCTTGTTCTGCGCTGATTACGCCCTTCTCAATGGCCTTTGCCTTGACCTTTTCCGGATCAATGCCTGCGCCATCGTCCTGTATTTCGATTATGACCTGTCCGCCTTCATGGTAGGCGCGCATGACGAGCGTGCCGATGGCCGGTTTTTCCTTTTGGATGCGGATTTCAGGGCCTTCTATGCCGTGGTCAACCGAATTCCTGACCATGTGCGTCAAGGGATCTTTTATTACCTCGATAATGGAGCGGTCCAGCTCGGTTTCAGCGCCCTCTATCCGGAGCTGCACCTGCTTGTTGGCACTACGGGAAAGGTCCCTGACGATCCTTGGAAACTTGTTGAAAACATTGCCGATCGGCTGCATCCTGGTCTTCATGATCTGCTCCTGCAGGTCAGTCACTACCAGGCTCATGCGCTGATTGGCCGTGATGAGTTCCGGGTCGCTCAATTGTGCTGCTATCTGCACCAGCCGGTTTCTGGACAGCACAAGCTCTCCGGCAAGGTTCATGAGCTTGTCGAGAAGATGCACGTCAACCCTCACATGGGTCTCGGTTAGATGCGCAGCAGGAGCGGCAATCTTTTTGGGTTTTGGCCTCGATGCCGCCTTGGATGTATCAGGCGTGGAGGTCTCCTTCGGCGGTTCTGCCTTTCCTGTCGACCCTTCCTGGGCAGATGCAGGAGGCTGTTTCTCATCTTTTGATTCTGCTTCCTTCTCTTCTGCCTCTGCCTGTTCCGGCTCCTGCTCGGCCTCTTTGACCTCTTCGACCTGTTCTGCAGCTTCCTTGGAATCCGTATCCCCTTGCTCCTCGCCGCCCTTTGTAAGTTTTTCAGCAAAATTTCTGAGTTCCACTATGAAGTCCAGATATTCTATGTCATCAGGCTCCTTGCCATGCTGCTCCAACGAGGCAAGAATAGCCTTTATATAGTCCACGGACTGGAGCAGGATAGTGGTTATGTCTTCATCCACACGCACAAGGCCGTCTCTTACCTTGGACAAGATGTCTTCGGAAAAATGGGCTATCCCCTCAAGGGTGGTAAAACCGAAGAAGCCGGCCGTACCCTTGATGGTGTGAACAGTCCTGAAAATGGACTTTATGAGCTCGCTGTTTTCAGGATCCTGCTCCAACTCTACGAAGTCCTGGTCTAACTGCTCCAGATTCTCTTTGGCCTCTGCCAGAAAGTCCTTTAGAATTTCGTCTTCCATGCTCATCTTTTATGCTCCTTGTCAATTTCCCGCTATCTTTTTGCCAGCAAGTGGTCCGGCCAAATGACTTCCGCTTCATGCTGGATGGAAGCCCAATGGCAGATTCCGTTGCACCCAGGAATAGATACCCGCCAGGGTTAAGCACCGAGACCAGCTTTTCCAGGATCTGCTTCTTGGTTCCCTGGTCGAAGTAGATAAGGACATAACGGCAAAAAATCACATCGAATGTCCCCATACCCACAAATGGATTAAGCAGGTTCATCTTTTTAAATCGGACAAGACGCCTCAATTTTTCATTGATGATCCAGAACGCACCCTGCTGTTTGAAATATTTGACAAGCAGGGTCACGGGAAGTCCCCTGTTGACCTCCACCTGGGTGAAGCGTCCTGACATGCCTTTTTGTATAGCCTGCTGGGATATGTCTGTTGCAAGAATCTCGGCCTTGCCTGCAGCCAGGTGAGGGAATTTTTCAGCCAATATTATGGCAATGCTGTAAGGCTCCTGGCCGGTTGAACAGGCAGCGCTCCAGAACCTTATCTTCTTTCCGCTGGTCCCGAGCTTTGGAATAATCTCCTTTTCCAGGGCCTGAAATGGATGAAGATCCCTGAAAAAGTAGGTCTCATTCGTGGTCATTGCCTCGATGATCTGATCCTTTAACTTCGGGGTCATGCTGAATTTGGCCTTTCGGTAAAGGTCGTCTATGCTTCTGAGGCCGATGACCCTGGAAAGCTCATTGAGACGGCTTTCTATCAAGTATTCCTTGCCGGGCTTAAGGGCGATTCCGCTTGAGTCCCTAACCAATTCGGCAAAGAAGTTGAACTGTTCAGCAGCTATCATCTTTTCTCTCTTCCTCAAATGGTATTGATTTTCCCAGCACTGGCTGGCACGACCATCTGGCTGTGGATGCCAGCAGCCTCGATTATGGCGGTTGCAAGCTCATCAAGGCTGCAAATCCTGTCGGCAAGGCCCTGCTCTGTCACAAATCTGGGCATGCCCCACACTACGGATGTCTCTTTGTCCTGCACGATGATGTAGGCACCCTTTGCCTTGAGCGCCCTGCATCCCTCCAGGCCGTCTCGTCCCATGCCTGTCATTATCACTCCTACGACCTTTGAACCATATGTTGCTGCAAGCGAGCGGAAAAGCGGATCCACTGCTGGTCTGCAGCTGTTTTCAGGAGGCCCCTGGTCCAGGCGTATCAGCTTTTTGTGACCGTCTGAAACCACTTTCATGTGATAGTCACCCGGCGCCACGTAAATCCTGCCCCCTCTTACCGTTTCTCCATCTCTGGCCTCTGCCACTGGCAGTTTCGATTTCTTGTCGAGCCTTTTTGCCAGTTGAGTGGTAAAAACCGGGGGCATATGCTGCACCAGGAAGATGGGGAGCCTGAAACCTGCGGGAAAACATGGAATTACGTGATCAAGTGCCTTTGGTCCCCCTGTTGATACACCTATCCCGATGGCCTCAGGCCTGAAACCCGGGCTGGTCGGTCTGATAACCTTGCTGCTTCTGCGGCCGATATGAAGGTGTGTTACACGCCTGGGTTTGTTGCGGTCGGTATTGGGCCGGTGTTGTGGTTTGCGTATGCCCTTCTTGTGAGAACGATTTGATCCGTCCTTTGCAAAGGCGCGTATCTTTGGAATCAGCTCCTCTTCCACCACCCTGGTACTTTCCGCAAAATTACCGTGGCCGGCAGGTTTCCCGACGAAGTCGAAGGCCCCTTTAGACAAGGCCTTTATGGTGGTGTCTGCTCCCCTTGAGGTAAGGGTGGAAAACATTATCACCCCCACATCGACCTTGCGGCGCCTGATCTCATCCAGGGTTTGAAGGCCGTCCATCTTGGGCATTTCAACGTCCAGGACCAGCAGGTCAGGTTTGAGTCTGTCAATTTTTTCCAGGGCGTCTGCTCCGTTCATCGCAGTGCCTACCACACTCATGTCGCTCTCGCTGGATATCGCCTTTTTGAGTATCCTTTGAAATACTACTGAATCGTCAACAATCAGGACCTTGATCATGCGTCCAGTACCATCCTTACCTTCTCCTCCAGCATTTCAGGAGTAAAAGGTTTCATCAAATATTCGTTTGCCCCGGCCATGACCGCTTTTATCACATTGTTCTGCTGATTTTCGGTAGTGACCATCATGACCTTTGTTTCATTCCATTCGGGATTCTTCCTTATGTTGACCAGGCAGTCGTAGCCCTCCATCTCGGGCATATACCAGTCGAGAAATACGAGGCTGAAGGGCCCTTCTTCTTCTATTTTTTTCAAGGCAACCTTTCCATTTTCTGCCTCTACGATTTCGTCAAAGAGCCCCATTTGACTAACGGCGCTTTTGACGATGTTCCGCATGGATTTTGAGTCATCCACCACTAAGGCCTTCATAAGACACCTCTTTTTGCAATAATGCCCACTCTCGCTCTCTGTCCTTCCCGCCTTTGATCTGCACATGTTTCTAAGGGTTTTATCGAACTTGAAATTGAAAATGTTAAATGAAAAGTTAACCTGGTTTCAGACTCGCTTATAAAGTAGGCTTGGTGTATGATGGCCGCCAAATTTTGGAAAATAAGGGATTTTTGTGCTTATGGACTATAAAAAGACACTCAATCTTCCAAAGACCAAGTTCCCGATGAAGGCAAATCTGGCCCAGCGAGAGCCGGAAATGTTGAAACGCTGGAAAGAGATGGATCTTTACGATCTTATGCGTTCTGCTGGAAAGGACAAGCCCAAATTCATACTCCATGACGGCCCGCCATATGCAAACGGCCATATTCACCTGGGGCACACGGTGAACAAGGTATTAAAGGATATGATTGTGAAATCGAGGCAGATGATGGGCCTTGATTCCCCGTATGTGCCGGGATGGGATTGCCACGGCCTGCCAATAGAACACAATGTTGAAAAGGAACTCGGCAGGAAAAAGGCCGAAATGGATCAGCTTGGTATAAGAAAGGCGTGCCGTAAGTATGCAAAAAAATTTGTGAAGATCCAGAAGGAGGAATTTATCAGGCTCGGTGTGGCTGGGGATTGGGAAAATCCCTATTTAACCATGAGTTACGACTATGAGGCTGCCATATGCCGGGAATTCTGCAAGATCTATCTGGATGGCCATGTCTTTCACAGCAAAAAGCCTGTATATTGGTGCCCCACGTGCGTCACGGCCCTTGCAGAGGCAGAAGTGGAATATGGTCCGCACAAATCCCCTTCGATAACCGTCAAATTCGAGGCAGATGAAGATCTGGCAAAATGGGTAAAGGAGCGTTTTGGAACGGAAAAGGATATTTACGTACTGATATGGACAACCACTCCCTGGACCCTTCCCGCCAACCTGGCCATAGCCTTTCATCCCGATTACGAATATGTGGTGATTGAAAAGGGGAACGAGGTGTGGATTGCGGCCGAGGAGAGATTGAACTCGATCCTTGCGGCTGCTGGTCTGGAACAGCTCGATGTCAAAATCCTGGGCCGTTTCAAGGGTGCAGAGGTTGAAGGAAAACACGCTAGACATCCTTTTTTGGACAGAAAAAGCCTGATTGTAACAGCCGACTACGTAACCATGGACGCAGGCACTGGCTGCGTCCACACTGCCCCAGGGCATGGTGCAGACGATTACGAGACCGGGCTGCGCTATGGACTGGAGATCTACAGCCCTGTGAATGACAAGGGGTGTTTCACAAAGGAAGTCGAGAATTTTGAAGGCGAGTACATATTCAAGGCAAATTCCAAGATCGTTTCCCTTCTCAAGGAAAAATCGAGGCTTGTCTCAGAAGAGGAGCTTGAACACAGCTATCCCCACTGCTGGCGCTGCAAACGCCCTGTGATTTTCAGAGCCACTGCCCAGTGGTTCATTTCAATGGACAAAAAAGGGCTTCGCAAAGAGGCCCTGGAGGCCATAGAGGACGTAAAGTGGATCCCGTCGTGGGGCAGGGACCGGATCTACGGCATGGTTGAGTCGAGGCCGGACTGGTGTATCTCGAGGCAGAGGGCATGGGGGGTGCCCATTACTGTTTTTTTGTGTAGCAGGTGCGGCGAACCCTTTCTGGACCAGGCGGCTGCAGACAAGATAATATCCGCCTTTGAAGAAAGGGGGGCAGATGCCTGGTTCTATATGGATGAATCACAATTTTTGCCCGAAGGTCTTTCATGTTCCAAGTGCGGAGGCACTGCTTTTGAGAAGGAGACGGATATCCTGGACGTGTGGTTTGATTCTGGCGTCAGTCATGCAGCAGTATTGGAGCCGAGGCCGGAGCTTTCTTCTCCCGCAGACATGTATTTGGAAGGCAGCGATCAGCACAGGGGATGGTTCCAGAGTTCCCTGCTCACAAGTGTTGCCACCCGGCACCGTGCCCCATACCGCGCTGTCCTCACCCATGGATTTGTAGTGGATGGCCAGGGAAAGAAGATGTCAAAATCTGTCGGCAACGTCATAGCGCCTGAAAAGGTGATCAAGAGATATGGTGCCGAGGTCCTGCGCCTGTGGGTTTCTGCAGAAGATTACCAGGATGACATCAAGATCTCCGACGAGATCCTTAAAAGGCTGACAGAGGCATACCGCAAGATCAGGAATACCATTCGTTACCTGTTGAGCAATCTAAATGACTTTGATCCAAAAACAGACATGGTTTCAAGGTCAGACCTTGAAGACATTGACCGCTGGGCCTTGTGGAGGCTCGGCCAGATCATACAGAAGGTGAGGCAGGGCTATGAAAACTACAAATTCCACCTGGTTTTTCATACCATTCATCAATATTGCACTGTGGACCTCAGCGCGCTCTACCTGGATATCCT
Source organism: Deltaproteobacteria bacterium (assembly GCA_027031565.1). Taxonomy (GTDB): domain Bacteria; phylum Desulfobacterota; class Dissulfuribacteria; order Dissulfuribacterales; family JALVPX01; genus JALVPX01. The sequence continues at coordinate 2,256 of JALVPX010000260.1, read as the reverse complement.
TAAAGACAGGCTCTATTGCGAAGCGCCGCAAGGCCTGAAGAGGCGTTCTGCCCAGACCGTACTCTACACTATATTGAAAGACCTCCTGCGTCTTCTGGCCCCTGTGCTCTCTTTCACGGCTGAAGAGGCCTGGGGTTATGTGCCAGGCGACGGCAACAAGGCTGATAAGAGCATTTTCCTCGATTCCATGCCTGTGCCCCCTGAAGTCAAGGCCGGGGAGGACTTCCTGGCCGAGTGGCAGAGGCTGTGGGACATTCGGGACGAGATAACCAAGGCCCTTGAAATTGCCAGAAAGGACGGGCTGATCGGGCTTGCCCTTGATGCCAGGGTAGTGCTTCATGCCGAGGCTGAAGACCTGTTTGACTTCCTGAAAGGGCACGAAGAGATCCTGCGTATCATAACCATTGTTTCGCAACTGGAAGTAGTAAAAGAGAAGCAGGCTGAAGCAGGCGGCATGTCCTTTGAGGCAGAAGAGATTGAGGGTATGGGTATCCAAGTGTTTAAGGCCAAAGGCGAAAAATGCCAGAGGTGCTGGACCTGGAGCCAGGACGTCGGCACCCATCCGGTATGGAAGGACGTGTGTTCAAGGTGTGCTAGGGTCCTGGACGAGATCGGGGCTGAGCCAGAGGAGCTTCAGGGGTAGCATGGTGCAGGAAAAGAAAAAAAAGGGGCGATGGTCCTTCAGCAGCTGGTGCAGGGGCTGGTCAAGGCCCCTTCTCATGCCGGTGGCCGAGCTGTTTGCAAGGCACAATATCTCGCCCAACGGTGTTACCCTCCTAGGCCTTTTTTTCTATGCCCTGTCAGGCCTTGTGCTTGCCCTCGGCCATTCAACGGCATCGGGGCTGATATTGGCAATTTTCGGTCCGCTTGATGCGGTGGACGGTCTGCTGGCCAGGGAACATGGAAACCAGAGCAGGTTCGGTGCCTTCCTTGATTCCACAATGGACAGGTATGCAGAATTTTTTCTCTTCGCAGGGCTGCTCATCTATCTTTGGGGCAATGGGCACCATGGTATCTTGGGGCCTCTCATGGTCTTGACCGCCATGACAGGTTCCCTGCTGGTCAGTTATACCAGGGCCAGGGCAGAGGCCTTGGGTTACTCTTGTACCGTTGGGATCTTGACCAGGTTTGAGAGACTGGTTCTCTTGGCAGTGGGCCTCATCTTCAACTTCCTGTTGGTGCCTGTCTTGGTCATACTGGCCTTCTTCACCCATGTTACGGCGGTTCAGCGTATTTGGCACGTCTATAAACAGGAGGGAGGCAAATAAGATTATACCAGCTCAGGCCAGGCGCCTAAGGCCGACTGCCAGTTCTTCTAAGGCCTGCCTGTCTTCCAGAGCGATTCGTGAGCCGTCCACCTGCAAAATATTTTGTGCAGACATCTTGGACAACACTCTGGAAAGGGTTTCGGGAATGGTGCCCAAATAGCTTGCCAACTGGGCCTTTGTCATGTCGAGAGTCAGTTCGTCCCGGCCTTGCTGGCGTTCAGACAGCAGTATCAGATAAGCTGAAAGCCTGCCGGCAACGTCGCGCAGGGAGAGCTGTTCTATCATGGACGCAAAGGCCCTGAGTCTTGCAGACAATATGCCCAGCATGTTCATGGAGAGGGCCGGATCTGCTGCGAGAATTTCCACAAAGGCCGACCTTGGCAAAAACAGGATGGCAGAGTCTTCAAGGCTTGCTGCACTGGCAGGAAATGGTCTTCTTGCAAAGACTGCTGCCTCTCCAAAGGGCTCGCCAGGGCCGAAGATGTGGAGGATCTGTTCCTTTCCTTCTGGAGAAATTTTAAAGACCTTTATCCTGCCCGAGGCAACTACGTAAAAGCCTTTTCCTGGATCGCCTTCCTGGAATATGAGCTGTCCTTTGCGGTATTCCTTTTTCTGCACGATTGATGCTATCTCTTCAAGGAAGTTTTGGGAGAGGCCTTGAAAAAGGGGCACCCTTGAAAGTGTTTGTTCAATAGAAGGGGAGACCGTTATTTTCATACCTAGATTTTAGGGGATTGGTTTGTGAATGCAAGGCGCATGAAAAAATACCAGCAAACAATTATAAGGTCTAGAGGTGTCTCCTTCAGAGTTCTTTTCGTGCGTCTACACCGCATCTTAATCCCATTCACGCCGAAAACTCTTCAGGAGACCTCTGAAAAAACCGCCTCTTTTGCCCAATAGCTGCGTTTTTTCGCTCCTCAGGCCTTGCTCCTGATCAAAATAGTTGTTTTTCTGAGGTCTCTTCAGAAGCCACACACTAGACCTGCTC
>JALVPX010000259.1 GCA_027031565.1 Deltaproteobacteria bacterium | reverse complement strand
ATTCCCATACCACCCACAGGCTGGCACAAACCAGAAAAATGCAGCAGATGCCGAGTACTATACCTGGGACATTGTCACGTATTAGCTGGTTCATGGCCCCTTTTGACCAGTCAATGCCAGAAAAAGTTCATGGACAAACTGATTGAGTGAAAACATTGCAGCAAGGGCAAAGGCCCATTTGATTATCTTTTTCCGGCTGGGCCTGAGCTTAAACATCTTCTTTGCAAGGCCCAGAAAGAGCAAGACCATGATCAAGCCGTACAATAGATAGGCTGTAATGTGTCTGATGGTGATCCAGGCGGCTTCCGGCATGGTTCCGCCCCTTACGGAAAAAGCAAATGTTATTATTATAAATATGGCAAGGTGGAAGAAATCCCTGCCTGACCATTTTTCACCCTGTTTATTTGGTTGTTCTTCCATCTATCTATTCCTTGACACAAGAAATGCTCAATATAAAGTACCTTGCCATGAAACATTGCTTTGGTCCAGTACCCTCACGAAGGCTTGGGCTTTCTCTGGGTATTGACATGTTACCGAAAAAAACTTGTAACCTCGACTGTGTCTATTGCGAAATAGGCCCCACCCGTAAATACAGTACCCACAGGGCACGATATACGCCAGTCGGGCCAATAAAGGATGAGCTTAAAAAAGTACTGACCAGCGGTAAAGTCAAGTTTGATCATATAACCTTTACTGCCTCAGGCGAACCCGCCCTGCACGCCAACCTAGGGGAATTGATTGCATTTGCCAAAGACTTGACTGACAAGCCAGTTGCAATACTTACCAACAGCACGTTACTGCACCATAAAGAGGTGAGAAGAGAGCTTGGCAGAGCTGATATTCTGCTTCCATCCCTGGATTCTGTAAATGAGGCCTCTTTTAGAAAAATCAACCGCCCTGCACCTGGTATTGAATTGGCTGAAATCATAAAGGGACTTGAAAGATTGCGCCAGGAATTCCAAGGACAGATCTGGCTTGAGACATTGCTGGTATCTGGAATCAATGATTCTGAACAAGAGGCCAGCATGCTTGCCTCTGTGATACAGCGCCTCGAGCCTGACAAAATCCAGCTCAACACGGTGGACAGGCCGCCTGCGGTCGATTGGGCAAGGCCGGTTTCATTGAGCAAAATGGAAAAATTTTCCGAAATTTTGGGGCCAAAAACAGAAATTGTAGTAGATTTCAGGAAAAAGATCGCTCAGGGGCATGCCCGCCTGCTTGAGACCGAGATTCTGGACCTGTTGGCCAGACGCCCGCTTAGGGATGATGACATTGAAAAATTATTTGCTTCAGCTGCAAAAAGGGCTAAAGAAATCCTTGCACGACTTGAAGACAGCGGCAACGTAACAAAAAAATGCTTCAAGGATGAGAACTTTTATATGTTAGCACCAGGAATCGGCCCAGCCTGTGAGCACGCAGAGAATCCAAATGCCGAAAAAGAGCACTAAGAGCAAAGAACATTACAAGATTATAATCAACAGTGACGCGCCTGAAGAATGCCGTATCGCCTTGGTAAAAAATGGAAGGCTCGAAGCCTTTGAGGTTGAAACCCGGCTTCACACCCAGACGAGAGGAAACCTGTACAAGGGAAAGGTAGTCAATATTGAACCAGGGCTCCAGGCCGCCTTTGTGGATATCGGCCTGAAGAGAAATGCATACCTGCCGCTGAACGAGATCCATCCTGAATATCATGGATATACCCAAGACAAGAAAAACGTTTGCCAGCTTATCAAAAGGGGGCAAGAGGTCCTGGTCCAGATCGTAAAGGAGGAGACCCCGCTCAAGGGTGCCGCTGTTACTACGTATCTGTCGATTCCAGGCCGGTACCTGGTGTTGATGCCCGGAACAGATCATTTTGGTGTTTCCAGAAAGATAGAAGATCCTGAAGAAAGAAAGCGTCTTAAAGAGATATTGAAGAGCTTTAAACTGCCAGAAGGTGTGGGGCTGATCGTGAGAACCGCCTCCCAGGGCATTCCAAAGACAATGCTCAGCAAGGATCTGCGCTACCTATTGCGGCTTTGGAAGGCGATCCTGAAAAAGGTGCGCACCATACCCGCCCCTGCCTTAATTTATGAAGATCGGGATGTGGTGACTCGTTTCTTGAGGGACCATCTGACGGCCCAAGTAAAGGAAATTGTAGTCGATAACAAGGAAGTTTATGAAAACATAAAGGCCTTTTTAAAGATCGTTGCTCCCCGTCAATTGGCAACTGTGCAACTTTACAAGGAAGAACAGCCGATTTTTTCAAAATATGGCCTGGAATGGCAGATAGATCAGATCTATCAGACCAAGGTGAGCCTGCCATCAGGAGGGTTTATTGTTATTGAGCCAACAGAGGCCCTGGTGGCCATAGATGTAAATTCAGGAAAAAGCGTTCAGGAAAAGAATATAGAAGAGACGGCGCTGAAGACAAACCTTGAGGCAGCGGACGAGATTGCCAGGCAGTTGAGGCTGCGCGACCTCAGCGGAATAATAGTAATAGATTTTATTGACATGCGGTCCAGGGTCAACCGCCAAAAACTCGAAAAGCGCATGCGTGAACAGCTTAAGATGGACAGGGCCCGAACGGAAATAGCGCGCGTCTCCAAGTTTGGGATCCTCTCCCTGGTTCGCCAGAAAATAGGATTTCCAGTTGAACTCGGCAGCTATCATGCCTGCCCGGTATGTCACGGCAGGGGCATTGTGCGTTCCGTAGATATCCTTGCCCTTTCCCATATAAGGCGTTTGAGATCTGCTGTGGCAGACTCCAAGACAAAAGGGGGAAGCAGCATAGTCTTGACCGTGCCGCCTCACGT
>JALVPX010000258.1:2084-2822 GCA_027031565.1 Deltaproteobacteria bacterium | reverse complement strand
ATATACTACAGCGCATATGCGCGCAGATCGAAACCATTGGTCAATTGATAAGCAGGCTTACATCCATTACCCGTTACGTAACAAAGGATTATCCGGGTTCCACAGGCATAATTGATATTGAAAAGGCCTCCACCAGCCACCAGGCGCCTGCGCCGTAACTTTTACGAGGGAAAAATAACTGACTGGCTGAACTGCCTGTGCGCAACAAATTTTTTCAAAAAATTTAGCGGCCTGAAAATTATTTCACCATCATGGGCTTTCCAACACAACTTGACTCTTCATGGGGAGCTGGGGTAACATCCGCACGCCTTTTTGGCAGGATGCCCATGTGCATTCACATATTCCTTGAGTAAATAACTCTTTTTTATGACCATGAAAAAAACTCTATGAAATATTTGCCACTTTTATTGGCTTATCTCTTGGGATCTGTCCCATTTGGGCTGCTGATAGCTCGTTCCAAGGGCGTGGACCTTCGTAAGGAAGGCAGCGGAAATATTGGAGCCACCAATGCAGCGAGGATTCTTGGCAAGAAAACAGGCCTTCTCGTGCTTCTGCTCGACATGTCAAAGGGCTTTTTGCCTGTATTGATGACACGCCTCCTGTGGCACGGCCAGCTTCCAGCGGATCATGTAGCCGCCATGACAGGGCTGTTCGCCGTGATGGGACACTGCTTTCCAATATTCCTGGCCTTCAGGGGCGGAAAGGGGGTTGCTACTGCTGCAGGGGTGTTCCTGGCAC
>JALVPX010000258.1:0-2074 GCA_027031565.1 Deltaproteobacteria bacterium | reverse complement strand
TCCTGGCACTCTGCCCAGCAGCCCTGGCAGTTGCAGCAGCGGGTTTTGTGGCTACCGTATGGATTTTCAGGTATGTCTCTTTGGGCTCCATGGTGGCGGCACTGCTGATGCCCGTCTCCATAAACCTGTTCAGGCCTCATGAGCAGGCCTTCATATTCTCTGCATGGGTCATAGCCTCTATAATTTGGTGGCAGCACCGTGACAATCTCAGGCGCCTGGTTCGGGGCCAGGAATCTCGTTTTAGATGAAAATGTCTATATCTTGATATCCAGTGCCTTTATCTTGCGGTGAAGATGGCGCCTTTCCAGGCCGATGGCCTCTGCTGTACGCTTGATGTTGCCCCCGTTTTCCTTGAGTTTCATGGCCAGGTAGGTCTTTTCAAACAGAGACTTGGCCTCCTTGAAATTGTTACACTGTAAAAAAGCCTCCGGCCTTTCTGAAACGGCTCTTTCTGTTCTTCCAGCACCCTTGAAAAAGGCCAGCGGCAGGTCATCCTCTGATATCACGGCCCCTTTGGAAAGTATCACCAGCCTTTCGACTGTGTTTCTAAGCTCCCTCACGTTTCCCGGCCAGTCATAGGCCTGAAACGCCTTCAGAACTTCGCTGGAGACCTCCTTTGCCATTGTGCCGCTCTTTTTCTGGAACTCTTCCAAAAAGACCTGAACAAGGAGCGGGATGTCTTCTTTGCGGTGTCTCAAAGGTGGTATCTCCATTGGGATGACATTTAGGCGGTGATAGAGGTCTTCTCTGAATTTCCCCTTTTTGATCTCTTCTTCCAGGTTCTTGTTGGTGGCGGCTATAATTCTTACATCCACTTCTATTGTCTTGTTGCCACCCACCCTTTCAAACCGCTGTTCCTGCAAAATGCGCAGGATCTTGGCCTGGGTCTTGAGACTCATATCGCCTATCTCGTCAAGGAAAAGTGTACCCCCGTTGGCCTGATCAAATTTGCCCCTCTTCATGGAAGATGCACCGGTAAAGGCGCCCTTCTCGTGGCCGAACAGCTCGCTTTCAATAAGTTCTTCAGGGATTGCGGCACAATTCAACTCGATCATGGGCTTGGCGGCCCGTTTACTCAGGCGGTGAATCGTCTGTGCCACCAGTTCCTTGCCTGTTCCGTTTTCACCCTGTATCAACACCCAGGCATCGGTTGGAGCAACAAGCTGGATCTGTTCCTTGAGCTGCTGAATAGCAGGGCTGGTGCCGGTGATGTCTGCCTGGGGCTCCATCTTCTGCCTGAGCAACACATTTTCTTCCTGGATGTCATAAAATTTCAGGGCATTTTTTATGGTCAGAATAAGTTGTTCATAGGAGAGGGGTTTTTCAATGAAATCGTAGGCGCCGAGTTTTGTGGCCTTTACGGCAGTTTCCACTGTGCCGTGGCCTGACATCATCACAACAGGCAGAAAGGGCCAATTGTCCTTGATCCTTTTCAGGACCTCGAGGCCGTCCATGCCAGGCAGCCAGATGTCCAGGAGGACCAGGTCGGGCACGTCGTTATCCAGGATTTCGAGTGCCTCTTCACCCGATTTTGCACAAACAGGAACGAACCCTTCATCCTCCAGGATGTCTTCAACTGTCTGAAGGATTGTGGACTCATCATCCACTACCAGGATTCTCTTCTTCATGGTCATTTATTCCCCATCCTTTGGGGGTGCGGGAAACCAAAGGGTAAAAACCGTTCCATGTGGTTCATTGTTATCAATTGTAATCCTGCCCCCATGATCCTGCATGACCGAATTGACAATGGCCAGGCCAAGTCCTGTTCCTCCAGGCCTTTTTGAAAAATAGGGCTCAAACAGGCGCGGCTTGTCCTCTTCTGAAACACCCGAACCAGTATCGGCCACAGACACATAGACCATTCCCCTATGTACATTATATCCTGTTGTTAAAATTATTTCACCGCCCCCTTTCATGGAATATAGTGCATTGTCAATGATGTTCACCAATGCGCGCCTTACTTGATCCTTGTCCAGGTTGGCCTTGGGCACTTGGCCCAGCTGCACCTGGAACACAATATCCTTTCTCATCTCCTGGTACATCGGCAGTACTTCGTTGACGATGCTGTTAAGAT
>JALVPX010000257.1 GCA_027031565.1 Deltaproteobacteria bacterium | reverse complement strand
CTTTGAAAATTCATGGTAGCACTGTTCGAAAGCCCCTTCAGGATCATCCAGCCGGGCAAAAGGAGTGACGGCCTTTAAGAAAATATTTTTCCAGAAAAGATAGTTGGACGCCCTCGATATTTCCTTTTTCTTCCGCTGCTTTTCCTTGTGCCATATCTTTAAAAAAGCGTCGTTTATCTGGGCAGGGTCGCATTCATGGCCATGCTGTGCCATTACGTAGCAATAGACATGCCCGACCGAAGGATGGATGTGCAGAAACGTTCCCTCGGCATCCAGAAGCACACCTTTTAAGTCCTTTGTGTTCAAGACGACTCGTCCTCTTCCTTTATGAACCAGTATACGCAACCGAGAGCTATCAGTATTGCAGCCAAAGAGAACAGGGTCATGGGCGCAGTCGCTTTGGCATCGAGGATGATCATCTTTCTGCTGATTGCAAGTATGGCTATCAGCACAACGGTCTTGACCTGCACTATTCCCTTCTGATTATAGACAACCTTGACGATCGAGTGATTAAATTCCATGGCTATCAATACGATCATCAACATTCCAAAGGCCTTTTGGAAGGATTTATAGTCGATGGGATCAAGACCGTGAGCGAGCAAAAGGGAAACCAGATGATGGCCCAGTTTATAAAGCGATGACAATATCAAAAGCGCTATGAAAAAAGACAAGATAAGTGAGACTATTTTTTCAAACTTTTGATAAAATGTCAGCAGTTTCCATTCTTCCCTCAGTTGCATGATGGTTTCCTCTTGTTTGACGCCCATCTGTTGCCGTCAGTTCATTATGATCACTATTATAAAGAGACCTCTGAAAAACAACTATTTTGTTCAAGAGCAAGGCCTGAGGAGCGAAAAAATGCGCAGCATACTTGTTGGGGTATGTGAGCACTTTTTCGCGACGATAACGCAGCTATTGGGCAAAAGAGGCAGTTTTTCAGAGGTCTCTATCAAGTTATCTACACATTAAAGTGTAACGTAAAAGAGTCAAGGGATTACAAATGACAAAAAAAGCCTGAACCGCTATACCAGCGCGGTTCAGGCCATCAGGTTTTTTTCCGCTGTCTCTATTTTCCTGCCATCATTGCAGCCACGTCTTCTTCGACCGTACCTATGGGTTTAATGTCAAAGTTGTCAACCAACACCTTGAGCACGTTCTGGGAGACAAAGGCAGGCAGTGTCGGGCCCAAACGGATTCCTTTCACGCCCAGGAAGAGCAGTGCCAAGAGAACGGCAACGGCCTTTTGTTCATACCATGCGACATCAAAGGAAAGGGGCAGGTCATTGATGCTGTCCAGGCCGAATGCCTCCTTCAGTTTGAGGGCGATTACGGCCAGGGAGTAGCAGTCATTGCACTGGCCCGCATCCAGTATCCTCGGGATACCGCCGATATCTCCCAGGTCCAATTTGTTGTAGCGATACTTGGCACATCCTGCCGTAAGGATGATAGTATCTTTTGGAAGCGCCTTGGCCACCTGGGTGTAATATTCCCTGGACTTGTGGCGCCCGTCGCATCCAGCCATGACTATGAATCTCTTAACGGCCCCAGATTTCACAGCCTCAATGACCTTGTCTGCCAGCGCCAGGACCTGGTTGCGGGCAAAACCGCCGACTATGCTTCCTGTTTCAAGTTCCTTTGGCGGGTCACATTTTTTTGCCTGCTCTATGACCTGGGAAAAGTCCTTTGTGCCGCCCATGGGCCTATCGGGAATATGGGTGGCACCCGGGTAACGGACTACGCCTGTGGTATAGAGCCTGTTGAGGTAAGTGTTGTCTTTTTTCAATGGAACCAGGCAGTTGGTTGTCAAGATAATCGGACCGTTGAAGGCCTCAAATTCCTCATTCTGGTGCCACCAGGAGCTTCCGTAATTGCCTACAAAATGATCATATTTCTTGAAGGCAGGATAGTAATTGGCAGGCAGCATTTCACCGTGGGTATAGACATCCACGCCTGTGTCTTTGGTCTGTTCAAGCAGTTCTTCCATGTCTTTCAGGTCATGTCCGCTTATGAGAATTGCAGGATTGGTGCGTACACCGATATTTACTTCAGTGATCTCTGGGTGGCCATACGTTGAGGTGTTTGCCTCGTCCAAAAGGGCCATGGTGTTTACTGCGGTCTCGCCAGCCTTCATCACCTTGGCTATCATGTCATCCACGGGGAGGTTCCTGGTAGTGGAGGCCAGTGCTTCCATTACAAAGGCATAGATATCATCTTTTTCATACCCCAGTATGGCAGCATGGTCTGCGTAAGCGGCTATGCCCTTTGTGCCATATATCAGCAATTCCCTCAGTGAACGCACATCTTCATCTTCCGTAGAGAGCACGCCTACCTCTTTTGCCTTGGCCTTGAATTCATCCTCGTTGTCCGAATACCAAGTGGCAGCATCGTGAAGCGCTTCATCAAAATCTTTGCCATGTTTCTCCTTGTAGGCAGTAAGGAACTTGTTCTTTATTTTATCCCTCATTTGCAATGCCTGGCGTATTGAGTCAAAAAACCACTCATTGCTCCAGTTGGCATTGGTAATGGTGGCAAACAGGCCTTGGCAGAGGAACAGGCCTGCTTCCCGGTCCACGGTTCCAAGTTCCGCCAGCTTTTCTCCATAGATCGATATACCTTTCATGACATAGATCAGCAGGTCTTGGAGTTCTGCCAGATTTTCATCCTTTCCACACATGCCCTTTATGGTGCAACCCTTGTTCTTTGCTGTTTCTTGACATTGATAGCAAAACATGACTCATCTCTCCTTTTCTTGAAAATAAAGATTCTTATTATTTGTTACATTGCATTTAAAACACAGCCAAGCAAAAAGTGCATTGACTAAAGTCAACTGAGGAAAATAGTATTATCCCTTCCGCGTTGCGTTTTTAAAAAAACAAAAGTAAAGAGAAGCCCTGGTTTCAATAATGCCAAAAAGCAAGGTGATCACTACTGAACGATGAGGATTCTGCATGTTGAAACAGGCCGGCACTTGTATGGTGGTGCGCTTCAGGTGCGTTACCTGATAGAAGGCCTTTTTCAATTGGGAATTGAAAATATTCTCGTGTGCCCAAAGGCTTCAGCCATTGGCGCTCATTTCAGCAAGACCCGTTTTGCAGAAGTATTGGAGATTCCATGCCGGGGCGATCTGGATTTTAGGCTGCTGTTTGGGATTTTGGCTGCCATAAAGGGGAAAAGACCAGATATTTTACATGTGCACAGCAGGCGAGGTGCAGATGTATGGGGCGCGGCAGCTGCTTATATCTCGAAGACACCCTCAATAATCACCCGCAGGGTGGACAATCCGGAATCGAGGCTTGTCTCAAGGATCAAATACGGTGCTTACAAGAAGGTGATAACCATATCGGAGGGGATAAAAGAGGTGTTGATTTCGCAAGGGGTGAAGGAGCATCACGTAACATGCGTGCGAAGCGCAGTGGATGCCTCAGAATATGGTAAAGAATGTGACCGTGAATGGTTTCAGGCGGAGTTCGGCCTGCCTGGAAACTGCTTGGTAATGGGGATGATCGCCCAGTTCATAGAAAGAAAAGGCCACAGGTACGTGCTGGATGCCTTTGAAGCCTTACAAGGTTCAGGCCCAGATAGTTATCTGATATTTTTTGGACAGGGGCCGCTGGAGCAAGCCGTAAAGGATATGACCGAACGCAAGGGTCTGGAAAAAAGGGTCCTGTTTGCCGGTTATAGAGAGGATCTTTCCAGGGTCCTTCCCTGCCTAGATCTAATCGTCCACCCTGCTCTCATGGAAGGATTGGGTGTTTCGCTGATTCAGGCCGCTGCCTCCGGGGTACCCATCGTGGCCAGCAGGGTTGGCGGCATACCTGAGATTGTGCGCCATGAGGTGAATGGCCTTCTTGTTCCGCCTGCTGACACCGGAAGGCTCGCCTCGGCCATGAAACGCCTGCTGGAACACGGAAATTTGAGAAAGGAGATGGGAGAAAAAGGGCGCCGGATGGTGCAAGATGAATTTTCCATAAAGGCCATGGTAACAGGCAATCTCGACGTCTATAAAGGCGTGTTGGAACCCAGGGCGGCAGGATGAAACAGCAAGGCGCGGTGGCCTTTTATGGATTTCGCGGTGGCAGAGGTGGCCTTAGCCACGTGATGCTGAATTTAATGAATGAAATGGCAGGCCAGGGCCTAGACGTCCATATATTGCTGAACAATCCGGAAATCCCTGAATTGAAACAGCTCCATCCAGCAGTGAATAAGGTCTTGCTTGGCGATGCGGCTGGGCCCGGAAGGATATTTTCGCTTGCCGCCTGGTTGAAGGAAAGGGGGCCGGACGTCCTTCTCAGCAACCGGGAGCCTGCCAACAGGACCTCGGTGATTGCTAAGATGATCTCTGGAAGCAGAACAAAGGTTGCATTCAGGGTTGGTATGCCTATGAAAAGGGCCTTGCAGCGCAGAAATCTTGTAAAACGATGGCTTCGTCAAAGTTATATCAGGTTCAGCTATAATAGGGCAGACGTTATAATAGCAAATGCCAAGGGCGTGGCTGAAGATATTGCCATGGTAACGGGCCTGCCACTTTCTCGAATAAATGTACTTCCAAATCCCACAGTAAGCAGGCTCTTGTTTGAAAAGGCAGGGGAGGATATCGATCACCCCTGGCTGGAAAGGGGCCAGCCACCGGTAATCATGGGGGTAGGGCGCCTCGCAAGGCAGAAGGATTTTCCCACTCTTATCAAGGCCTTTTCCATGGTAAAGAAACAGACACAAACCAGGCTTATGATTCTTGGCGAAGGAAAGGAAAGGGCCGCTCTCCAGGACCTCATCGACTCCTTGGGCCTTACCGATTCGGTCGAGCTGTACGGGTATTGTCCCAATCCCTTTGCCCTGTTAAAAAGGGCTGCCCTTTTTGTACTTTCATCTGCCTGGGAAGGCCTACCCAATGTGCTGATTGAGGCAATGGCCCTTGGGGTGCCTGTGGTAGCAACGGACTGCCGCAGCGGGCCGGCTGAAATATTGGATAAGGGCAGATATGGAAGGCTCGTACCCGTGGGCAATGCAGAAGAGATGGCAGAGGCGATCCTTGCCGCACTGTCCGATCCCCCGGCAAGAGAAGTTCTGCAAAGGGCAGCCGGCCGCTACGAAGCTTCAAGGTGTACGTTGGCTTATATAAAGGCGCTCGGCCTTGGCGGGGGTGACTGGTCTTCCAAATGAAAAAACCGACAGATGTGCTGGCAATTTTTCTGGCCACCTCCGGCCACAGCGGAGTTGATAAAATCATGGGCAATCTGATTGCCGAACTCGGAAGACGTACCATACCTGTCCATCTGCTGAGGATCAAAAACCACGGCCCTTATTTTGAAACCGTTCCTGATTCAGTCAAGGTAGTGAATCTTGGAGCAGCCCATGTTGACACGGCGTTTCCGGCCCTCGTACGCTATCTCGGAAAGGTGCGGCCAAGATGCATGCTGACAGACAAGGACCGGGTCAACAGAGCCGCCTTGCTGGCGCTTCTGGCGTCCAGGGCCCCAACTCGATTGTCCATAAGGGTCGGTACAACCGTTTCAAAAAATCTCGAACGGCGGGGATGGTTTGCCAGGAATGCCCAGTATTTCTCTATCCGCACCCTTTACAACCATGCCTCAAACATCCTCGTTCCCTCCGAAGGTGCGGCCCAGGACCTCCATGAGAATTTCGGATTAAACAAGAAGAAGCTACACGTCGTACCCAGCCCAGTAATCACCCCAAACTTTGCAAAGAGGGCAGCAGAGCCTGTGCCTCATCCGTGGTTTCTTGAAAAAAAGGCCCCAGTAATACTGGGTATGGGGGAATTGTGCGCCAGAAAAGATTTCCCAACCCTCATAAGGGCCTTTGCCAGGGTCAGGCGCTTGATGGAGGCAAGGCTCATAATTGCAGGCAAGGGCAGGAAGAAGGCAGAGCTTTCAAAATTGGTGAATGATCTTGGCCTTGGGACAGATGTCGACTTCCCTGGCTTTGTCAAAAACCCTGTTGCATGGATGGCCAGGGCTGATCTGTTCGTGCTTTCATCCATTTGTGAAGGCATGCCGGTAGTCTTGATCGAGGCGCTGGCAGCGGGCACCGATGTCGTTTCCACTGATTGCCCCAGCGGACCAAGGGAGCTTTTGCTGGATGGCAGGGTGGCACCACTCGTACCCGTTGGTGATTCAGAGGCGATGGCAAGGGCAATGTTAAGCCGTTTAAAGGCGGACAAGGAGCCTGAAAGGCTAAAAAAGGCAGTGAAAAGGTATAGCGTGAGCGAAAGCACCAGCAGGTATTTGGAGGCCATTGGGTGGAACAGGCACGGCACATAGCCATTTTTTCCTCATTTTCAGGCCAGGGCGGGGTCGAGCGTATGCTGCTCAACCTTGCCAGGGGGTTTGTAGAGAAAGGCTGCAGGGTGGAACTGCTCTTGTTGAAACAAAAAAGCGCATATCTGAAGGACCTTCCTGAAGGGGTCTCTATTTACCCATTCAGGGCCAGGCATGCAAAGACAGCAGTGCCGGAGCTCATTTCCTACTTGCGTAAAAAAAGGCCTAAGGCTCTGCTCTCTGCAAAACATCGCCCGAACCAGGCAGCGGTTTTGGCAAAGGCGCTGTCTGGCGTAAAGACAAGGCTTACCTTGCGGCTTGGTACCACTACCTCGGCTGCCGTGAAGGATAGGGGCAGGATAAGGCTTTTTGCCTGGAAGGCGGGCATGCGCTTTACCTATCCCAGGGCAGATGAAGTTATTGCTGTATCCAAGGGGGTTGCCAAAGATATTTCCATGCTTTCAGGCATGGATTTCAACAGGATAAACGTGGTGCCCAATCCCGTTATCACCCGTGAAATATTTGAAATGGCCAAAGAAGAACCAGCCCATGATTGGTTAAGGCCCAAAAAAAATACTCTCATTGTGGGTGCTGGCAGGCTTACCCGCCAGAAGGATTTCAACACCCTCATAAGGGCCTTTGCCCTGCTTAAGCAAGATGTGGATGCAAGGCTTGTGATAATGGGCGAGGGGAGGAAGCGTAGGGAACTGGAGCAGCTGGTCTGCGATCTGGGCCTGAAAGGATTTGTAGACCTTGCAGGTTTTATGTCAAACCCTTATTCCGTAATGGCCAGGGCAGATCTCTTTGTCCTTTCTTCGTTGTGGGAAGGCTCTCCAAACGTCTTGACAGAGGCCATGGCCCTGGGTATCCCCGTGGTATCCACCAACTGCCCCAGCGGCCCTGAAGAGATCTTGCAGGCTGGCAGGATCGCTCCTCTGGTGCCCATGCAGGACCATGAGGCGCTGGCAAAGGCCATGTATGGAGCGTTGCAGGAGCCTCCTGCAGCGGATCAACTCCAGTCTGCAGTAAAGGAATACAGGGTGGAAGAGAGTTGCAGACGCTACCTGGAAATAATGGTGGGCAAAGGAGTTTAAAACGAAATGTTGATTTCATACAGGCACAAATTTCTTTTTGTGCATATTGCAAAGACAGGCGGAACCAGTATCAGGGCAGCCCTTAACAGATACCGCTTCAGGGATCCATATTTTATTCCCCGTTTCGTTTGCAGCAAATTGAGTGCCTTGTTCGGCCACAGGCTTGGGGTCAAGATACCGCGGCACGCAAAAGCGGTTGCAGCCATGGAAATGCTGCCTCGGGAGCTATACAACAGCTTGTTCAAGTTCGCCTTTGTTCGAAATCCCTGGGATCTCCAGGTAAGCTCTTATCACCACATATTGAGGGAACGCCCTCACTTGATAAAGCATATAGACAACTTCGAAGAGTTCCTGGAATGGAAGCTTGATCCAACCAGGCCTTATCAATACATCATAGACACATCCATTACATTGCAGTCAGACTATGTAGTTGATCTGCATGGCGAGCTTATAGTGGATTTCATCGGCAGGTATGAGCGCCTGGAAAAAGACTTCAAGGAGGCATGCAGGCAGATAGGCATAGAGGCTCCGAAACTTCCGCACAGGCGCAAGGCCGGCGACCGTAGGCCCTACCAGGAATATTATAATCGCCGAACCAGGGAACTGGTGGCCCGCCGTTTCAGGCGTGATATCGAGATCTTTGGCTACGAATTTTAGCCGATTTTTCATGCCTTCTTCTTGACTCATATTGTCCAGTAATTACCTTCAAATTGATCACTACACTTCGTGAAAGGAAGATCCTATGAGCAAAACAAGGAGACCTCTTGCAGAAAATGAGATAAAGGCCTTCAAGGAGCAGTTGCTGCAGGAAAAAGAGAAATTGTGGGAGGAAATACGTCAGGACCTCCTGGACAGAGTTGGAGAAGAGTATCAAGATTTCATTAAGACGGTAAAAGAGGAAGAGGATCTGGCCCAGGCTGATCTTGACGAAGAAATATGGCTCGGAATTGTGGAGGCAAGGAAGGCCGAGCTTGAGGCAATTGCCCATGCCTTATGGAAGATAGACAAAGGTGATTACGGAAAGTGCGAACGATGCCGCAGGTGGATATGCCTTGAGCGGCTCCAGGTAAGACCCCAGTCAGTTTATTGCCTGGATTGCAAAAAGGAGCTTGAACAGCTCAACAAGTTGTAGCCTTGATACCTGCCGGAGGCATAATGAAACCAGCCAAATTGACGTGTAAAAAATGTGGCAGAAAGCTTGAACTCGCTGAGGTGGATCTGGCAAAAAACGTGGCATGGTATGCATGCCCGCTTCACTTCCAGGATCAGGCTGAAGAGGCAGTCGGCCACACGGTAATAAGT
>JALVPX010000256.1 GCA_027031565.1 Deltaproteobacteria bacterium | reverse complement strand
CTAAAGGCCTTGAGCCGGGAGCATTCCCATTTTGTCTCACCATTTGTGGGGTATTTCTTGAAAGGTTTCACCACAAGGAAGCCAACTTCAGCCGCAGTCAAGCCGCTGAGGTTGGCCATGTCTTTATTCGAGAAGGATTTGAAATCTGCACAGCGGCTTGGTGAACCTTGAAAGAAATGCATCGATCCTTGACCTTCCTCATACAGGGACAAAATGGGGATGTTCGCCTTGACCTTATATGAACACCTGATTCATTCTTCCTGCCCCGATTCGTCATTGTCCTTGGTCAGATGCTGTATCATAATGTCGCCCTTTTGAAAGGAAAACGAGACGTCCTCAAGAGGGCGATCCAATATGAGCGAGGCCTTGTAAATTTCTATCTTGCAGTTGGCATGGGCCTTTTTTATTACTGTTATGGAAGCATTTTCCATGCTTCCCATATGCTTTTCCAGCTCCATTATTCTCGTTTTGGCCGTCTCTATATTTGAGGCAATGGCCGCTGCCGCTTCCTGGAGTGTCATCTTCACTTTCTGCATGCGCGGATCAAGGCCGCCCCTTGCAGCCTCTATCTTCTTCATTTTTTCCAGGCCGCTGCGGATATCGGAAAGCTTCTTTGCATTTTTTTCCTGCTCCAGGACCAGGCCCTCGTAATGACGCATAAGGAGAGGATTTATGCCTGCAGCAATTACAGTTCGCACGTTTGCTGGAGAACCAATAGTTTCTGCCGTCAAGGATCCGCCTAGTTCAATGGTGCCGCCGGCAATTAAACCCTTCCCTCCTGATACCTCGATGCATCCTTCCGCCTGCAGGCGGGCATCCAGAAGATAATCACTTATCCTTACATCTCCGCCGGAAAAGATCCTGGCGTACTCGACCGCACTGCAGGAAAGTCCGCTTCCCGCCTTTATCATGGTGTTCCTGGAACGGATTATTCCGCCGATATGAATGTGTCCGCCGGCAAGTATTATGGCGTCATCGTTTACCTGGCCTTCTATTACTAGATCCTTGGCTGCCTCTACTGTAAACCCTCCTGATACAGAACCTGTAATTATGAGTTTTTCACCCCAGAACTCCACATGTCCTGTTGCTGTATCAACATCTCCGTCCACCACCCATTCACTCTCTACCGAGATTACTCCGTCTGCATCCATACTGATGGCGCCATCACGTGTTGCAACAAGGGTATTGCTGTCCAGGATTTCGACCCCCTCTCCCACCTTGAAGGTCTTAAGCTCACCAGGCTCCGGATTAGCCTTCTCACCGAATATATTCATACCCGGCTTACCCGGTGTTGGAAGAATCTTTTTGGCAATGACTTCTCCCCTGGCCACGTTGGCAATCCTGTTCAAATTTCTCAGGTCCACAGTCCCGGAATCATGGTCTTCGGATTTTTGTGATTCCTTGAAGGATTCTGCGGTTATCTCGATTCGGCCGTCCTTCCCCTTCTCGGGAGCCAGACCCCTGGCCACAACCAGCCTGGCTCCTTCCATTTCAGGCACCTTTTTCAGGCCATAGCAGATGCCAGCCTGTTCTATAATCTCTGGAAGGACTTCAGAAATTTCCCTTTGAAAATCTGAAACCTCGCCTTCCACAAAGGCAACGAGATCATCCTCTGCAACCTTGAAAACGGCTGCACCATTAATGATTTCGATGCCTTTGTAAAGTTCTGTCCTGGTCAATTGCAGTCCCCTATAAAGAGATTTGTCTGTAGATAATTCTGCTGGAAAAAGATTGTAGAAAGCCTCTTATAAATTTATTATCGTCACTCAAACCAAGACAAATCAACGTTTGAACACCATCCATTAAAAAAGGAGCAGGTTTTTATGAAATTTTTTATTGACACGGCCAATCTGGAAGAAATTAAAAGGGCATCTGACATGGGCATGGTAGACGGAGTAACCACAAACCCGTCGCTTATTGCCAAGGAAAACTGCAAATTTGAAGACAGGATAAGAGAAATATGCGAGATCGTCTCAGGGCCTGTAAGTGCTGAGGTTGTGAGTCTGGAAGCAGAAGGCATGGTCAGGGAAGCCGAACATCTTGCCGGCATTGCAGATAACATAGTCATTAAAATACCCATGACCACGGAAGGCCTGAAGGCTGCCAATACCCTTGCATCAAAGGCCATAAAGACCAATGTAACCCTTGTGTTTTCACCCCTTCAGGCACTCTTGGCGGCCAAGGCAGGAGCAACCTTCGTCAGCCCCTTTGTCGGAAGGCTTGACGACATCTCTCAAGACG
Organism: Deltaproteobacteria bacterium; assembly: GCA_027031565.1. Classification (GTDB taxonomy): domain Bacteria; phylum Desulfobacterota; class Dissulfuribacteria; order Dissulfuribacterales; family JALVPX01; genus JALVPX01. The sequence continues at coordinate 618 of JALVPX010000256.1, read as the reverse complement.
GCATGGACCTGATAGCAGACATTGTCCAGATTTATGACAACTACGGCTTTAACACAGAAATCATAGTTGCAAGTGTCAGGAACCCGATACATGTACTGGAATCCGCCAGGATGGGGGCTGATATTGCCACCATCCCCTTCAAGGTCATTTCCCAGCTGGCCCACCACCCCCTTACGGATAAAGGGCTCGAGAATTTTTTAAAGGACTGGGAAAAAGTGCCGAAAAGTTAATTGATGAGGCGCGAAGGACTAAAAGAAGACAAAAAACTTAAAATTCTACTTGCAGCGCTCCTGTGGATGTTTGTGGCATGTGCGGCATTCACATTGTCTTCAGAGGCATCTGCAGGAGCTATCTACAGCTTTGTAGATGAAAACGGCGTTTACCATTTCACCAATGTTCCTGCAGACCCCAGGTTTACCAAGACCGAGTTTTCCCATAGTTCAGCAATAATTCACGGCAGGGGTTCAAAGAAGGCAGCTGGTAGAAACAAAAACTACCATTCCATCATCAAGAAGGCGGCTAACTCCTTTGGGCTTGATCCTGCACTTGTAAAGGCAGTTATAAGGGCAGAATCGGGAGGTAACCCCATGGCAGTATCATCGAAGGGCGCCCTGGGGC
>JALVPX010000255.1 GCA_027031565.1 Deltaproteobacteria bacterium | reverse complement strand
ATCTGCCACCAGTCCTGGGAGACGAAGACAAATTGCAACAGGCCTTCCTGAATTTATTCCTCAATTCCATCCAGGCTATGGATGAAGGCGGGATCATCTATGTTGATGCCAGGGAACAGCCCAAAGGGTATCTGCGTATAGACATCAGCGACACAGGCGAGGGTATTCCAGAAGAAAAACTTGACAAAATTTTTGACCCCTTCTTCACCACAAAGGATGTTGGCAAAGGCACAGGCCTGGGGCTTTCGATCGTATATGGTATTATAAGAAAGCATGGCGGACACATTGAGGTTAAAAGCAGACTTGGCGAAGGCACAACCTTTTCCATCTTTCTTCCAATTTATCAGGCGGAAGAGAAAAAGGTAGAAAGCGATGAAAGTAGCAGTAATCGATGACGAGAAAGTTGCAAGAAACTTGATTAAACGCTTTCTCGAAAAGGAAAGGTTTCAGGTTGAAACATTTCCGAATGCGTCAAGCTTTTACACCAGATTGGCAAACGACACATTTCATCTAATTTTCATTGATCTGAAATTGCCAGATATCAACGGCCTGGACGTTTTGAAAAAAGTAAAGAGCACCAATCCAGACAGCGAGGCAATTATCATTACAGGTCACGCCAGCATTGACTCAGCAGTCGAAGCCACAAAAATGGGTGCATTCCATTATTTGACTAAGCCACTAAAAAAACATGACATATGCTTGATCGCAAACAGGGCCAGGCAGAGCCTGCGCCTTAAATTTGAAAATAAAACCCTGCGGATGACCAGCACTGGCAGCGGTTTGATAGAAGGTTTTGTTGGTGCCGGGCCTGCCATGCAGGAAATTTTCAAGCTGATCAAAAAAGTGGCCCTAGTTAATTGCAATGTTCTCCTCCAGGCAGAAACAGGCACTGGCAAACAAATGGTTGCAAAGGCGATTCACAAGATCAGCCCAAGGCGTTCCAAGCCCTTTGTCTATTTCAATTGCGCCAGTTTCACAGAAGAACTCATTAGCAGTGAGCTTTTTGGTTATGAAAAAGGGGCATTTACTGGGGCTGCAACCACAAAAAAAGGGCTTTTTGAAACTGCGAACGGAGGAACTGTCTTCCTGGATGAAATCGGTGAAATGCCTATGAGCATGCAGGTTAAACTCTTGCACGTATTGCAGGAAAGGCAGATTCTGAGAGTTGGGGGAACCAAGCCAATAGATCTGGATGTGCGCATAATTGCTGCCACCAATACAGACCTTAAGGCCTCTATAAAGGCGGGGGCCTTTAGAGAGGACCTATATTACAGATTAAATGTTGTGAATATAGAATTGCCACGGCTGGCTGACAGAAAAGAAGACATCCCGCTGTTGATTACGCATTTTATAAAAAAATATTCTTCGCGTTTCAAAAAAGAGGTCAAAAAAATAAGACCTGAAGCCCTGAACCTGCTCATGAAATATGATTTTCCTGGCAATGTAAGAGAGCTGGAAAACATTATTCAGAGGGCAATAGCATTAACCGACTCTGAACAAATAGAGGTAAAACACCTGCCTGATGAACTTTTGCATCAAGGTGTTGAAAACATGTCTGCTGTGAATTCACCATTATTGCCACTGGAAGAGGTGGAAAGACTTCATATCCTGAAGGTTTTACAAGAGACACATTTCAACAAAAAGCTTGCCAGCAAAATCCTTGATATTCCCCGCACTACCCTGTGGAGGCGTATGAAAAAATTCAATATCAAGGGCTGAATGTTTTTTGGAAAAATTCTCCCTTCTACCCCCTATATAACAATCAGGTGGATGCGTAAGTTTCAAATTGAAACAGGCGCACATTCTTTCACAATTGATTATGATTGAAACCAAATAGAATTCAGGCTGTTGAGCATGAATCAATTACCTTTTTCATATTGAAACAAGATTCACAATCTTTAACGACTCAAAACCTGTTCATGTTTTAATATGCTGATTTTATAGACATTTATTCTAGCACTCCTGATTTTCCCGTCCATTTCTTTGGCATCACCATTGCAGTTTGTGTCTGAACCCATTGCCTTCAACAAAATCATGGCTTTCGTGGGTAAAACGGCATTTTTGCCACCAAGAGATTAAGAGGAGGTATGAGCTACAATGTTTCACATGTATCTTCCCATTGCAGGGAACAGCGTAAACATTTTATTGATCTTTGGATTGGGAGGCTTTGTGGGCCTCCTTTCTGGGATCTTTGGTGTTGGAGGGGGGTTCCTGATGACACCTCTGTTGATAATGTTTGGGATTCCACCCACTGTGGCAGCGGCTTCTGATTCAAACCAGATAGTGGGAGCCTCTACTTCAGGCACTCTGGCCCATTGGCGTCTTGGAAATGTTGATTTCAAAATGGGTATCTTGCTCCTCATTGGTGGTATTGTTGGGGGGACTTTGGGTGTTCAAATCATAAAGATTTTGCGTGCCATGGGCAATGCGGATTTCTTGATTAAAATCACCTATGTCATCATGCTTGGAGGTGTTGGTTCCTATATGTTTGTGGACAGCCTCAAGGGATTGAGAGGAGATAACAAACCCGCTTCCCGCAGCAAGAAGCCTGCGAAAGAATCCGCTTATGCGAGGCTGTTAAAAAGCCTTCCTTTTCAGACCAGGTTTGAGAAATCAGGCATAGAGATATCCCTTTTGCTGCCGTTGATCTTCGGGGCCTTCGTGGGCATTTTGGCAGCGATTATGGGTGTTGGAGGGGGCTTCATAATGGTTCCTGTCATGGTCTACATGCTCAGGATGCCCATGCACGTTGTGGTTGGCACCAGTTTGTTTCAGATCCTCTTTACCTGCGTTGATGTAACCATCATGCAGGCCTACTCGAATCACACGGTTGACTTTGTACTGGCCCTTCTCCTGCTGC
>JALVPX010000254.1 GCA_027031565.1 Deltaproteobacteria bacterium | reverse complement strand
CCGCTGCCTGTTCAGATACCGGCCTTATAGAGTAAGCCACTGTGGCACCAGCGTATCCCTTTTCTGCGTAAAGAGCCTTTATTTTTTCAGCATTCTCCTGGAGGGCCTTTTCCTGGATGACGGAGTAGGGCTTCAGGTCGATCGTTTCCCTGATCTTGTCATCCTTGATAACCTTGTTTCCTATAAAGGTTATGCGTCTGATAGCGGGTTTTTCCCTAACGAGAAAGGTGACGATTTTCCCTTTAGGCCCTTGTGAGACATCTACACGTATGTCATCAAAATATCCCAGTTTGTAGATATTTTTTATGTCCTTTGAGATTGTGGAAAGATCCAGCGTTTCACCTGCACGAGTTGAAACAACCTGCAATATGGCATCTGTTCCTATCCGGCGGTTGCCTTGTACCTTTACCTTGGAGATCAAGTTCGGTACTGCCAGAACGCTTTCGAGCTGTGTGCCAACCCTGTCGAGCAGTTGCGACATTTCCCGTTCTGTTCCGGCAGCAGTGAAAAGAATTGGTTCAGTAGACAAGGCTTCGAGATCAAGGAATCTTACGTTTATACTAAGCGAGCCAAAAAGATAGGATACGGAACCATAGATTGCCTTTGACGCACCGCTCGATCTTGCTGCCTGGACGATAGCAGGCAATGTGTGCGCCTTCTGTTCAGGGGCAATAGTCGCGTTGATTCCCCTTGCCTCCAAGCGGCGTTTCAATCCATCCGTCATTTCGCTTGCAAGGCCCTGTTTCAAGCGGGCCGTAGTATTCCAGCGGAAAAACAATCACTGAAGCAGGTGCATCCTTTTTTTGAGCCGCTGAGTTTGCTGGCAAAAGGGATGCACAAGCCAGAAGCATGAAAAGCAAAGACGTTTTCCAAAAAGACCTCATTTCCTCTCCCGCATACCAAATTCATGTAGATCATCCGACATGAGTTCCACTGCCTTTCCCTCCATCAGCCCCAGGCACCTGTCCATCCTCTTGGCCAGCGAAAGATCATGGGTGACTATAACGGCCGTTGTTTCATAGCGCCTGTTCACATTGAACAATAATTCGGCCACTTTTCTGCCGGTCTTCTCATCCAGATTGCCAGTTGGCTCGTCGGCCAGGAGCAGTCTCGGGTTCTTCACCATGGCCCTGGCAAGGGCCACCCTTTGCTGTTCCCCTCCAGACAGCAGCGAAACCCTGTGCGTGAGCCTGTCTTCAAGGCCCAGTTCACAAAGCATAGCTTCTGCAAGCTTCAATGCCTCAGATCTGGCAGCTCCAGATATGAGGTGGGGCATCATTACATTTTCAAGCGCAGTAAACTCAGGAAGCAGGTGATGAAACTGAAATACAAAACCTATTTCCTGATTTCTGAAACCAGACAACATCTGGTCCGGATAGTTAAAAACATCTTTTCCAAAGTGTTTAACCTCTCCTGCTGTGGGTCTGTCCAGTGTGCCCAAGATATGAAGCAAGGTAGTTTTGCCTACGCCCGAGGCCCCAACAACACCCACGATTTCACCTTTATATACCTTACACGATATGTTTCTCAAGACCTCTATGCTCTTTGCAGAGTCTTGATAGACTTTTCTCAGTCCCTTTACCTCGAGGACTGGTTCTTCAGGGGAAGGTACTTTGTTCATCTAGGCCAATCGTCCAGTTTCATATTTTTGGGGCAATTTTCTACGAATTTGTAGTGCCCTCCCTCTATCCTGAGGCCGTTTCCTTCAACTATTGCCCTTGCCACCGCTCTCCGGGCCTCGGCAAGCACCCTGCCAAAGGTCTGGCGCGATATGCCCATCTGGGAGGCTGCCTGGTCCTGGTCCAGTCCCTCGAGGTCACTCAGCCTTATGGCTTCCAAACCTTCTACAGTCAAAGTAACTTCATCCAATTGGCGAAGCGGTATGCCGCGGGGCTTGAAATAGGTTACTGCCGGTTTTTGTGTTACAAGCCTGCATTTCGGGGGCCTTGGCATGATCTTATACCTCCAGCTGGCTCAATACTTCTTTTATCGCTTCAATACAACGCTCATTTTCCTCAGGAGTGCCGATGGTTATCCGTACAAATTGTTCCAGACCGTAGGAACCCATGTGGCGTATGATAACGCCCTTTGGAAGGAGTGCTTTGCAAAGGCGATTGGCTTCCATGCCCGTGTCGACGAGGACAAAGTTGGTAAAACTTCTTAGCACCTTGAAACCTATTTTCTCCAAGGCCTCTGTTAAAAAGGCCTTGCCCAGTTCATTGTTGCGGATGGTTTTCAGAAGATGGTCTTGATCGTCTATCGATGCCTCTGCAGCGGCCTGGGCGAGTACATTTACGTTGAATGGTTGCCTTACCCTGTCAAGCAGGGCGGCAACATCTTTATGCATCAAGCCATAGCCTACACGCAGTCCGGCTATGCCATAGGCCTTGGAAAAGGTTCTAAGGCCCACTATTCTATCATCCCTTCCCAAATATTCTGTTGCCGTCGGCGTGTCCGCACCCTCGGCAAATTCCATGTAGGCCTCATCAAGCACAACGAGAAGATGGTTGGGAAGTTTTTCCAAAAATTGATCAAAGGCTCTTTTGGTCAAGACCGAGCCCGTGGGATTGTTGGGATTGTCCAAAAAGATGAGAGAGGTGTTGTCAGTAACCGCTGAGGCAATTCCAGCAAGGTCATGGGTGAAATCCTTCAATTCCACCACCTCGTTGGTGCCCCCTGAGGCCTGGACCATTTTCTGATAAACCAGAAAACTGGGGTGGCTGGTTATGACCTCTTTGCCCGGCCTTACCAGTACGCGGATCAGCAGATCTATGATTTCATTGGAGCCATTCCCAAGCACAAGGTTTTCCGGTGTGGTCCTGTGATGGGAGGCCAGTTTGTTCTTGAGGTAATAGCCGCTTCCATCTGGATACCTATGAAGTT
>JALVPX010000253.1 GCA_027031565.1 Deltaproteobacteria bacterium | reverse complement strand
GAAGCATCCCGATTGCCCCAGTTAGAGCAAAACGCTCTTGCACGCTGGTTGATTGATGAAATTATAGCTGAAAAAAAGTGGGAGAAAGCATTTGCTGAATCAGAAGATGTATTAGAAAAACTCGCAGATGAAGCTCTTGCGGAACATATAGAGAGTAAGACAAAACCATTGAATGTTAATTGTCTATGATATCGCATACGACAGAACAGTTTCGTAAGCTCTTAGCTCATCTGCCAAAGGATATCCAAAAGCAAGCGAAAGAAGCTTATCTTCAATTTGAAAAAGATCCTTATCATCCAGGACTACGCTTTAAACGAGTTCATTCCAAGCGTCCTATCTATGCTGTTCGCATATCCAAAGATTACCGGGCGCTGGGCGTCCAGCAGGAGAACAAAATAATCTGGTTTTGGATAGGATCACATTCAGACTATGACAAGATTTTGAAAGAAAAGAGGAGGTCATGACAATAGGTGAGCTAAACAGGCCCTGATCAGTCAGTCGTTGATGTTCATGATAAGAACAGAACTAGAACGAGGCTGTTTTTTCAGTTTTCTGCCACCACAAATAACTTTGCCTTATAAGCCATTATCACGGGCAAAAGATCCCGGCAATTGCTGTTGCCGCTAACTGTGATTTGAGATGGATAGGGCCGGATGGCTCCTGACGGCCCGTTTCAGGCACTTTGGGGGTGCATGATGAGCTTTCTACACATAATTCGCCTGTCCCCTTTACCTCTTCTGTCTCCTTTACCTCTTTACCTCAGAAAGGAAAGGGGAGCAGGCAGGGGCAAAGACTTTTTGTTCATCTTGTCCCCCTTTAACCAGAAATTCCGTAATAGACATATAGCATGGCCATCATGACCACAAGATAAATAACCGTCATGCCTGTACCGGCTCGCACGTAATCAACTGTGCGGTATCCGCCTGGCCTCATGATTAAGGCGTTTACTTGATGTGTTGGAAGAACAAAGGTGTTTGAGGCTGCAATTCCAACTACAAGCGCAGCCATTCTCGGATCTGCGCCTGCCTGAAGGGCCATGTTCATTGATAGTGGAACCAGTAATACGGTGGCGCCTACATTTGAGGCAACCAAAGTGAAGAACGATGTAAGCACAGCGACTATGAGGAGAAGCATGAAGGGAGTAACCTGCCCCATTGCATGCATTATGCTAGTAGCAATGTAGCGGGCAGCACCGGTAGTTTCGAAGGCAAGACCAAGGGGAATAAGGCCTCCAAGCAGGAACACGGTCATCCAGTCCACGGACTGATACGCTTCATCAATGGTCATAACCCTGAGAAGGACCATCCCAAGTGCGCCTGTAAGAAGGGAAATGGAAAGCTGCACATGAAACCCCAAGGCCAGAATCAGGGCTAAGACCAGACAAAAAATGGCAGGAATGGCCTTCTCCGGCCTCATAAGCTCGCCTTTCAGGTCCTCTGTAAAAAGCAGGATCCCCCTTTTCTTGAGAAAATGGAACTTTTCCCAGGGTCCAAGAAGCAGAACGCCGTCACCAGCCCTGAGTTTCATCCTGGAAATATTTCTTCTGATTATCTCTCCTCCCTTATTCAGAGCCAGCGGGTTAACACCAAAGGTCTTCCTAAAGTGGAGATCGCGCATGGTGGCCCCAACCAGCTTGGAATTTGGGGGAATAACAGCCTCAACGATACCGCAGTTATTGGGTGAGAGCATTTCTGCAAAAAATTCCAGATCATCCTTAAGCCTCCATCCAAGGTCCTTTGCAACCCTTTGAATGTCCTCCTCTCGACCAAACACTGCAACATAGTCTCCAGGCTCAATGACGTCCTCACGTACGGGTGATAGGACCAGTTTCTTTGTATCGGGCTTAAAGATTCCCACTATGGTCGCCCTGTAAGTAGGACGGAAATTGAGCTCATCGAGTTGGGTTGCCTTCCAGTCCTTGGGCACCTCAAGCTCAAAGGGCCTCTTTCCAACCTTGATGGAATAAAGGCTTTCCACCTGTTGAGACATCAAACCCGTTTCTTTGGCGCCCTTGGCAGGCAGTATCCAGCGACCAAGGAGTGCAAAGTAGAGAATACCGGCAGCCAAAAGGGCAAGTCCCATGGGTGTAACAGTAAAAAGCCCAAAAGGCTCAAAGGCCTTTCCTCCCAGTGATGAGATATTGTTATTCCACCAGGATTCCATAAGGTCGTTCAAGAGGATAAGCGGACTTGATCCGACAAGGGTTATGCAGCCACCGATAATGGCACAAAATCCCATGGGCATCAGAATCCTGGAAATGGGCACGCCTAACTGCTTGCTTATCCTTGTGGCTGCGGGCATGAAAAGGGCTGCTGCGCCAATGTTTTGCATAAAACTTGATATAATTCCAACAGTTGCCGCAATAAGGGCCATTATCCTGGTTTCAGACTTCCCAGCCAGCTTGATTATTTGTCTGGCTAAAATGTTCATGACCCCGGTCTTATCAAGGCCCGCCCCAATTATGATGACTGCGATTATGGAAACAACCGCATTGGAGCTTAGTCCACTAATGGCCTGTTTGGGAGTAACCACGCCCAGAAGGGGCAGGATTACCATCATCATTATGCCGACAACATCCACCCTGACCCACTCAAAAATGAACAGGAGTATTGCGAATACCAACACTCCCATGACGATCATTATGTCCTTTGTCAAAACAAGCTCTTGCATGGGGGGAATTACCTCCTTCTCCTTCAGCGTATTTTTTTCGGATTCTTACTAACAGACCTTCCTGGATTCAAGTAATAAGTGCACAGCGTAAAATTCTTCTAACATCTATACCAGTTTCATCTTGGAAAGCTTCATAGGGTGTTTTGAATTTGAGGCATTTTCTGGGACGGTTGTTGAGGTCGTCCACGGCTGAAAACACCTGTTCTATTGAAATATTATTAAGTTT
>JALVPX010000252.1 GCA_027031565.1 Deltaproteobacteria bacterium | reverse complement strand
AGGAGGGGGGCAAGGCATATTTCGTTTTCAGAGATAAAAGACGCACTGGAAAAAGCGCTGTCACAATTCGTGGCTGATACGGATTGGCGTGATTTTTCTGTGGCAGGCTTGAGCGTATGTCTTAATCAGCTGACTGCTTCCCTATGGATTGCGATGCAGATCAAAAGGCTTAATCCGCAATGCAAGATCGTCTTCGGGGGTTCCAGTTGTTCAGGCAAATCAGGGCGATCCCTGTTGGAAAACTTCCACCAAATTGACTACGTAATCAATGGTGAAGGTGAGACGCCCTTTTTAAACCTGCTAAGATATTTGAATGGCGACATAGATAATATAGGAGAAGGAGCAGGAATATTGACAAAAAACAGCGATCCTTCCCTTGATTCCGTCAAAAATCAGACAGAAAACCTCGATCATCTTCCAATACCTGATTTTGATGACTATTTTAGGGAACTTTCACGCCTTGATCCAGGACGCCGTTTTTTCCCGGAGCTGCCAATTGAATTTTCAAGGGGCTGTTGGTGGCGCCGGTGTGCATTTTGCAATCTAAATCTCCAATGGGAAAATTACAGGCAAAAGAAGGCTGCAAGAATGGCTGAGGAGATCGAAACCTTGGCCAGCAGGTACAATGTGTTGGATTTTGCCTTCATGGATAATGCCTTGCCGAAGGCACAGGCTGCAAGGTTCTTTAAGTCGGTTAAAACCCACCGGCGTGATTACCGTTTTTTTGCCGAAATAAGGGCCGTGCACACCAGCAGCGAACTGGCCGTCATGAGTGATGCAGGCCTAAAGGATGTACAGGTAGGTATTGAGGCCATTTCAACATCTCTGTTGAAAAGGCTGGCCAAGGGCACAAGTGTATTGGACAATATTGCCATTATGCGTAATGCTTACGAAGCCGGGATATTGCTTCAGGGCAACCTGATAGTGCATTTTCCTGGAAGCACCCCTGAAGAAGTGGAAGAAACCCTGCTTAATCTTGATTTCCTGTGGCCCTTTCCCCCGTTAAAGACCGTATCCTTTTGGTTGGGCCGTGGAAGCCCAGTTGAGCAAGACCCGAAAGGGTTCGGTATATCAGGAATAAAGACACACCACGTATTCACCGATCTATTTCCAAGGGAAGTAGCGCAGAAACTGTCCTCCATGATACTAGAATACAAGGGGGACAAGTTGTTGCAGCATCAATTGTGGAAACAAGTTGAAGTAAAGGTGCGTTCCTGGAACAAGGAGTGGAAAAAAATGGTAAAAGAAAGGCCCCTGCTGTCGTACAGGGATGGAAGGGACTTTATGGTCATCCGCCAGGTACTGCCTGGTGGGAAGACCTTGTACCACAGGCTTGTTCAGGCTTCCCGGCAATTGTATCTCACGGCTATGCAAACCTGTACCATTAGTGATCTTGAAGAATCCGCCCCAAGTTTTTCAAAGGAGCAAATCAGGGCCTTTGTGCATCAAATGATGGACAAGAGGTTAATGTTTTGTGAAGGTGACAGGGTCATCAGCCTGGCGGTCAAGGCGGAAAACTGGCGAAACAGATAAGGACTTGTCTGCATGAAACAAAGGAAAGAGGGAACGTGGTTAAGCCAGAAAAAGGATCTGATGCTGCGAAATGTCCTCAGGGATTTTTGCAAGGGACGGATTCTGTTTAATAAAATTAAACACGATCTGGACAAACAAATTCCATCTTTCCCACGCATGGAAGAATTGGTGGGAACAGATACTGAAAAAGGCCTCTTATGGAGGCTTAAGGATACCTGCCATGCCTTGTGGCAGGATTGTGATCCAGGGCATCATCCAGAGGAATTCCTGCTTGACTGGCTTATAGGCACGCTTTTCCATGAGGCCATGAAACTTAAGGAGGACATTTACCTGCTGGCCAGGTACAAACCTGCTGTTGAAAAGGCAGCAGCCTCGGAAAGAGCGCTTCAAATGTATGACAAGTGCAAGGAACTCTTTGAGACTGCACAAAAGAACATGGCTCGATCATCCCACAAGCTGCACTGCCTGTTTGACAAGGCGGGCAGCCAGATGGAGGCGGTCCTCAAGAAGGAGAAAGGCAATTCACTTTTGGTAAGATTTTTGATCCAGGAAGACCGGCTGATAGACACGGCCTGGATGTCTGATGGATATGCTCGGGATCTCTTGCTGGACATGTTTCCTGACGGCCTGGACCAGGCCTATTGTATAGCTGGTTACGGCTTCCTGGACGGAAGCTGGTATGCAGAGGCAAGGTGTTCCTTTGAAAAGGCCTTGGAGATAAACCCGCAGTGTTCAGGTGCAGTAAAGGGCCTCAGGTTGCTGGAAAGGCGCATAAACGAAGTCACCCACATATTGAAACGGGAATATGATGCAGCCATGGCCAAGAATCACGCAAACAATGGAGATGAAAACGGATTGCCTGATCCAAAAACAGATATCCAGGAGATAGTGGAAGGAAACGGCGATACCGTTTTCAACTGAGTGCAGCGTGTGAGGCAATGATAGACTTGGCAAGCTCCTTGAGCTTGATCCTCTGGCGCCTGCTCTCCCTTTGAAGGAGCCTCATGGCCTCGTCTTCGGGAATTTTAAGGTGTTTCATGATGAGGCCCTTGGCCCGTTCAATCAGTTTTCTTGCCTCGAGCTCCTCAGACAGGTTGTCCACAACACCTTCCAAGGCATTTATTTTCTGCCCGGCGCTGTAAGCCAATTCCACTGCTGGAACCAGGTCGTCGAGATGCACAGGCTTAACCAGGTATCCGAGCACACCGCAATGTTTGGCCTTTTGTATCAAGGCTGGTTCTGCATATGCAGTGACCAACACAATTGGTATAAAACTGCCCTGTCTGTTCTCGTTTATCATCCGGGCAGCATCCAGTCCGTTGAGGCGGGGCATCTTTATGTCCATCAAGATTATGTCTGGTTTGAGGGCGCTGCTAAGGGTGATTG
>JALVPX010000251.1 GCA_027031565.1 Deltaproteobacteria bacterium | reverse complement strand
GGCGGGAGCCCAGGCCTTCTCCAACTTTGACACGCTCCTTGCCCCGTTTATCCGCTACGATGGCCTGTCTTACAAGGAGGTCAAGCAGGCCCTTCAAGAGTTTGTCTTCAACGTAAACGTCCCAACAAGAGTTGGTTTCCAGACCCCTTTTACCAATTTGACCATGGATCTTGTTCCGCCATCCATATTGGCGGATCAAAACGTGATAATCGGCGGCAGGCCTCAACAAGAAACGTACAAAGAGTTCCAGGAGGAGATGACCCTTCTGAACAGTGCATTTCTTGAGGTCATGGGTGAAGGAGATGCCTGCGGCAGGGTATTCACCTTTCCCATACCCACTTACAATATAACAGCGGATTTTGATTGGGACGCACCAGGGCTGGAAAAGCTTTGGGAGGCCACGGCAAAATATGGAATCCCCTATTTTGCCAATTTTGTAAATTCAGATATGTCGCCAGACGATGCCCGTTCCATGTGCTGCCGATTGAGGCTGGACCTGCGCTTTCTTGAAAAACGGGGTGGAGGCCTTTTCGGCGCAAATCCCCTTACCGGCTCCATAGGCGTTGTGACCATCAACACCGTGGCCCTGGCATACAGGGCAAAAAGCCGGGGAGATTTCTTCAGGGAACTGGACAAACAGTTGGAGATTGCAAAGACCAGCCTGGAGACGAAACGAAAGGTATTGGAACACTTTACAGACAATGGACTCTATCCATACACGAAATTCTATTTGAGGCATGTAAAGGAAAAATCTGGCCGCTACTGGGCCAATCACTTTTCCACCATTGGTGTAATAGGGGTCAATGAGGCATGTCAGAATCTTCTGGGGTGCGATATCGCTGCAGAGCAAGGCAGCAGGTTTGCCGAGGAGATATTGCTCTACATGCGGAAAAAATTGCAGCAATTCCAGCAGGAAACAGGTCAGTTATACAATCTTGAGGCAACGCCTGGAGAAGGGACCGCCTACAGGCTGGCCAGACTGGATCAAGACAGGTTTCCGGACATACGGGTGGCCAACAAGGAAGAATCAGGCACACCCTTTTATACGAATTCAACGCAGCTTCCGGTCAATTATACGGATGATGTCTTTGAGCTTTTGGACAAGCAGGATTCCCTGCAGGCCTTGTACACAGGGGGAACCGTGGTGCATGTTTTTCTGGGAGAGGCGGCGCCTGATCCTGATTCCGTCAAGAATTTCGTGCGGACCGTCTGCTCCAACTACCGGCTGCCCTATTTCACCATTACGCCTACCTTTTCCATCTGCCCGCAGCATGGGTACCTGCGGGGGGAACATCCTAAATGTCCGGAATGCGGCAGCCACACCGAGGTCTATTCCAGGGTAGTGGGTTATTTGCGCCCGGTCCATCAGTGGAATGATGGGAAACAGGCAGAATTCTCGATAAGGAAAAATTATGCATTGTCCTGAAGAAAAAAAGGGGTTGCCGGCCTTCAGCATGGGCGGCTTTCAGCCCTTTACGCTCAGTGATTATCCTGGCTGTGTGGCATCAATAGTCTTTTCCCAGGGCTGCAACTTCAAGTGCCCTTTTTGCCACAACGGGGATTTGATCCCTGCACGCTGGACGGGTGAGCGTTTTACCGCCACCTCCCAGGTGATCCACAAGCTCAAAAAGAAGCGGTGGAAGATTGAAGGGGTGGTAGTAAGTGGAGGGGAACCGACCCTGCAGCCGGGACTTGAAGAGTTCCTGGCACTCTTGAAAGAGATGGGCTACAAGGTCAAGCTGGATACCAATGGCAGCAGGCCCGGGATATTGAAGGAGCTGTTCCAGAAGGGCCTGGTGGATTTTGCAGCCATGGACATAAAGGCTCCTTTGAAGAAATACAGCCTGTTGTCAGGCGTTGTCGTGGACATTTCTGCCATAATGAAATCCATTGAGCTCATAGCCGGTTCTGGTGTCCAACATATTTTCAGAACGACCTTTGTGGAACCTTTGCTTGAAGAAGAGGACATAAAATCGATCTCATCCGAACTCGTTCCCGAAGGCTCAAAGTATGTGGTGCAGAAATTTATAAGCCAAAACGCCCTCGATCCTGCCTTACGCTCTACGACTTTCCAGGGCGATAAGTCAGGACGTGGACATTCTGCAATGTAATCATGCCGGCCTGGATCATGTTATCCAGGCCTGACAAGACCGTTTCTATTTTAACGGGGTCATCCACCACTTCCACTACCACAGGAAGATCCACAGATAGTGCCAGAAGACTCGTGGAACGGAAGTAGCTGTTTGGGCCATAGCCAGCAACGGCCCGGTACACGGTGGCTCCGGCAATACCCTTTTCCCTCAAATAGGTTATGATCGCCTTGTAAAGGGGCCTTCCCTTGTATTTGTCCCTTTCGCCAATGTAGATGCGCATGCACATCTGGTCGCCTTCAAGCCTGGTTGTGGCCATATTAACCTCCGCTTCCAATGAAAAGCCTGCTTACAACAAAACCCAGCCACCCTGCTGCAAGGCACAAAATTATATTATAACCGACATTAAGCAGGGCCGAAAATGCAGAGCCTTCCTGCAGCATGGAGATGGTCTCAAAAGAGAAGGTGGAAAAGGTGGTGAAGGCACCGCAAAAACCCACTGTCACCGCTGCCCTCAACTCCGGCGCCACGTTGAATGCGTGGAGGCTCAAGGGGAGAAATGCGCACAATATGAAGGAACCCGCAACGTTTACGAAAAGGGTGCCGTAGGGAAATGAAGAACCAGCAAGCCTGTATATCCATGAAGAAACAAGGTATCGTGAGATCGCGCCAAGGAATCCGCCTGCTCCTATGCAAAAAAGATCGGTCATGAGGTCCCTATAAACCCTCACAAGTGGCTTCGCAAGCCCGTACATTGCCTACAGCCAGCCCGTGATTATAGATATAAATAGATAAAAGGAGGTCTCCATGCTGAAGGCAAAGGATATTATGACACGGGAAGTGGTCACTGTTTCACCCGATACTCCGGTGAGAGACGTGGCAAAAAAGTTGTGGGAACACCGCATAAATGGAATGCCTGTAATTGACGAAGAAGGCAGACTTTCGGGCATAGTCACCGAGGCCGATCTGATAGATCAGAACAAGAAGATTCATCTGCCCACTGCCATCTATTTTCTCGATTCAGTACTCTTTCTTGAAAATCCCAAAAAACTGGAAAAGGAACTCAAAAAGATGGCTGGTACTACGGCATCAGACATATGCACGAAGAATGTAATTACTGTTGACGAAGAAACCTCGGTGGAAGACATTGCCACGCTCATGGCAGAAAAGCGCATAAATACAATCCCAGTCACCAGGGACGGAAGGCTGGTTGGAATAATTGGTAGAGGCGATGTCATTCGTTCCATGGCTGCTTCATGAAAGACTTCAACGCACTCAGACGCTCGCGCAAAGGGGGATGGCTGTAGTACAGAAAGACATACCATGGATGGGGGGTCAGGTTTGTCAGGTTTTCCACCCCCAGTTTTCTTAATGCTGAATCCAGGGCTGCGGCAAGCCCGCTGCGCCTTGCGGCATATGCATCTGCCTCAAACTCGCACTGCCGGGAGTAGTAGTTGAATATAAGCCCCAAAACCATGCTGATCGGTGTGTAGAGAAAGCCGAAGAAAACCAGGCTGGCATATATGGAAGGTTGTTCAAGGCCGAAAGCCAGGGACAATTCCCTGTTCTCGATGAAAAATGAAAGAAGCCAGAACATCATGCCCATTTGCAGTATGGATGCCGCCATCATCTTAGGCACGTGGTGCCGCTTGAAATGTCCCATTTCATGGGCCAGCACTGCCACGATCTCCTTTATGGACAGTTTTTCAATCAGTGTGTCAAACAAAACGATCCTCCGGAATCTGCCAAATCCTGCAAAGAATGCGTTCAGCTTGGATGAGCGCTTCGATCCATCCATGGTGAATATGCCCATTATCTTGAAATTTTCCTTGCTGGCATAGTCAAGAATTGCATCCTTCAAGGCTCCATCCGCCAGTGGTTCGAACTTGTTGAACAGAGGCATTATGACCACAGGAGCCAGAAACTGCGTGATCAATATGAACATCGAGGCTGCAGCCCAGCAATATATCCATCCACCGGAACCTAGTTCATGAAAAAACCATAAAATGGCAGCAGTAATGGGAATCCCCAGGCAGAGCGCCAGGGCCAAGCCCTTCAAGATATCAGCTGCAAAGGTCCCAGGAGTCGTGCGGTTAAAACCATATTGTTCTTCTATGACAAAGGTTTCATATATGGAAAAAGGAAGGTCAACCAAGAATCTCATGAGTGCAAGAGATGCTATGAAGATGAGACCTGTGGGGATTTCACCAAGGTTAAATGAATGTGCAGCCTCATCCAAGAAATTGAATCCGCCTGCCACTATGAAAATGATGGTAAAAAAGGTGAGTGTTGTCCCTTTCACCAAATCAAGTCTGGTGTTTTCCTTCAAGTATTGCTGTGATCTGATGTATGTCTTTTTGTCAAAGAGGCCTGAAAATTCAGCTGGCAGATTTGGTTCGATGGCCTTCAAGTTTAACAAATTTGCCGAAAAATCAAGCAAATAAGCACCTGCAATAAAAAAGAGTATTAGAATTAGATAAATATTTGCTTCCATAATATGATTCTATTTTAATCGAATGAATTACAGGGCCTGCCTGACATTGCCAGATTTAATTTGTTATAAGGTGAAAATCACAATAACCGTGAAATTTTATTTCAGAATATAAAAAATGCAATGGACATCCACATAGTCAAATCCATATTGATAGCCCTAGCAGTGGGTTTCATGATTGGTATGCAGCGCGCCATTTATCATCTGAAAAGGGGTGAAACCAGTTTTGCCGGCTCGCGTACCTTTTCCATTATAGCCCTGGTTGGTTATCTGGCAGGCTTTGTCAACAAATATTTCCAGGGCTTTGCACTCGTTACGGCCTTTATGGCAGGCATGGTGATTGCCATTGCCTACTACTTCAAGGTCTATACTTCGCAAAAGAGGCCCGGCCAGATCGATTATGGCAGCACCACTCATTTTACAGCCATTGCAACCTACCTGCTCGGCCTCCTCGTAAGCCTGAACTTGGAAAACTATGCGATATTTGTGGGTGTTCTTATTGTTGTGCTGCTGGAAATAAAACCCAAACTTCAAAGGTTTGAGGCAAAGATCACTGCCCCTGACATAAATGCCGCGGTCCTCCTGCTGGCCATAACATTTCTTGTGCTGCCGATTCTTCCCAACAAAATGATAGGGCCTTACCATCTTTTCAATCCATACAAGACTTGGCTCATGGCTGTCATCATTTCGGCACTCTCCTTCATTGGATACGCTGCTATCAAGATCTTGGGGCACAAAAAGGGGCTGTTTTTGACCGGGGCCTTGGGCGGGCTGATATCCTCCACGGCTGTCACCATTTCCATGTCCAAAATCGCTGATTCCCGCAAGAACCTCGCTTCTCATGCTGCAGGAGCCATATCCCTTGCCTGCACCTTCATGTTTCTTAGGGTGCTGGTGCTTGTATTCGTGGTGAATCCAGGCCTTGCCTTGAAGCTCCTTCGGCCTTTTGCCATGGCTTCTCTGGCTGGTCTGGCATATACATATTACTTGTTCAAGCGGTCCGGGCCGGCTGAAGTTACGGTGAAGGATGGTTTCACCCAGAATCCCTTACAATTTTCCGAGGCAGTAAAGTTCGGCATAATCTTCGGTATTGTTTACGGCGCTACCCATTTCGTAAAGGCAAGATATGGAGACTTGGGGGTCTATGTCGTGTCATTCATGTCCGGTATTTCAGACGTCGATGCAATAACACTTTCCCTGGCCCAACTAACCTCGGAAGGAAGCCTGAACCCTTTGGCAGGAACAAATGGAATCGTTCTTGCCTCAATTGTAAATTCCTTTGTCAAGTTCGCCATATCATGGTGGTTAGGCGGGCGAAATCTAGCCCGGTATTTAATCCAATATTTTGTTCTTACCCTTGGTACTCTAGCTTCTGCACTGTGGTTTTTCGAGGTGATCGCCTTCAAGTAGATTGTGAGGTGAGAAGCAGCGAATTCCCCCAGCAGCCGGTAATGGGTTGAAAACAGCTTCCGATAAGCAGTGTGGAGGCGCCATAATGCTGATTGAAGAGAAAATTCGTGTAAATCCCGTCACATTAAGATTCATAAATTCAAGTACCTCGTTGGAGCCGGGTTTCATGGAACACTATTTTAGGCTTTCCCTGCCTGTTTTCAGGTGGGGATTCGGCCTTGGAATTCTGCTTTATGCCTTTTTTGGCTTCCTTGATGCCGTAACGATGCCTGATGCGAAATATCAATTATGGAGCATACGGTTTTTCTTAGTTATTCCAACCTTATTGTCAGGCATATTGTTTTCCTTTCACCAAGACTTCCAGAAATTTTGGCAACCAACTATTGCCCTCCTCATCTTGGTTGCAGCCACTGGCATACTGCTGATGATCATAGTGGGCTACCCGCCAAACAGTTATCACTACTATGTAGGCGTTATTTTAGTGCTCTTTTTCTCCTTTGCCTTTATTAGGATGAGATTTGTATGGGCACTGCCCACGGCCTTGATTGTACTTACTTTGTTTGAGATTACGGTCTTGAAGATAACCTCGTTTCCCTTTCCTGTGGTCTTCAGGAGCTCTTTTTTCCTCGTTTCAGCAATAATAATAGGCGCCGTGGCATGCTATATCATGGAATATTACGCAAGGAAAAATTATTTTTTGATGGTAAGCCTGGACAAGGAAAGGGAAAAATTGTCCTCTATTAACATTCAGCTTCAAGATCGCTTAAAAGAGCTGAAAAAGGCCCATAAAGAGATCAAGATCTTGAGCGGCCTGATCCCCATATGTGCAAAGTGTAAAAAGATCAGAGATGATCAAGGTTATTGGAATCAAATAGAAAGCTACATTTCCAAACATTCTAGCGTGGTGTTCAGCCACGCGCTGTGCCCAGAATGTGCTCACAGATTATATGGGCATGAAAGATGGTTCAGGCTCGCGGACCAGATTACTTCTGACACCAGCATATAGCTGTTTTTTTTGGGGACAAACTGGTTCAATCGATTATTGTGGGGTTTCAAACCGCTTGACTGCATCCACCGCATTCGTGCTAGATTGTCCCAGAATTCCTATGAAATTTTTGGCTTGTGCCGAAGGCACTTAGTGGTTAGTGTGTCTGTCTTCGATGACTTCATGCACAATTTTGCGCGCCCAGGCGCGTTTTTCTATTTGGGAGCAGTATGGAACAGGAAAATATAAGAAATGTGGCCATCATCGCCCACGTGGATCACGGCAAGACCACCTTGGTTGACGCACTATTTCGCCAAAGCGGGTTGTTCCGCGAGAACCAGAGGGTGGCAGAACGCCTCATGGACTCTTTGGACCTTGAAAAAGAACGGGGCATAACCATTGCCTCAAAAAATGGCGCATACACATATAAGGATTACAAGATAAATATAATTGATACCCCCGGCCATGCAGACTTCGGCGGTCAAGTAGAGCGTGTTTTGCGCATGGCAGACGGTGCCTTGCTGCTTGTGGATGCACAGGAAGGCCCTATGCCGCAGACCTTTTTCGTAGTCAAGAAGGCTTTGGCTGCCAATTTGCCCATCCTAGTTGTCGTGAACAAAATGGATAAGGAGGCTGCACGCTGTGACTGGTGCGTGGACCAGGTCTTTGACCTGCTGGCAAGGCTCGATGCACCCGATGATATTCTGGATTTCCCTGTGCTGTTCGGTTCGGCTAAGGAGGGCTATATGGTGTCTGATCCCGACGAGATACCGGTGCCGGGCAAAGGCATGGAACTCATTTCGGAAATGATCATCCACCATGTACCGCCTCCGTCCGGCGATCCGCAAAAACCTCTTCAGCTTCAGATAAATACCATAGATTATTCTCCTTACCTGGGGCGGCTTGGGATAGGAAAATTGTCAAACGGCGCCTTGAACATGAATGATTCTGTGGTCGTGGCCAGGAGAGACGGATCCATAAGGCCGGTGCGCATTACAAAGATCTTTACCTTTTCGGGAAACAGGCAGGTTCCTGTTGAAGGCGCTTCAACAGGCGAGATAGTGGCAGTTGCAGGTATGGAGGACGTGACTGTAGGAGTCACCTTTACAGACCCCGAAGATCCCATGCCCTTGCCATTGCTTGAAATCGATCCACCCACTATTTCCATGCACTTTATTCCCAATGATGCCCCCTTTGCGGGCCGGGACGGCAAGTTCGTAACGTCCAGGCATTTGGAAGAACGGCTGGCAAGGGAGGCACTGGCCGATGTTGCCCTTCATATAGAACCCCTTGGTGACGGAGCCGGTTTCAAGGTCTCGGGCAGGGGCGAGCTTCACCTTTCCATTCTCATAGAGAAAATGAGGCGGGAGGGCTATGAGTTTCAGGTGACCAGACCCCGGGTGATTATGCAGGAAAGGGCAGGCGAACTTTTGGAACCCTATGAGGAGCTCACAGTCGATGTGGATGAGAAATACCAAGGCGTTGTGATAGAAAAGCTTGGAAGGCTGAAAGGCACTCTGGAAGACATGCAGGCAGACGGCTCCATGGTGCGCATGAAATTTGTGATTCCCACAAGGGGCCTGCTGGGTTATCGTTCCCAGTTCCTAACAGATACCCGGGGCATGGGCGTAATGAATTACGTATTTTCCCACTGGGGGCCGTATGCAGGCGATATCAAGCACCGGTCATCCGGCGTCATGGTGGTTAAGGAAAATTGCAAAAGCGTGGCTTATGCCCTTTTTAATTTGCAAGAACGCGGGAAGTTGTTCATAGGCCCGGGAGAGGAAGTCTACAAGGGGCAGATCATTGGCGAGCATAGCCGCGCCTCAGACCTGGTTGTCAACCCTGCCAAGGGCAAAAAATTGACTAACATGAGGGCGTCCGGCTCGGA
>JALVPX010000250.1 GCA_027031565.1 Deltaproteobacteria bacterium | reverse complement strand
ACAAGTACAATCTGTCGAACAGCCATCACAAACAAACGAAAAACAGGGCGGATGGCGAAGAGGCTGGCATGGTGCAGGCCGTAAAGGCATCAGGCTGCGCGGCATATGCGCGCGTTTCTGAAATCTGTACCGCAGATTGAATGACTAGGCAGAATAAGTAGAAGATTCATGGGCTTGCCATCTTTGGCAGGCCCAAGGTCCTTCCAAAACCAGTCAATGTCCACAACATCTTGAAATTTCCATTCACAGTGTCAATTTTATTGATCGCTGGTACACGCTTTTTGCTCAGATAATGCACCACCATTCTTGACACAAGACTGCCTGATTTTGCCGATGAGTAGAACATACGGAGGTGCATTTATGGAAGTTGTAAAACACTTTGATGCATTTTTTGTAGACGAAATCGAGGCTGCTGAAGAAAAACTCAATCTGCAACTCAGTCCCCATTCAAAGCTCTATCTCATACATCTTTTAAAGCACTTGTCTGAGGGCAGGGATTTCTTTTATTCCGAGGTCATCCAGGACAAGCCCCTTGCCATTGTATTGATGGAGGCCATGCACAAGAACGTCTTTGAAAAAACCAGGGATCTCAAGGCAGTAGGAGACTTGTCACTCATATTTTCCGGCCTGTATCCAGATTTTTTGACAAGGCGCATGGTAGACATAGATTACTTTATTGAGATTGGCCGCAGATCCTTCCACCTGCTTTCCGAGGTCTATGGCCCGTATAAAACCAAACAGGATCTGGCCAGCCTCTATTCCTGGCTGGTATCTGAATTTTTAAGCCTTATAGAGATCCTGACTGAAATATCTTCGGAACTAAGCTTCATGGATGAGGCAAACCTGGCAAAAGCCCTTTCCAGATGGCACAAGACAAAGATTAGGAAATATTTGAGCATCATGGAGTCACATAAAATCGAGCCCCTCATGTAAGAAAAAGCACAGCTGGCCGTAAAGCCGTAAACAGGATCTGGAAAATGGGAATTCTCTCGTGCAGCCGTTTTGCCTTCTGGACAGGTTTAATCTTTTCGCCAGTTGTGAAAAGGCCTAAAGGTATCGCCCTCTTACCTTGACGCAATCCCTTTAATCTTTTTGATTTATTTTATCCCTCAACACACCTGAGGGCTTAAAGGTGATTACTCGTCTGGGCTCCAAAATGAGGTCTTCGCCCGTATGCGGATTTCTTCCCCTGCGGGCCCTCTTGTCTTTGACCGTAAACTTTCCAAAGCCGCTGATCAGGACATTCTCGCCAGATTCGAGCTTCTTTTTCATTATTTCCAGCAGGGTTTCAACTGCCCGCACCGCTTCCGCCTTGGCAAATATTTCCTTTTGGGTCAAGCGGTTCACCAGATCTGCCTTTGTCAACGTCATTTGTCGCCTCCCCAAATTTTAAAGCAATATTAAGATATTAAAAAAAACATATAGACCAGGGCGAAGGAAGTCAAGTAAACATAAAAGTTTGCAACTTATCCCTTTACTGTTTAATAATATATCCAATTTTCTTAAAAATGATAAATTACATTTGTTTTTGGATGCATAGACATGAATGAAAAAGTACAAAAGGCCCTGGATCAGGTCAGGCCGATGCTACAAAGGGATGGCGGCGACGTGGAATTAGTGGAAGTCGTGGAGGAAACCGGCGTTGTCAAGGTAAGGCTGAAGGGTGCGTGCAAAGGCTGCCCCATGAGCCAGATGACCCTTAAGGCCGGTATTGAAAGATACCTCAAGGGGGAAATCCCGGAAGTAACTGCCGTGGAGGCAGTGGATTAACGGGGCGTGAAGCAGGCCCCAATCAGTAGTGATAGGGTATGTTCCGGAGGATTGTGCAGGACCTGTAAAGTTGTTCCAACAGAATGAGACGGCTCATTTCGTGGGTGAATGTCATGGGAGAAAGGGACAAGCGGTAGTGGCACCTTTGTACAAATTTTTCGTCCAGGCCGAAGGGGCCGCCGACAACAAAGGCGATGGAGGCAGTGCCGTTATCCTGCTGCCTGCCGAGCCACTTGGCAAACTCCCTGCTGTCCATGCTGGAACCCCTTTCGTCAAGGCAGACTACAAACTGGCTCTGCCTGCAGGCCTTTTCAAGGCTTGCCGCCTCTTTTTTCCTGGCAACTTCTATATTGGTGCTGCTTGCAGAAAGGCCTTTTGCCGCCTCTTTGACTTCCTTTATCTCAAGCGGCACAAAGTGACGAAGCCTCTTGGCATAAAAATCAATGCCCTGTTTTATGAATGGGGCCTTTGTCTTTCCAATCCATACGAGTTGAATTTTCATCATGGCATATAACAAAAAGCAAAAGGAAGCCCTAAAAAAATTGCCCAAAGTGGATCTGCTCGCCTCCGGGCTCGATGAGGAGATCCCAAAGACGGTAAGAGTGAAGGCAGCAAGGGACACTATAACAGAACTCAGGCAGAAAATCCTTGCCTTCGAAGAGCCAGACCTGGAAATCCTAAGCCAGTATGCCATTGAAAAGACCCTGAAGAGGTGTCTCAAAAGGCGGATGCAGCCCTCTTTAAGGCCCCTGGTAAATGCCACTGGCGTTGTCATTCACACGAACCTTGGCCGCTCTCCGCTTCCCCAGGAAATTTTTGAACACATGTTCCGGGTTGCGGTCGGCTATTCAAACCTGGAATATGATCTTGCCGCTGGCAGGCGCGGCAGCCGCTATTCCCACGTTGAGGAAATTTTGTGCGAATTGACCGGGGCCGAAGCAGCCCTGGTGGTAAACAACAATGCTGCTGCCGTTCTCATTACCCTTGAGACCATGGCCAAGGGCAGGGAAGTCGTTGTTTCAAGGGGTGAATTGGTGGAAATAGGCGGCTCCTTCCGCATCCCAGACGTCATGGCCAGGAGTGGAGCGATCTTGAAAGAGGTGGGAGCCACCAACAGGACCCATCTCAAGGACTATGCCAACGCCATAAACGAAGAAACAGCCCTTT
>JALVPX010000249.1 GCA_027031565.1 Deltaproteobacteria bacterium | reverse complement strand
AAATAAACCTCCTGGTAAAATCTACAAAAATAAAAGTAATTTTAAGAAATTTTAAGTAGGCGGCTGGTGGAAAAGATGTTGAAATCTTGTTGAAAACCATTAACATTTTGAAATCTTAAGAAAATGTAACATCTAAAAATATAATAAAAACAGTATATTGAACAAAATCAAATAAAATCAGCAAGTTAATCTATTTTTTTTAATCCTTATTTTTCCCCAAAAGCCCACCAAAATCATCTTTGCCCTCTCTATCAGGCTTGAATAAAAAAGCATCTATAAAGATTAACACAGACACTGGATGACGTAGTGCCTTGCTGTTTGACTAGATGTTAACCACCTGCGCCCCATCTGTATGAGGAAATGGAGGAGAGATAAATGAGGCCCAGGACCAAAACCGTTGTGGTTGTAGATGACGATCCAATAGTGCTCGCCTTTGTTGCGGACCTCATTGATTCCAGCGTGAATGCCAAGGTGTATCCATTTTCTAATGGCAGAAAGGCATGGGAATTCTGCCGCCAGACTGGTATGGTTGACTTGGTTGTATCAGACGTGGAAATGCCCGAGATGAACGGGCTGGAGTTATTGTCCCTGGTAAAAACGGGATACCCTGATACAGCATGTATCCTCGTTTCCGGGGATCAGACCTACAGATACATGGCCCTGGACCTTAGAGCTGACGCCTTTTTCTCAAAGCCTTTCAAAATAAAGGAATTGATATATACGGTGCGTTTCTTCCTGGCCAGGTTTCACAGGAATATCACTTCTAAGGTATATGTTCCCTCTATTAGTAGAAGGCCGGTTCTTGCTGTCACTCCCGCAGCTTGATTGATCCCATCTTTGCAACAAATCTTTTGTAGTAAGCCAGCAGCAGACAGGTCAAGGGCAGGGCAACCACGAGGCCCAGTAGCCCAAGCAGTTTACTCCAGACCGAAAGGGATAAAAGGATCATGGCAGGGCTCAATCCCGTTGTCCGGCCTTGGATCCTTGGCACAAGGAGGGCATCCTGGATGATCTGGACCACTCCGAAAACGAGTGCGGTCTGTCCAAATATGGACAGGAAACCAGCCCCGCTGTTCAGTGCGTGAATGAGGGCCAGAACAAAGGCAGGCACCATCCCCACCACCTGTAAATAGGGCACCATGTTCAGCAGGCCTATGAAAAGGCCCATCAATATGGACATGGGCAGTCCGATAAGGTAGAAACCCAGTGCGTGCAATATGCCCACAATGGCGGCTATCTCAGCCTGGGACCTGAAATGGCGGCTCATGGCAAGATCGAAGTCGCGCACGAAGATCTCTATCTGCTCCTGGTATGGAGCAGGTACAAGGGATTTCCAGTTGTACCTGATACGTTCATAGTCTATCAGGATGAATACCAGATAGAGGAAGACTATAAGCAGGCCCAAGAGTCCCATGAAGAAGCTGGCGGTGCCTGCAAAAAAACCCCACATCCCTGGGACCAGTTTCTGCACGGCCGCCTCAATCATTTTCCAGAAATTCGGGGTCTTGAAAAAAATTCTTATTTCAGGCCGCTGCAGTTGATCCTTCAGGAATTGCCACAGGTCTGGAGGCAGCCTCTTGGCTGCTTTTTCTGCCAGGGCGGAATTGTTGACCAGGTCCGAGACGATTTGTCCTGTATGGCGTAATTCAGAGGTTACGGCAGGCACGGTAATCCATATGGCTAGGACAGTGACCCCGATCACTATTACAAAGCTTATCAGAATTGCAATATGGCGGTTTTTGACCAGCCTCTGAAGGCGCACTACCAGGGGATTCATCATATAGGCCAGCAAGAGGGCGGTCACGAATGGAAACAGGACAGAGCTCAGGTACCGGGCAAGCCATATGGCTCCAAGCACCATTAGTGAAACAATAGCCAGTCTGGTGACCCTGTCCAAGGTATATGGTCTGTTGTCTAGAATCATTTTAAAATCACAAGGCTTAGGCTTGATTGTGCAAATTCAGCAATCGGCATGAAGAAAAATCGAGGCAGCTTTCCTGTCAACAACCCAGATGATCTTGCCATTTAGAGGCCTTACCATGGCTGCCGGAAGGTCACAAGCTGGATCTGAGATGATTTTGGCAAAAATTTTTGCCTTGCTCATGCCTGTCAGCACCAAGAGCAGCCTTTTTGAATTGTTTATGACCGGCAGCGTCAATGTCAATCTTTTGAGAAATGGCGTTCCTCCCTCTACTGCTGCCGCCATTTTGTCTTGAATCTCAAGTGCCGGATCCTGCGGAAAGAGTGAAGCAATGTGGCCATCTGTACCTGCTCCGAGAAGCATGAGATCAAAGGCGGGAAACAGGCCCTTGGACAGCCTGAAAAAGGTTCGAAGTTCATTTTCGTACGCCTCTGCCCCTTCTGTATGTGGCAAAGACACAGGCCATGGATGAATGTTTTCAAGTGGGACAGAGATCTTGTCCAGCAGATGCCTCTTTGCGTTTCCGTAATTGCTCTCCTGTTTGTGGGTCGGAACGCATCTTTCGTCCGTCCAGAATATGTGGATCCTGTCCCATGGTATATTGCTGAACTGCGGCGCAGTAGACAACAGGTCGAACATTTTCATTGGAGTTGAACCACCAGATAGGGCAATGGTGAAAACCGGGGCCTGTGAAAGGGCTTCAGAGGCCGCCCTTTGAAGCAGGCAAGCAGTAAACCAAGCCGCTCGTTCACCGTCCCTTAAGACAGCTATATCAGGTTCAGGAATGTTGCGAGCTTGCCTTTCCATGGCTTGAAAAACCTGGCCCCCATGTACCTGCCTTATAAATTTCAAGGCTGCACGGACTGGAGGGATCTTCAATCCTCTGGAGTATGGGCGTCAAAAATGCCCAGCATCTTTCAACCCCCTCTTGATGCCAGAACAGCATCTGGTCTCCCTGCATGCAGTCGATCAGCACCTTTTCATAGGCGTCAAGCAGCATTGCCTTGCCAGGGCCTTCGT
>JALVPX010000248.1 GCA_027031565.1 Deltaproteobacteria bacterium | reverse complement strand
AAGACATTTGCAAGCCACAAGGTAAGGCAATCCACCAATATGACCCCGGTGTCAGTATCGGCCCCTACAATTGCCTGCCAGATCTCGAACGGCTCTTCCAGCGTGCACCAAAAACTCGATCTGGTGCGCCGATGTCTGGAGATGCGCTCTTCCATTTCTTCGTCCAGGGCCTGGGCCGTAGCAATGTAAAGGCCTTTTTTACCGATTCTGCTGCCGATTGTCTCTCCAAGCTCCAGGGCGAAATCGGTCTTTCCGCTTTTGGCACCGCCTAACACCAGAATTTTTTCCTGATCCAAGGATTAGTCCTCCAAGGTATAGGCATAACCAGTAAAGCGCCCGCCTTTCACCACTTTCCAAACCTCTTTATGCCTGTTTTGATCGCGCAGTAAGTGGGCATAAACAGAATCGTAATCATTGATAAAAGCCTCATCTTTGATCCTTTGAGGGGATTCGAACTTCCCAGAAATCTGCGCCAATGCCTCACCCTGCGCATAAACTCTGCTCATGATCTTCCTCCCGATTCCTTGAACGAAACTTACCCACTGTGTGCCTGATTGCAAGCCATCACGAATTTTGTAAAAAACCACCTTGGCGCCTTCTGAATAAAGGGCTAAGTTGATGTCGGTACCATACCATGTGGTGACATCCAGTAATCACGCATAAATCAACAAAGGAGCGGCTGTACATGGACAAAGGGCAAGACCACCCCATGCTGAGACTTTTGAAAATCTACACAAAGGACCTTTCCTTTGAAAACCCTAATGCCCCTCAAGTGTTTCTCAAACAGGACCAGAAATACAAGGTGGATTTCAACCTGGAACTGGAAAACAGGCAGATCGACGAAGACCACTGGGAGATCTCCATACTCATTTATACCGAGGTGGTGGATGCCGATGACGAAGACCTGACCCTTTTTATCATAGAGCTTGAACATGCAGGCGTTTTTCTTGTCAAGAACATACCAGAAGAACATATGGAAAGAGTTATGGCAGTGGATGCCCCCACCATGCTTTTCCCCTTTACTCGCCAGCTTGTCAGCCAGACCTCGGTGGATGGCGGTTTTCTGCCGTTTCTGCTGGAACCGATCAATTTTATGGGTTTTTATGAGGGGGCAAGATCAAAAGACAAAAAGGAAACCATTCAGTAGCCTGCAACAGGAGTGGTTATAGACATGAAAGAGATGAATGCATTAGTCTATCCTGTTTCGTTTGTTCCAGCAGATGTCGTGAAACTGCTTTCCCCCCTTTTCGACATGGTCGAATTGATCCTTCCTTCCGATCTCAATCTCGCAAAGATAGAGAATCTGCTTGGGGAATACGGCAACAGGGTCAAGCTGAATGCTTTTGCCACGGGTGAACCGGACCAAGAGGGCAGGTACAGGGCAATAATCAAGGATTTCAAGTCATGGGCTGCCCAGATAGGTCTCGGCATAGGGACCACAGCCTCCGCCCTTTATGAATCTGTACAGTCAGGCGTACCCCAGGACATTCAAGCCATCACTCAGGCCATTAAAGGCCGGAGCGAGGAAGATCCTCTGCTTGAGGCAAGGATCTTTCTTGAGTTTGCCCTCGAGTATGATCTTGAACAGCAAGAGCTTGAAAGGGAGTTGAGGGATATCTCCAAGAAGGCTGAGCGAATAGAAACAATCATGGCTGGCCCAGAAAAAGAACTGGAAGGCCAGCAATATGGCGTTACTCCCCAGGCCATGGAACCCTTTTACCGCAGGACTACCCAGGTGAAACGAAGGGTTGAGGCCTGGTACAATCTATATGTGGCGCGTGCCGATGAAATTTCTCCATCTGCAATGCCCTTGGGAATAGGAATAGAGGTTAAAGACAATATAGATAAGGCTTATGAGGCGGTTATGGATAAGGAACCGGCACTGGAAATCGCCAGGCTGGACATTGCGGGCCTCTCAAGTCTGGATGAAGAACAGATCAAAAGGGTCAAGGCCGCAGTTGGCTGGATCACTGGCCAGCTTTCAGGAGAGCCTGATGATGCGTCTTTCAAGGAGATCAAGCAGGAAGCCGCCTCGCTGGAAGAGCTGCTGCCAGCAAAGGATCTATCGCCCTGCCTGGCACTGACCCATTACCCGGCAGCAAAGTGGGCGGATTTACTTGCAGAAAGTGTAAAACACGGGACCAGAGGAACGAGTGGCCCTGTCCAGGCAAACTGGTCTTTTTATCTCTATTAGAAAATGGCTGACAGGCTCTTTTGTGCCGCATCTGCCACCTGTGCCAGCCCTTCAGGAAGAACGCCCAGGTATAACACTCCAAGAGCAGTGGCTACCAGGGCAATCACAGCCGGGGCAGCGATCTCACCCCTTTCAATAGCATGGACCGGCTCTTTCATGTAAAGCATGTAAATAACCCTGAGGTAGTAATAGGCACCGATCACGCTTGTCAGCACGCCTAGGGCTGCCAGCAGGAAATAACCCTCCTTTATAGCGGCAGAGAAGACATAAAACTTGCCAATAAAGCCGGCCGTGGGAGGCAGGCCTGCCATGGCTACCAGAAAAAGCGACATCAAGAAGGCCAAAGCAGGATATTTGTAACCCAGTCCCCTGTAATCCGTGAGTGTCTGTGCCCTGCCTTCCTGGCCATCCAGTATGTAAAGCACGCCAAAGGCCCCAAGGTTCATCAAGGTGTAGGAGAATAGGTAGAAGAGCACACCCATTCTGCCGTCATCGTTGGCTGCCACCAGGCCTACGGCCATGTAACCGGCATGGGCAATGGAGGAATAGGCAAGCATCCTCTTTACATTGTGTTGGGATACGGCTGTGACGTTTCCTATAAACATGGTGATAATGGCAAGCCACCATAACAGCGGCTTCCAGTAAACACTCAAGGCGGCAAGATTTACAGTTGGAAAAAATTCAGGTTTGCCGCTGTGGCTTAGAAGCGGTGTAAATGTGATGAACAGCACCTTGATAAATACCGCAAACGCGCACGC
>JALVPX010000247.1:1370-2963 GCA_027031565.1 Deltaproteobacteria bacterium | reverse complement strand
TGGAAAATAGGTACGTTATGCTGATTTTTCAAGGTCTTCAAGGGCAAGGGCACGTTTAAGTGCCACCAGCGCCACCTCGATTTGATCATCAGATGGATCTCTCGTTGTTATCTTCTGCATCAGCAGTCCGGGTAATATCAATCCCTTCACAAGGAAATTATTCTTTCTGCCTGCAAACCTGATTACTTCATATCCAATTCCTGCAACAGGCAGCATCAAAGCCGTCTTTGCAAGGATGGCAAGCAGTGTCTTTGCTACAGCTCCGCCTGGAAAATGGAACATAGGAAGAACTGAGGCAAATATGCCTATGCTGATCATAAGCACCACCATTATGAATGCCGTGCCGCATCTTGGATGGAGCGTACTGTATTGTTTTGCATTTTCCACAGTGAGTGGTTTGTTTTTTTCATAGGCATAGATGGATTTGTGTTCGGCACCATGGTATTGGAACACCCTTTTTATATCCGGCATCCTGCCAATGCCCCACACATATGCCAGAAAGAAAATCATCTTGATGGCACCGTCAATGGCATGAAAGGCAAAAGAATTCATAGAATTATCTTGACCGAGTAAGTTAAGGATAATGCTGCTGAGGAGGTGCGGCAAAACTATGAAAAGGCCGCAGCCTATTAAAAAGGAGATTATCAATGTGGTCGTAATTGCCCAGTTGGAAAGGCCGGATTCCTTCTGAGGCCGAGCGTCTTCGTTGCCGCTGTCAACATCTTCCATGGCCTGAACCGCAGAGAAGTGCAGGGCTTGAAAGCCGTTAATCAGTGCCTCGAACAGGGTGATTACACCCCTTAAAAAGGGCAGCTTCAGCAGGGTGAAGCGTTCGCTCAAGGAATGCCAGGGCCTTTCATCTACGGCAACCGAGCCGTCGGCCTTGCGCACTGCAATGGCCATGGCCTTGGGGCTCCTCATCATGACGCCTTCGATGACGGCCTGGCCGCCCACATTTATTGGGGCTGCCAGCATGGTAAGTAGCAGAATATCAGGCCTCTCCTTCTTTTTCTTTGTTCTTGTTGAAATTTTCATATTTCCTCATGAATTTTTCCACCCGACCTGCGGTATCAACGAGTTTTTGTTTGCCTGTGAAAAATGGGTGGCACTGGGAACATATTTCCACCTTGATCTCTTTGAGAGTCGAGCCTATCTCGAACTCGTTCCCGCAGGCACAGCGCACCTTGGCTTGGTGATATTCGGGATGAATATTTTCCTTCATGGTTTCTGTTTCCTCCAATGTATGCAAGCAGTTATTGGTTCAAGGATGAGATTTTGTTATCAACAACCGGACAAAAAAACACCAACGGCCCAGGTAGTCAATAGGGCGTTGTCAAAAATTGCATTACCTGTTCATGGCTGCCAGAAATTCCTCGTTGCTGGCAGTATCTTTCATCTTGTCCAGCAGGAATTCCATGCTGTCTATAGGGTTCAAGGGTGACAACAGCTTTCTAAGAATCCAAACCCTGTTCAAGACATCCGTGGGCAGAAGCAGTTCTTCCTTTCTTGTGCCTGACTTGTTGATATCAATGGCTGGGAATATGCGTTTATCTGCCAGTTTGCGGTCCAGATGCATCTACATGTTCCCCGTCC
>JALVPX010000247.1:0-1360 GCA_027031565.1 Deltaproteobacteria bacterium | reverse complement strand
ACCCGTATCTATCAAGGCCGTTGCAATGATGGTCAGGCTGCCTCCCTCCTCAATGTTCCTGGCTGCGCCAAAAAATCTTTTGGGCCTGTGCAGGGCATTTGAATCGACTCCTCCAGACAGGATTTTTCCGCTGGGTGGCACCACAGTATTGTATGCCCTGGCCAGCCTGGTAATGCTGTCGAGCAGTATAACGACGTCCCGCTTGTGCTCAACCAGCCTCTTGGCCTTTTCAATCACCATTTCAGATACCTGTACGTGGCGCTGGGCCGTTTCGTCAAAGGTTGAGCTTACAACCTCAGCCTGAACAGAACGGTGCATGTCAGTAACTTCTTCAGGCCTTTCATCTATCAGGAGAACGATCAAGATGACTTCTGGATGGTTCTTTGAGATGGAATTTGCAATATTTTGCAGCATCATGGTCTTTCCTGTGCGGGGTGGAGCCACGATAAGGCCGCGCTGCCCTTTTCCGATGGGTGTCATGAGATCCATGATGCGGGCGGAATAGTTTTCAGGTTCCGTCTCTAGGCAGAACCTCTCCTGGGGATAGAGCGGAGTCAAGTTGTCAAAGTGAATTTTGTCAAAGGCCTTTTCCGGCGGATCATAGTTAAGCGATTCCACCTTGAGCAGGGCAAAATAGCGCTCCCCCTCCTTGGGAGACCTGACCTGTCCGGAAATGGTGTCACCAGTCTTGAGATTGAATCTCCTGATTTGTGATGGGGATACATATATATCATCCGGCCCTGGCAGATAGTTGTAATCCGGGCTTCTAAGGAACCCGAACCCTTCAGGCAGGACCTCTATGACCCCCTCTCCGTAAACGGATCCTTTTTGGGTGGTAATGCCTTTTAATATGGCAAATATAAGTTCCTGCTTGCGCATCCCACTGGGAACCTCGATGTCCAGTTCCTTTGCCAGCTGCAATAATTCAGCAACGCTCTTTTTCTTCAAGTCGGACAGGTTGAGCATCCTGCCATTGTTTTCGGTGTTCCTGCCGTTGTTTGCTGATTCTGCGCCGGTCTTGGATTTGGCCTTGGTTTCCTTGTTATTAGTTTCTTCGCTCTTTTTTCTTGCCATAGGATTACCCTTATTTCCCTTAATTTCTTCAAAATATGATTTTTGAATATTATCTGAATCGAACTGGATCAACAAAGAGTTTAAGACCCACAGGATTCCTGGTCACGTGTTTGGAATGATCTTCAAACCAGCTCAAGGAACTTTATACCAAG
Organism: Deltaproteobacteria bacterium; assembly: GCA_027031565.1. Lineage (GTDB taxonomy): Bacteria > Desulfobacterota > Dissulfuribacteria > Dissulfuribacterales > JALVPX01 > JALVPX01. The sequence continues at coordinate 134 of JALVPX010000247.1, read as the reverse complement.
CCCTGTCGGACTCTGCGCATATAGTCAAAGGGGTTTTTTCAGTTACTTTAATCTATAGAAGGGCCTTTTGGATTTGTCCCTAGAGCAGAATTTGCTGTTACTGCCCGCGTTTTGCGGGCTTGTGAGCATACAAT
>JALVPX010000246.1 GCA_027031565.1 Deltaproteobacteria bacterium | reverse complement strand
GCAGGCTCATGGCAAGAAACTACTTCTGCGTTAATTACCTGTGCCCACGGGTCTGGAAGCGGCTTACCAGGCAGGAGCTCGCCAGGATGCAGGGGCAGGCTGGCCGGGAACTGGCCTTGTCATGGACCATAGCTGATTGGTTGAAAGAGAAAGTTGGTGAGATATAGTGACAAACCTTATTGAGCCTTTGGGTTACGGTTTCGTGCAGCGTGCTCTTCTGGCCGGAAGCCTGGTGGCCATGAGCTGTGCCATTTTGGGGGTCTTTCTCGTGCTCCGCAGGGAGGCCATGGTTGGGCACGGCCTGGCCCACGTAACCTTTGGGGGAGTTGCCCTTGCATTGATGGCAGGTGCCGAACCCCTGCTCACCTCCCTGGGAGTTGCAATATTGGCAGCGGCATGGATCAAACACCTTAAATCAAAGGCTAAACTTGGTGGAGATACGGGTATCGGGATAGTGGCAAGCCTGGGCATGGCTGGAGGCGTATTGCTGGCATCGGTTGCCGGCAACTTCAATGCCGATCTGCTTTCCTACCTGTTCGGCAGCGTCCTGGCCATCAATTCCGCCGAGGTTTGGATTGCCGTGGTCCTGAGCGCGGCAGCCACGGCACTGGTGCTGTTTTTTTACAATGAGCTCATATACGCCACGTTCGATGAAGAGACAGCCAGGACCGCTGGAGTGCCGGTGGACAGGCTTGATCTTTTGATTGCCGCCCTCAGCGCTGTAACCGTGGTCGTGGGTATGAAGGTGGTAGGGCTGCTCCTGGTATCTGCTTTGATGGTCATGCCGGCCGCCTCCGGCCTTGTCTCTGCAAGGACCTTCAAAGGCGCAATGATAAAGGCGGTGCTCTTTGCGGTGATATCGGTGCTGGCAGGGCTGTTGATTTCCTACATATTGGATTGGCCGGCAGGAGGTGTAATCGTGCTTGTGAACGGCATTTTCCTGGGTGCCACGCTGGCTGCTAAGGCATGAACCTGACTAAGTTGTTGATTGCAGCCCCGACTGCCATCGAGATGAGGGCACTTGATAGCGCCCTTAAGGGTCGTGAATGCAAGAGAGTGATCTGTGGGGTTGGCCCTGCCCACGCAGCCTTCGGGCTCACTGCTGCCATTTTTGAAGAGCAGCCCGACTTGGTTGTCCTCGCTGGCATATGCGGCCTGTTCAAGGATTCAGGAAACGATCTTGGAACCTTGATAATGGCATCATCAGAGACCTTCGGTGATCTGGGCCGGTGTACCGGGTACGATGTGGAGCCGATTGAAATCGGGGGGAGGGCACTGGAGATCCATTTTGATCTTGAGCCTCATCTTGCCGCCTTGTCTCTCGATGCCCTTATGGAGCAGCTAGAAATCGTTACCGGCCCCATGGTTACGGTCTCCTGCACGTCAGCCAGTGAAGGCCGGAGGCTTCTGGGAGACGAAGCCCAAGGCTTTCTGGGTGAAAACATGGAAGGTGCGGCAGCGGCTATGGTCTGCTCCAGGCTGGGGCTGCCTTTCCTGGAGCTTAGGGGTGCGAGCAATTTCGTGGGTGACCAGAACAAGGCCAAGTGGCGCACCAACCTGGCCCTTGAGAGGGTATCTGCAGCCATTGCACCCCTGCTTGAGCACATCGGCATGATCTGATAATTTTTCGGTTGCGGCATGGATGCTGAGAAACATAGAAAAATCTCCTTTGGCCTTTCTCCCTGTCCAAACGACACCTTCGCCTTTTATGGGCTCATAAAGAACAGGGTGGGCGGGGAAATTGAAATAGACGCCCGCTTCATGGATGTTCAGGCCCTGAATGAAGAAGTTTTGGCAGGCGGGTTGGATATGAGCAAAATCTCGTATCACCTGCTCGGATTTGTCCATGACAAATATTATCTCCTTGAATCGGGCAGCGCACTTGGGTATGGATGCGGCCCTTTGCTGGTTGCCAGGAAGGATATCCCCAAAAGGGAACTGCCCCGGTGCAGGATTGCCATTCCAGGCGAATACACTACTGCAGCCCTGCTTTTCAGGCTCTTTTGCCCAGAGGCTCAAGATCTCATGCCCATATTGTTTTCGGAGATACCAGGGGCGGTGGTGCAGGGAAAAGCAGACGCCGGCGTTATTATTCACGAGACGCGGTTTGTTTACGAAGCCATGGGACTTGTGTGCCTGCAGGACCTGGGAAGGTGGTGGGAGGATGAAACCGGCCATCCCATACCCCTGGGAGGAATAGTGGCAAAGCGAAGCCTTGGAAGAGAGATGGTGCAGCAACTTGATGAAGCCGTTGCAGCAAGCCTTGATTATGCCTATGGCCACACAGGTGAAGTCATGAAGTTTGTAAAAGAATATGCGCAGGAAACCGAGGATGGGGTAATTTCGGATCACATAAAATTATATGTAAATCATTTTACCAAAAAATTGGGCAGAGACGGGGTTGCAGCTGTGGAACATCTGTTGCAAGTTGGTCGTCAAAAGGGAATTTTGCCTGCAAAACCAAGAGATTCTGTTCCCCTTACAGTTTGGGAAGATGGGAATAGCTGATCTTAAAGATATGGAGTAATTGAAAGGATATGGAAACAGTTGCGTCTGCTAATGTGTTGGGCCTGTTAAGCGGTTCAGGCCCGGTTGTCAAACTGGTGCTCTTCATATTGCTATTGTTTTCATTGCTGAGTTGGACAGTGATTCTGGCAAAGACCTTCCGTTTGTTCAAGGCCAGGCGTGCAAACGATGAATTCGCAGAATTTTTTGATGAATCTGACGATCTTATGGAAATATACAGCTTTTCAAGGCGGATTCCTGAAGCGCCCATGGCCGGGGTTTTCCATGAAGGATACCGGGCATTGAGGCAGCTGCAGGCCGCAGGCGCCCAGCCAGCATCTAATCTTAGGCCCTGGCTTGAAATCCTTGAAAGGGGCCTTAAAAAGGGCATACAGGAGGAACTGGCCCTCCTTGAGAGATTTCTGCCATTTTTGGCCACCACAACCAATGCGGCTCCATTCATAGGCCTTTTTGGTACGGTTTGGGGGATCATGACCAGTTTCCATGCCATAGGCATGATGGGTAATGCTAGCCTTGCCACCGTGGCTCCCGGGATATCCGAGGCCCTGGTTGCCACTGCAGCAGGCCTTGCAGCAGCCATTCCAGCCGGTATTGCATTCAACACATTCACCAGTTCCCTTTCCCAAATGGAATCAGACCTCCAGGCATTTTCCCTCGAATTCTTGAATATCATGGAAAGACAGCTCATTGGCACCGAGCCGGAACCAGAAGGTCATCAAACATATTACAGGGAAGACATTGACAGGGAGTTGGATGAAATTTACGAGGCAGAGGATGATGAATAATGGCCTTTTCCACCAATGACAAGGCAAACAAGAAAAGATATGTCTCTGAGATCAATGTCACCCCACTGGTAGACGTCATGCTGGTGCTGTTGATCATCTTCATGGTGACAGCGCCCATGATGACAAAGGGCCTGGATGTGAAACTTCCAGAGGTGACTGCAAAGCCTCTTCCACAGAAAAAAGAATCGCTGGTGATCACCATAAAGGATGACGGAAAGATCTTCCTCAAAGATATCCAGGTAGACGAAGAAGTACTTAGATCACGGCTTTACCAAAAAAAGCAGGAGGGTTCATTGAACCAGCTCCTGCTCAGGGCGGACAAGGCGGTACCTTATGGCACTGTAGCAGCAGTCATGGCAGCAGTAAGAGAAGCAGGGATCGAGAACCTTGGCCTGGTGACAAGTCCTGTTGAAAAAAAGAGGTCGAAGAGGCAAGGGGCCGGTAGCCATAATGAGCCAACAAAATAATAGAGATGCTGGTTTTTTTTTCTTTGCCTTTGTTTTTGCCATAGTAGTCCATTTGTCAACTTTTACGGTCTTGACGGTTGCTGAAAAATTTTTGAGCAGGCCCCAAAAAATCCCTGTGATTTACACAGTGAAGTTATTTGAAAGTATACAGGCAAAGAGTCCCAGTGTGGCTCCCCAGCAGATGGCTGAGCCAAAGAAGATCCAGAAACTAGAGCCCCCTGCCAGACCAGAGCCTCAAAATAAGAAACCATTGGTCCGGAAACCTGAGCCTGTAAAGCAGGAGAAAAAAGTGGCTGTTCCGGAAGAAAAACAGGAACCACCTGAGCCTGTCAAAAAAAAGGCTGTATCGCTTGCCCCTGAAAAGAAAAAAAAGCCTGCAGAAAAAGCCAAGCCAAGGCATACCGACAAGCCGGTAAGTAAGAAAAAAGAACGTAAAAGACCGGCCAAGAAAAAAAAGAAGAAGATTGACAGCGATAAGCTGTTGCAGCGCAGACTTGCCAAGATCGAGGCAAAGGTCACTGAACGAAGAGAAGAAGAATATCTGAAAAGGCGTTTTGCTGCCTTAATGGCCAAACGTTCGAATGGAGATGGAAGCGGCCAGGGCGGTGATGTGTCAGATGGACAAACCGTAGATGAGGCGCTCCGGAGATATGTCGCAGGGGTCTGGTCAAGGATACGCGGAAAGTGGAAGTTCCCCGAGGCGCTGATACAGAATAAAAAGCCCATGTGTGTTATAGTCGTGCGCATATCAAAGGATGGAACTTTGGAAAAGGCCTGGTTTGAAGAACGTTCACAAATAGCAGCCTTTAATGTGTTCGCCATGAAGGCGGTGCGGGATGCAGCGCCCTTTGAACCCATCCCCAGGCAGCTGGGGCGAAAACCATTGGAAATCGGCGTCAGGTTCAGGCCGGGTTTTGTGGGGGAATAATGAGTAATTTCAATCTCTTTTTTGGTAAAAATATAAAAACAGTCCTTATCTGCCTTGTGCTGCTAATAATATTGGTGCCTCATGCCCCTTCCGCCCGTGTTTATATCGATATAACCTCTCCATTCTTGAAAAAGATACCCATTGCCGTGCCTTATCCAGCTGAAAACACGGGCATTTTTGAAAACAGGGTGTTGGCAAAGAAGGTGGCAGAGGCCCTTTCCAGCGACTTGATCTTCAATGGCCTGTTTCAGGTCCTTGATGTTTCAAGGTACGGCGGCAGCCAAGACAGTGACTGGTCAAGGTTTAACCTCGACTACTTAGTCAAGTCCAAGATGGACAGGAACGGCGAAAGGCTGACCGTGGAATTCAGGCTCTATGACCTTTCCAGCGGCAAGATGGTTCAGGGTATGCGTTATAAAGGCAAGGCGAAGAATTACCGCATCATGGCCCACCGTTTCTGCGACCTGATCGTAAAGGCAGTAACTGGAGAGCAAGGGGTCAGCCGTTCAAGGATCACATTTGTGAAAAAGGTTGACGGCAAAAAGGAGGTCTTCAGCATCGATTTTGATGGCCGCCACCTGCAGCAGGAGACCAATGACTCAAATATCGCCCTGTCCCCGGCCTTTTCTCCAGATGGTAAATATCTGGCCTATACTTCATATCTTACCGGCCGTCCCCATCTCTATATCAAAGACGTTGCAACCGGAAAGGTGCGGCGCCTTGCCGGTTACTCAGGGCTGAATATTGCGCCTGCTTGGCATCCGGACGGCAGCAAGCTTGCGGTTACCTTGAGCAAAGACGGCAATCCAGATCTATATCTGGTAAAAGTGGATGGCACCATCGAGGCCAGGCTAACCAGGGGGCCCGGCACAAGTGTTTCACCGTCATGGTCGCCGGACGGTACTAAAATAGCATTTGTATCAGACAGAGGGGGAACGCCCCAGGTCTATGTGCTTGACGTGTATACAGGCAAGGTAAGGCGGCTCACCTATGACGGAAGTTACAACACAGACCCAGCCTGGTCTCCCAGGGGAGACAGGATTGCATACACGGGCCGGGTTGACGGCAGGTTCCAGATCTTCACCATTTCTCCAGAGGGCGGGGATCCGGTTCAACTCACCTTTGAAGGCAATAATGAATATCCAACCTGGTCTCCAGATGGCCGCCAAATATTGTTTACTTCCACAAGGCTTGGCCCTGAAAAGCACTTGTTCAGGATGTTTGCCAATGGCCGCGAACAGCAGGTATTGAATCGCAGCCTCAGCAACGTAAGCACGCCTTCATGGGGGCCAAATGTCTTTTTCTAGCGCTTTTGTGGAGACCTGCTATATTTAGGTAATCGACAATAATCTTAGAGTGTTATGGAGGAGTGACAATGACCGTCGTGGAAAATTTTCGATTCATTACCCGTGGGCGGGCCTTTGCTGTTCTTGTGTTGATCTTGGGGGTGCTCTCTGCCGGCTGTGCCCAGACCGGTCGGGTCGATCTCCTGGAACGCCGGGTCATGGGGCTGAGTAACGAGAACCAGGCCTTGAAACAGGAACTGACTGCCTTGAAGCAGACCACCCAGGAGCTTCAAAGCCGTGAAGTGGGATCGGTAAGGCAGGGTCAGGCACAGCTCGCCAACAGGGTTGAAGAGATACAATCGGAACTCATGAGGCTGAGCGGCCTGTTGGAGCAGATGGATCACAGGATGAACAAGATGGAAGAGGATGAAAAGCTCTTCAGGGATGAGATACAGCAGCAGATGGCAGACCTAAGGGGTGAAATTGAACATGTACAATCATCGGGAGGTGCTGCCATTTCTTCCAGCAGGCCGGAGAAGCCCAGGTCAAAGGGGAGTGACACCCTGTATAAAAAGGGGTTGGACTTGTATAAACAGGGCAGATTCCACGATGCAAAGAAGGCCTTTTCCGCTTTCATACGGGAAAATTCCAGCAGTCCCAAGGTGGCCAATGCGCATTTCTGGATAGGTGAGTGCGAATACAAGCTGCAGCGCTACGAGGAAGCGATTCTGGAATATCAGAAGGTACTCAGCAATTTTCCAAAGAGCAACAAGGTACCGGATGCGCTCCTCAAGCAGGGCCTGGCTTTTCTGCAGTTGGGAGATAGCGAAAGCGCCAGAATCGTGCTCAAGAAACTGATCAGGAAGTTTCCAAGAAGCCCTCAGGCCTCAGTGGCCAAAAAGCAGCTTGCCAGGATCAGCTGACCTTGTTTTCAAGGCTGTATACCTTTTTTGTGATGATCCTGTTCCTGCTGCCAGGAACGGGTATTTGTTATACCATACACGTGGGCCTGTTGCTGGATCTCTCAGGTCCTGGTTCCTTTGCAGGTCAGGCCGCGGCCGAAGCCGCAAAGCTTGCAGCTCAAAGAATAAACAGCTCAAAAGAGCGCGAGAGCATCAAAGTTGAACTGCACTTTGCCGATACCGAAGGGACTCCTGGCACGCTCCTGGAAGCCGTAAGGGACCTTGCAGATAATCAAAGGGTCACCTGCCTCGTCGGCCCGGTTCATCCTGCCCTGGCCAGGACGCTGCGCACCTATTCAGAGGCAAACAAGAAACTGCTCATACTTACTGCTGGCGAGGAGCCGCTCATTCCGTCACGGGGCGGTCTTCCTGTTGAGTGGTCGTTCGGCACCTTCATTCCGCGCACAGCAGCCATGAAGGCCCTTTGCAGGGGCATAAAGCGCGCGTCCCTGGGGCCAGTCGGCATACTCACCCCTCAAGGGCTTTGGGGGGAGCAGATGTCCCTTTGGCTGTATGGCTATGCATCTGAATTTGGGGTTCCTGTTGTTGGAATAGAGCATTACGACCTTGGTGATGTTGATGCCGTGGCCCAGATGCGCACCCTGAAATACAAGGGGGCGGGGATCGCCCTTTTTTGGGGTCCAAGGATCTGGTTTCCCACACTGCTTCATTCCAGCCTGGATACGGGTCTGCCTGCTGCTGTTTCCGCATCGGCCATTCAGGGTGGCCAGCTCGATCCCCTGGCGAGCACTACCAGGCTGGTTGCTGTACTTCCTCCTGTAATAATGGACAAGTGGGTGCCGTATGGTCACCCGTGCAGGCTCGAAGTCAGAAAGTACCGCCAGGCCCTCTTTGAACAGGCCCTCATGTTCAATGTCGAGGAAAATCTTGTAGCAGGAGCAGTGTGGGATGCCCTTCACTTGCTGGTCAAGGCAGCCTCGGAGGCTGAAAAGCCCAATCCCTGGTCCATCAGGGATTCTCTCGAAGAGATGAAGGAACCTGTAAATGGAGTCATGGGCGTTTTCAGGCCCAGGAAGGGAGACCATGTGGGGCTGGAATATTCATCACTGCTGGTGGTAAAAAGGGATGGCAAAAGGTGGCGGCTGCTCAGGAAGAGGTAATGGATAAACCCGCTTATTCCCGCAGCCATTGTGTAATATAACTGGTTAAACAGACAATTCATGCAGCAAACATTTATTGGATCGATAAGCACAAGGGTAATATTATTGCTGTCAATGAGTGTCGGCATGGCCTTGCTCAGCATGACATTTCGTACCCATATTGTTTGCGCAACGTCATTGGGCAAGACCCTTCGGCCAATTGATTTTGCTGGAGAAGAGCTCCACTTTGATCTTAAATGGCAATCCATACCTGCAGGCAAGGCCGTGTTGAAAGTCGTTGACAACGGAGATGGCACCGTCACCTATCTTCTCACTGCCAAGTCTTTGGCCTACATAGATTTTTTCTACCCTGTGCGTATAAAAATCGAGTCCACGGTAAATGGGGAAACAGGGGAGGTATTCCGCTATTACAAACACGCGAAAGAGGGGTGGGGAAAGGCACGTGTCAGGGAGGTATTGTTTGACCCAGGAAAGGGTTTGGCAAAGCGTATTTCACTGGGTAAGGCCGTAAAGACCCTTGAAGTCCCGCAGGGCGTCCAGGACCCCCTTTCAGCACTTTTTCTGTACAGAATAATGGCATCCCAAGGCATGGATGAGTTCACTGCATACATTACAGATGGCAAAAGGGTCATAAAGAGCGTGGTTCCCGTGCTAGGAAAGAAAAAAGTCGAGACGCCTGCTGGCGTGTTTAATTGTGTGCTGCTTCAACCCACCATGGAGGGGGTGGGAGGGCTTTTTACCAAATCCAAGGGCGCCAAGGTAAAGGTGTGGATGGCACAAAATCAGTGGCGTATCCCTGTAAAACTTAAGAGCAAGGTTAAAATAGGCCATTTCATAGGTGTGTTGACAAAGATCGTGGGTCATTGACCTAAGTCAAGGTC
>JALVPX010000245.1:6969-9068 GCA_027031565.1 Deltaproteobacteria bacterium | reverse complement strand
CTTTTATGGCAAATATAAACATTTCTTTACCTAGCAGGGGCGAGTGCCTCAAACTGCTGCAGGAACACAATGTACCTGATCATGTCCAGAAGCATTCTATCCGCGTGGCACAGGTGGCAGAGGATATAGCAATCAAGTTAATAGAGAAAGGGGTGGCCGTTGAGATAGATCTGGTACTGGCAGCTTCCCTACTGCATGACATTGCAAAGATGGATTGTTTGAACAATGGAAAAGATCACTCCATTGAAGGGGGCAATCTGCTTTCAAAACGCGGTTTTGTTGAACTGGCGGATATCGTAAGACAGCACGTGAAGCTGGACCGTATCTGCCTCAAAACCAACCTTCCTGCAATGATAACAAATTATTCAGACAAGCGGGTCAGACACCATGAAATAGTCACCCTCGAGGAGAGGTTTGATGATATCAGGAAAAGATATGTAAAAACTGAACAAGATCTTGAAAGGATCCAGCAGCTTTTTGAGCAGACAAAGGCCGTTGAAGATCTCTTGTTCGGAATCATAGACGAAGACCCTGATATCCTTTCAAGGATTGCCGCTGAGAATTTGCAATCGTGGGCGTTTTTTAAACGGTCGTGACACAAGAATAACAAGGAGGTAGAGCATGGCGAACAAGATCACTTTTTTTGGGCATTCGGCTTTCTTCATTGAGACCAATCAGGGGCGCACCATATGGATAGACCCGTGGCTGGAAAATCCCCAGGCTCCGGAAAAGCTGCCTGATAAGGCGGAAGCACCCGACCTCATCCTCATAACGCATGCACATGGTGATCACCTGGGAAATTGTGAAAAGCTGGTTCAGTCATCTGCAACAGAGGTGGTAGCAATTCATGAAATCCAACAATATCTGCTTGCCCGGGGCTTGCCAAACGTAACAGGCATGAACATAGGCGGTACTTACGTGACCAAGGATATTTCAGTGATAATGGTTGCTGCCATACACAGCTCTTCCATCCAGGAAGGCGGCAGTCTTCTCTATGGCGGCGAGGCAGCCGGTTTTGTGGTCAGGCTGGAAGATGGACTAACCATATACCACGCAGGCGATACAGCTCTTTTCGGCGATATGGTGTTGATAGGAACATTGTACAACCCGGAGATAGCCATGCTGCCCATCGGCAGCCACTACGTAATGGGTCCCAAGGAGGCAGCCTACGCAGCCAAGCTCTTGAATGTTCCCAGGGTGATACCTATGCACTACGGCTCTTTTCCCGTTCTGACTGGAACAGTGGAGGACTTCAGCCATGAGATTGACGAAATGGGATTGAAGACAGAGATAAGGGCCCTTGCTCCTGGCGAGATCTTGACCATTTGAGGCAGAATAAAATATCGGGCCTGACGAATGCCCCCTGCAGGCGGGGCCAGGCTTCACGGCTCCCTGATGAGCCGGTTCATGCGCCTTTGTGTGGCTGCCTGCTGGATCAGCTACCTATCAATTGCGCCTTCATCAGGCCCCGCACCGAATTGCCAACAAATATATTGTCGGCCAGTTGCAGGTCTTGAGGAGCAATGCGGCCTTCGATTGCCCGGCCATTTTTTATGAGATCCTGCCTGAGAACGCCATTTAACAGCCCTTCATCAACAGGCGGCGTGATCAGGATACCATCCTTTTCAATGAAGAGGTTGGTGTAGGATCCTTCGGTAAGCATACCTTCCTGGTTTACAAAGAGTGCCTCTGTCCCGCCTTTGGCCTTTGCCTCTTCGAGGCCGGCCTGGAAAAAAGGCCTTTTCCTTGTGGTCTTGTGGAAGAAAAAAGGATCATATTTGTCAACGCGATGGGAAGAAATGGCTGCTTTTATCGGCAATTCGAGATGAACCAGGGGTTCTGATTGAATATCATGACTTGAATCACGGCCTACCAGAAGCCTTACCTTCAACACACCGTTGTTGCATCTGTTTTCCCTTGCAACGTGTTCAAACAAGGCCCTTTTTATCTCTACAAGGTTCAACTTGAAGCCTAAATAGCGGGCTGAGGCTAAAAGGCGCTCAAGGTGGAGATCAAGGAATCGGAATCCCTCCTGCGGATCCCATCTGAAGGTTTCAATAAGTTGAAACTCCTTGAAGGGCCTTTTGACAAAGGCAGCC
>JALVPX010000245.1:1498-6959 GCA_027031565.1 Deltaproteobacteria bacterium | reverse complement strand
TCGTCATATTCCATCCGGGGATTAGAGCCAATGGTAATTCCGCTTCCAATGCCGATTTCGCCTTTTTTGCCTGCGAGCTCCACTGTCCTGATGGCAACGTTGAAACAAGCCCTTCCAGACGGAGAGATAAAGCCGATGGCACCCGTATAGACTGACCTGGGAGAAGACTCCAACTCTGCAATTATCTCCATGGTTCGAATCTTTGGGGCGCCTGTTACTGAGCCGCACGGGAAAAGGGCGTGGAAGATCCCCGACCAGTTCTCAGGCTCAATGAGAGACCCCCGAATGGTCGATGTCATTTGAAGAAGGGTCTCATATCTTTCCACGAGAAAGAGGTTTGGTACGCAGACAGAGCCTGTCTTTGAAATGCGGCCAATGTCGTTCCTTATCAGATCAACGATCATCACGTTTTCAGCCCTGTTCTTGACATCGTTGAACAGCCATGAAGCGGAAACCATGTCTTCTTCCAAGGTGCGGCCCCTGGCCATTGTGCCCTTCATGGGCCTTGATTCAATAATGCCCTTGTCTATCTTGAAGAAGAGTTCGGGAGACATGGAGATGATCCATTTTTGACTGTCAAATATGAGGGCACCATAGGGAACGGCCTGGTTGGCCCTGAGGGCAAGAAACATGTCAACGGGGTTTCCAGTAAAAGTGAATCTTCCCCTTACGGTGTAATTGACCTGATAAGTGTCTCCCTGGGAAATATATTCATGTATTTTCTTGACCGCTTCCATGTAAAGATCCCTCGGGACGTCCAGCTTAATAGGGCCGATATCGGAAGAAATATCTGGTACATCATCAAGTATTTTCGGGCTGTCGGTGACACTGTGACGCCATACCCGAGGGCTTTTAAAAATGCCAAGCCACAGGAGCGGGCCTTTGGGAGCCTTTCTTAAGAGAAGATGGTTAAGCTTGGGCTCGAGGCAGTAGCCCCACTCATAGCCTATCCAGCCCGAAACCCAGAACCCCTTGGATAAGGCCTGACCTATTTTTTCAAAAACCGGCCCTGTATCATCCCCTGGATAGGCGGTAATTACAGAAAAGGGTCTTGAAAAAAGATACGAACTCGATTCACCTGGAATAACCTTTGAGGTCTCTAGGAACACAAAAGGGACTGCCGGGTGCCTCCATTCATCCAATATATCCTTGGCCTTCAGTGTATAACGTGTCTCATGCTCAAGGCCTATCCCCATTGCTTTTTCTGTATCTTTATATAGGTTTGTGGCTGGCAACATGATCAAACAAAGTTACCCGGGAGCAGCCTATGAAACAATATGTGATTGATGAATTGCAGCCAGGCGAGATCGCCAAGATAGTAGCCTATCTTGAAAACCATTGTGATCAAGGCGGATTGCAGAATATCTTCTGGCTTGAGATCCCAAGGGATATATTGACTGCGGTGCAGGCAGGCCATGATTCATGCGGACCACACTGTTCAGCAGTAGAGGTACATTCAGACAAGGTCGTATTTGAACTTCTTGTCAGGGGAAGGAAGAGGATCAGGTGTGAATGCGTTGGTTATGCCACACGCCCCCAGCGCGATTTCATAATAGACTTTGCAGACAACTTGTTTTATACGGCACTCAGCGATGCATAGGGCAAAGGCGCTGTGCTGCATCTAGGCCGCAACAAGGAGGAACAGATATGGTTCAACTAAATATCGATTGTGAGGGGCCTATTACCCAGAATGACAATGCCTATGAGCTGTGCGAGGCGCTTATTCCAGATGGGGGCACCTTTTTTGCCAGGGTAAGTAAATATGACGACTTCCTCGCCGACATCGAAAAAAGGCCTGGATACAAGGCCGGAGATACCCTCAAACTGGTGCTTCCCTTCTTAAAGGCCTTTGGTGCAACAAATCATGGTATTGAAGAATTTTCTGAAAAGACACTGGTGCTCCTGCCAGGTGCAAAGAAGATGCTTTCTGCTGTAGTTGACCTTTGCCCTGCATTCATAATCAGCACAAGCTACAGGCCCTATCTGGAGGCATTGTGCAAGGTCACTGGCTTTCCACTGGATAATGTGTACTGCACCGAGGTTGACCTTGACGGCTACCACCTTGATGACGAGGAAAAATCTGCATTGCAGTCGCTTGCACGGGAAATAGCCGGCATGCCCCTCTTGTCCTGGCCAGAAGAGTGCAGAGGCAGGCAGGACCTCGATGAGACAAACTTGAGCACCCTTGAAAGGCTTGATGAGATCTTCTGGGAGATCATTCCCCAGATGTCCATTGGAAGATTGATAGAGGAGGTCAATCCGGTAGGCGGCCCTGAGAAGGCCAAGGGAGTAGAAGACTCCCTGACACGCACGGGAAAAGGCATGGAAGAGGTCTTTTATGTCGGGGACTCAATTACCGATGTGCAGGCCTTTGAAACTGCAAAAAAAGGAGGCGGGATAGCACTTTCATTCAACGGTAACAGCTATGCCGTAAAGAGTGCCCAATATGCCCTGCTGAGCTATGAAACCACGCTTATCGCGGCCCTGGTATCCCTCTTGGCCCGCAACGGGATGAAGGCCCTTGAATATCTGTTTGAGAAAGAAGCGTCCGCCTCTATTAAGGGTGACCAACTGCTTGAAAGCTTGAAGGGTAAAGGTGTTCCCGATGCACTGCTGGAAGCCAATTTCAGCCAGAAGAGGGGGCTTCCTGCCCTCTATAAGATCACTGCTGAAAATCAAGACAAGATCATCCTTCAAAGTGAGCATATCAGAAGGCTTGTCCGCGGAGTTGCAGTTGGTGAATTGGGCTGAAACACTTACTTGAAACCTCTGAAAAACAACTATTTTGTTCAAGAGCAAGGCCTGAGGAACGAAAAAAAGCTGCATACTTGGGGAATGTGAGTATTTTGTCGCAACTGGAACCCAGCTATTGTGCAAAAGAGGCAGCTTTTCAGGGGTCTCCTACTTGTATTGCAAGACCCCCTTTCTCATGAGCAGCTTTTCCGCCTCCACGGCCCAAAAGACAATGGAGCTCACCCCGAAACAGACCAGCAGCTCAAAGGGCGTGAGTGGCTTTATCTTGAATATGTCATGTAAAAAGGAGTTGTAGATCACCAGCAGCTGAAGGCCTACTGACAGAACAATGGTGGTCACGAGGGGCCGGTTGGTGGAAAGGCCAAGGGTAAACAGCGAGTCCCTTTCGGAACGAATGGCCATGACGTGGGCAAACTGACAGAAACACAGCGTAGTAAAGACCATTGTCTGCCAGTGATGCCCTGTTGTAATGGCCCACTTCTGGAGCCCGAGACATAGTCCGCCCATCAGGAGCCCCACCCAAAAAATGTGCTGCCACATGCCATGGGCAAAGAGGCTTTCCGAGGGGCGCCTCGGGGGCCTGTTCATTATGTCCCGTTCAGGTGCCTCAGTGGTAAGTGCCAGACCCGGGGCACCATCTGTTACGAGGTTTACCCACAAGATATGAATGGGCAAAAGGGGTATCGGGAGCCCCAGGAACGGGGCAAGAAAGATGGTCCATATCTCTCCTGCATTGCTGGCCAGGAGGAATTTGAAGAATTTTCTTATGTTGTCATATATCTGCCTGCCGCGCATTACAGAGCGGACGATTGTGGCGAAATTGTCGTCGAGCAGTATCATGTCCGCTGCCTGCTTGGCCACGTCTGTGCCATTTATCCCCATGGCAACCCCTATGTCAGCCTGCTTCAAGGCCGGGGCATCATTTACGCCGTCTCCTGTCATGGCAACTGCCTCTCCATTTTCTTGAAGGGCTGAGACAAGGGTGAGCTTCTGTTCCGGCGCAACCCTGGCATATACCTGGACCCTTTCCACAATCTCCCTGATCTCTTGTTTGGACATGGATGCCAGATCGATACCGGTCAAGACCTCCCCTGCCCCAGGTTCCTTGAATATACCTATACGGCGGGCAATGGCCCTAGCAGTTAAAGGGTGATCTCCGGTTATCATGACAGGCCTGATTCCAGCTTGGTGGCAGGTCTCCACTGCAT
Source organism: Deltaproteobacteria bacterium (assembly GCA_027031565.1). GTDB lineage: Bacteria > Desulfobacterota > Dissulfuribacteria > Dissulfuribacterales > JALVPX01 > JALVPX01. The sequence goes on along the minus strand of JALVPX010000245.1, from coordinate 2,997 downwards.
ATCTCGCCTCCGGCCTTGGAGGGTCCATGGCACCAACGAGTCCCAAAAATTCCTGCTCCCCTTCGAGAAGCCGCAGATCTTCAGGCAGTGATTCCACTGTTTTTTTGGCAAAAGCCAGCACCCTCAAGCCCTTGTCAGCCAGCTCCAGGTGCCTTTTTTCAGCAGCCTCCATATCAATCTTTTTGCACATGGAGACGACTGCCTCGAATCCGCCCTTGGTAAAGGCCACATATGAGCCTTCAGGGGTTTTATGGATGGTGGTCATGGCCTGTCTTTCTGAACTGAATGGAATTTCCGCTACCCTGGGGTATCTCTCAAGCAGCTCCTCTTTGACAAAACCCCTGTTGCGTGCCCATTCATAAAGGGCAATCTCGGTTGGATCGCCCTTGAGATTGCCGTCTTTGTCTGTTTCCACATCATTACTAAGGGCCATGGCCATGAGTAGATCAATGCATTCCTCATTTGAAGAGGTGAGCAATCTTCCATCAGGGCCTGTGACGGCCTCCACTTTCATCTTGTTCATCGTAAGGGTGCCGGTCTTGTCCGAACAAATGTAGGTGACTGAACCAAGGGTCTCCACAGCGGGCAGCCTTCTGATAAGGGCATTTTCCCTTGCCATCTGCTTGGCACCAAGGGCCAGGGATATGGTCACCATGGCAGGCAATGCCTCGGGGACGGCTGCCACTGCGAGGCTGATGGCAGTCAAGAACATGTTCAGGATGTTTTCCCCCCTAGCTAAGCCTGCAACAAAGACAATAGCGCAGATGATGATGGCGGCTATTGCAAGGTTGCGTCCAACCTTGGCCAAGCGGCGCTGAAGAGGAGTCTTTACCCCTTCTGTCTCACCCAGGAGGCGCGCGATGGAGCCCATTTCAGTCTCTTTGCCTGTGGCTATCACCACGCCCCTGGCCCTGCCATAAGTTACAGTGGTACCCATAAAGGCAATGTTAAGCTTGTCTGCAATGGATACCTTTTTGTCCTTGATGGATAAAGCCACCTTTTCTACCGGCACCGATTCGCCAGTAAGGGGCGATTCATCCACCTTCAGGCCTGCACTCTCAAAAAGCCTCAAATCAGCAGGTACCACCTGCCCGGCCTCGAGGAGCACGATGTCACCGGGAACCAAATTCGTTGCAGGGATCTTGTGCAGCTTTCCATCCCTTACAACTACGGCCTCTGGTGCAGCCATAGCCTTGAGTGCCTCCAAGGCCTTTTCTGCCCTGTACTCCTGGAAAAATCCAACCATTGAATTGAGAATGACTATCACAAGGATGACAACGGTATCATGGGCTTCTCCCACAGCCCCGGAGATGAATGCAGCAACAAGCAGAAGGACGATCATCGGGTCCTTGAATTGATCGAGGAACATGGCCGCAGGGGTCCTTTTCTCCCCTTCAGGCAACTCGTTTACACCAAAGATCTCAAGGCGCCTTGCGGCTTCCTCGGAATCAAGACCCGACGGGCTGGTTTCAAGGAGCGTAAAAAGCTCTTCAGGCTCC
>JALVPX010000245.1:0-1488 GCA_027031565.1 Deltaproteobacteria bacterium | reverse complement strand
TCATTTTCCTTTTATGCCCTTCATCCTGCTTCAATGATCTTCCTTATCTCATCCCATGATCTGACTCTTACAAAGGGGGCACGGCCCTGGTTCCACGGCTGATCAAAGAGGACGGATTTGATACCCTGGGCGGCCAGGCCTTGGCACGTCTCCAGGTGATCCTCCACGAAACAAGTTATTCCAAGACGTTGGAGCACTTTTCCTTTTGCAGCATGTAGAGATGTGGCGTGGACATCGATGTTTGATTCAGGCACCTTATCAAGCTGAAATCGGAGCCACTCTGTTATGGGTTCTCCAATCGGCCTTGCTGTCACAAAGGTAAGCCTGTTGCCCTGACCTATTTCTGTGAGGGTCTCCACAGCACCAGGTATGGGCTTCAATGATATGCCAAAGGGGTCATGTAAAATTTTTTCTATAATGGCCTCAACTACTTTTTCTGGAATTGGCAGGCACTCTTCCAGCCAGTAGGAGGTGATATGCTCCTTTTTTAGGCCTTGGATACCGTACTCATTTTCTGCTATCCGCAAAAAGGCCTCCATGGTGTCTGCTACCACACCATCTATGTCAAAGCCCATTTCTTGAACCGGCAGTCTAAAGTGTTTCATCAACATATCCTTTTGATAATCAGCATGAGCCAAAAGAAACTAAACAGTATTGCTGAAACAGGCAACCATGGGCGAATTCGTTTTTCACACATTTTGTGAATATGGATAGATTTTGTTATTGTTCACTTTTGTTGAGTTGCGAATTCAAAGGAACTGGAAAAGATGGATAAAGGTGATCAAACATTGAGTAAAGGAAAAACGAGGAAATTTGGGTGCCTGCAAGTGACGGCCATCGTCTTTACAGCCGTTGTCATTACTGCTGGAGCAACCTACTGGCTGGCTAGGTCCTATTTCTTTCCTGCCCCCTTCAGGCCTGTAAAACTTTCTGCTGAGGCAGACAGGGCCTTAGAAAACAAGATCGGACTCCTGACCGGCGCTGCTGGACACCGTTACCAGGAAGCCAGCTCCAAGGCACGCACGCCAGAGGCTAAGGACAGATTGGAGACGCCTCTTGAACCACAACCATATAGTGAAAAGGGCCTGAACCGCCTGGTGCGGTTCAGCGAAACAGAGCTAAATGCCCTTATTGCAAAGAACACTGACCTTGCCACAAAAGTGGCCATAGATCTGTCCGACAATTTGATCAGCGCAAGGCTCAGGCTTCCCGTTGATCCCGATTTCCCGTTCCTGGGCGGACGCATAATAAGGGCCAGGGCAGGCCTAGAGTTAGCCTACCAGAATGGTCGTCCCGTAGTGGTGCTCAAGGGCGTATCAGTAATGGGGGTGCCTGTTCCCAATGCCTGGCTTGGCGGCCTGAAAAACGTCGACCTGGTGAAGGAGTTTGGCGGTCGTTCTGGCTTTTGGAAAAAATTTTCAGAAGGCATAGAATATATGAAAGTGGAAGATGGACAACTTGTCATAAAGTTAAAGGAATAGCTCAATT
>JALVPX010000244.1 GCA_027031565.1 Deltaproteobacteria bacterium | reverse complement strand
ATCAAGTAAGAGCCCCCTGTCTCTACTCCATCGCGCTCAAGGTTTTGATTCACATCCAAAAAAATCTCATAACCCGAATTGGTAAATTCCACTGTACAAGGGGCTCCTTCTTTTACTGCGGTCATCTTTGCGAGCTGCATATCGCCATAGAGGCCTCTTGCCGCCTCTTTCAATCTGTACCTTGGCATTACGCCTGCTACGTTTGGTATGGCAAAGGCCGCTGCCAATACAAACAGGACCATTACGACCATTAGTTCAACCATGGAATATCCTGTCCTCTTGTTTAAAAAAGAAAATGCAAAATGGTGCATTGACATCTCCACATTGTTGTATGAAATGATTGCCAGTAGCTACAATTAGCAATGGCAATGCCATTATGGTTACTTATCGGTATGAACCAAAAAACTTTTTAATTTCGCCGTGTTGTGGTATGTTATTGTTTTTATGGTATAAGATTTGGTATGGAAAGTGGTAAACGAGGAAATAGAATTGGGTAAAGGTATTCCCAATGGACGATATGGTTTATTACATGATAAGGGCGATTGAAAAGGCCAAGGAGGCAGCCCAAAAGGGCGAAGTCCCGATTGGTGCCATACTCGTTGATGAGCAGAACAGGATCTTGGCTGAGGCGCACAACAAGCCGATTGCCTTGAGCGATCCAACGGCCCATGCCGAAATACTTGCTATTCGTAATGCTGCGAAATTATTGAATAATTACAGGCTGACGAGCACTACACTCTATGTTACAATAGAACCATGTATCATGTGTGCAGGGGCACTGGTCAATGCGAGGGTGAAACGCCTTGTATATGGTGCGCCTGATTTGAAAGCGGGTGCATGCGGCAGTCTTATGAACCTTGTTCAAGACAGCAGGCTCAATCACAGATTGGATGTGGTGAAGGGGGTTTTGGAAGATGAGTGCCGTGCACTAATCCAGGACTTTTTCAGCAGCCGCAGAAAACAAGGTGGAGAGGTACCGAAGCGGTCATAACGGGGGCGACTCGAAATCGCCTGTGCGCCCAAAAGGCGCACCGTGGGTTCGAATCCCACCCTCTCCGCCAATTATGTTTCAGATTGCTTGACGCAAACCGAGCTTAAAGTGTATAAAGTAACGCTGTTTGCAAGGAGAGGTGCCCGAGAGGCTGAAGGGGCACGACTGGAAATCGTGTGTACGCCCAAAAGGTGTACCGTGGGTTCGAATCCCACCCTCTCCGCCAATTATGAAAACAAAGACCTTGGTTTTGATAGCCGGGTCCTGCGCAACGAAATCCCGCGAACCCCGCCAGGTCCGGAAGGAAGCAACGGTAGTGGGACCCTTCGTGTGCCGCAGGGGTGCCTGGCTATCATCTTTTATTCAGCTGGTTGTTTTTGTTCGTAACCAAAACTTAGGGAAGCATAATATAATATGTCATATCTGGTTCTGGCTAGAAAATGGAGGCCTCAAAATTTCGATGAAGTTGTAGGCCAGGATCATGTAACCAGAACGCTTAAAAATGCCATCAGGGAGGGCCGCCTGGCCCATGCCCTTCTCTACAGCGGGCCCAGGGGTGTCGGCAAGACCACGGTTGCAAGGATTGTCGCCAAGGCTGTTAACTGCAAGGCAGATACCATCAGCAGGCCGTGCAACAAATGCGATGTGTGCACGGAAATTACAAGCGGTTCTTCAGTAGATGTGCTCGAGATTGACGGGGCATCGAACAGGGGTATTGATGAAATCAGGCAGTTACGGGAAAATATATATTTCAGGCCTACCAGGTGTGAAAGCCGTATTTATATAATCGATGAAGTGCATATGCTAACCAAAGAGGCCTTTAACGCCCTGTTGAAGACCCTGGAAGAACCACCGGCTCACGTGATTTTCCAGTTTGCAACTACCGAGCCTCATAAGGTCCCTGCTACCATTCGGTCAAGATGCCAGCACTTTGAATTCAGGCGTTTGAGCACTTCCGAACTGGCAAACCATTTGGACAAGATAGTGAAATCAGAAGGCCTGGGCTTGGACGGCAAGGCCGTAAAAGTGCTGGCCAGAGAGGCCAAAGGCAGCGTCAGAGACAGTCTAAGCCTGCTGGATCAGGTTGCCGCCTACGGTGCAGGCAATGTTGAAGAGGTCTGCGATGCCCTTGGTACTGCAGACGTTTCCAGGCTTGAGACCTTGGCCTTTGCCATATTGAATGGAGACATGCCCAAGGCCCTGGGGGTGGTCAAGGAAGTTTATGGCCAGGGCAGGGATATAGCGAAGTTTTCAGAAGATTTTCTTCGCTATTTCAGGGAGTTGTGTGTGTTGAGGGTCACAGGTGCTGAAAATGGTGTGGAGTTGACCGATTTTACGCCTGAAGAGGTTGTTCCACTCTTTGAAAAATGCAAGGAGTGGCCTCAGGAAATGTTTTTTCAGGCCCTAGACATGCTGCTCAGAGGCCAGGAGACCATAGCCAGGAGCTCTTTTCCGCGAATAGCCTTTGAAATGGTGCTCATCAAATTGGCAATCAAAAGGCAGATAGTGCCGATCGACAAGATATTGGACAAGATGAGCATGCTGAAAGCAGGCGATGCAGCCCGGTCTGGTACAAGGCCTTCTATGGAACCCTTTGAGCCTGAGAATGGGCATGACCTGGGTGATTTATTATCTGAACCATTGGATTCCAAGGAAGATCGGAACCTGGGGCAGGAGCCATCTGCAACCCGGGGTGAAGACGGAAAAACATGGGAAGACTTTGTTAAATTCGTCAAGCAAAGGCGTCCATCACTTGCGACCATCTTGGACAACTGTAAGTGCAAGCTGCAACCATCTGACAACAGGCCCGGGGTGACCATCTTTTGCGCATCTGGAATGAATTATGATCTTTTGAGCGACAGCGACAACAGGGCGAGGCTTGAGAAATTGGCAGCAGACTTTTGGCAGCAGGAGCTTCAAGTAAATATCGACTATGGGAATCATAAGGCCCAATCCGGTATGAAACCCGATAAAGGGATAAAGTCGGTAAAGGAAGATATCGTGAGTGCGCCCCTGGTGCAG
>JALVPX010000243.1 GCA_027031565.1 Deltaproteobacteria bacterium | reverse complement strand
GGCAGGGGGAGTGAAGGATGTGGTACAGCAGCTTTCAGAGGCACTGATACGGGCAGGTATAAAGGTGACGGTATTCATGCCCAGGTATGGTTTCATGGAGCCATCGGCCATGGATTTCAGGCCCATGGATGTAAAGTTTGAAATAGACATGAACTATGCCCATGAAGAGCGCCGTGAAGGCATATCCCTTTGGCATAACAGCATAAACGGTGTTGATATCCATTTGATAGAATCAGGCAGATTTGCAGAAAAAAAGGGAGTGTACACATATACGGAAGAAGAAGAGGCGGTAAATCCCCTTTTCAAAAAAGGAGATGGCCACCTTGACTATTTTGCTATGAATACACTGCTGCAGAAGGCAAGCCTGTTGTTTGATTTGTGGGCAGAGCAGCCCACCCCTTTATTCCACTGTCATGATGGCCATGCAGCAGTACTGCCTGCAATGATGCACGAACTGGAAGGTCTCAGACAATTTTTCAAAAAGAGTGCCACCCTGGTCACAATTCACAACGCTGGTATCGGCTACCATCAAGATGTACAGGACATCCCCTTTGCAAAGGCAAACACCGGGCTGCCTTGGAGGGTAATCAACAATTCTTTGCTGCATGGCTCCTTTGATCCATTCCTGGCCGGGGCCCAATATGGGCCGGTAAATACTGTCAGTGAAAATTATGCCCGCGAGTTGCAGGAAACGGAAATAGATGCCACTACGGGATGGCTTGGTCACTCCCTAAAGGATCGTGGAATCACCATCGAGGGCATAACTAACGGGATAGATCCAGACAGATATGACCCGAAACATCCTGAGAGGCTTGGCCTTCCTGCGGCCTTCGATCCCTTGAATGGTGAACTGGAAGGCAAAGCAGTATGCCGCAGGGAGCTCATTGCCAGAATAAATAACAATGATATTGGATCATGCAGCCTTCACGGCCTGATTGACAATGGTGTCGATCTTCCATTGATCACCTCAGTGAGCAGGCTTACGGAACAAAAGGGCATGGATTGTTTTGCTGCCGCCCTGGAGGAGTTGATCCTTACCACAGATGAATTCAGATGTGTGGTTCTTGGAAACGGGGCCCCTGATATAGAGGCAAGGCTTAAATCCATAGCAGAAAATCCAGATATGAAGGGCAAGATGGCCTTGCTCCTAGGTTATGATGAGATGATGGCAAATCTTGTCTACGCATCTGGTGATTTTTTCGTGATTCCGTCCAGATATGAACCGTGCGGTCTCACAGATTTTATCGCACAGCTTTTCGGAAACCTTCCCATAGCTAGGGAGACAGGCGGCCTTGTCAAAACTAAGGATGGTTTCAATGGATTTACTTACAAGGAATTCAGCCCCATTGCCTTGAAGAATACGCTCGTACGTGCCATCAGGCTGTGGAAAGATGAGCCTTCTGCAATCGAAGAAATGCAGAAAAACGGGATCATGAATATCTACGAAAACTACACCTGGGACAAGGTGGTAAAAAAATATATGTTGCTCTACGAAAAGGCCGTTTACCAAAAAAACCAGGAAATGAGTGGCTGAAGTATTTGGCTGCCAGCATCTCAGGCAATGGTTCGAAACAAGTTCAGAGGGGCAATTTTTCCTTCAGTTCCTGGAGGAGGTCCCCAAGGGGCCTGGCGGTATCCACTTTCAAAAGTTGGGCCCCTTCTATGCGATCCGGTTCCTTGAAACGTTCTTTTTGCCTCAGATAGATCTCCCACCTGCCGTCCGAGGGCTGTGCCTCGCCCAGCCTCCTGTCGAGGCGTTCCCTTATTACTTCATCAGTAGCCTTGCACAGCACAAAGAAGACCTCGGCGTCCAAGGCCTTGGCAAGCCGCACCATCCGCTGCCGGTTCTCCCTGTCTTGAAACGTTGCATCCACTACCACTGAATTGCCTGTTACCAGCTCTTTACCTGCCAAGCGGGCAAGGGCCTTATAGGTCTTGCGTGTCATTTCAGGGCTGTACAAGCCCTTGCCAAAGGGATCATGGTGCCTTTCCGACGCTGGTATGCCTGCCACAACCTCCTTTCGCACCTTGTCTGAATTGTAATAAGTAACACCCTTTTCCGTGGCCAATCTGGAGGCCAAGGTGGTCTTGCCGCTACCGGAAAGCCCCCAGAAGATCACCAGGGAAGGGGAGGGCAGGCCGCCGGCATAGAGGGCTGCCTGCCTGAAATAGTTGTCGGCCTGTTCCCTCAGTCGGCTCTTGGTGCGGTCGTCTATTCCAGGATCGGCCCATGTGAAGCAGGCTATTTTCCCCCTTACGTAGGCCCTGTAACATTTGTAAAAATTGAGAATTTTTATAAGCTCTGGATCAGGGTAATCCCGTTGAAACTTCTCGATAAAATATTGCGACAAATCTGCCAGGCCGTGAAAATCCAGATCCATAGCCAGAAAGGCAATGTCTGAGGCCACATCGCCGCACCTGAAACGCTTGTTGAACTCTATGCAGTCGAAGATATAGACATCATCGCCAGCCCTGTCGAAACATATATTGGCAGAATAGAGATCCCCATGGCCTTCCCGAATAAAACCGCTGCTTATCCTCTTTTCAAACAAGGTCTGGTTTTCTTTTATGAAATTTCTCGTATAGGACACGATGGAATCATACAACTTTTCTGAAATCAACTTGTTTTTAAAATCAACGGTTTGATCGAAATTTTCTTCTGTATTTTGAACTATTACATCAATTTTTCCAAACTCGTCGATACCCGGCCCTGTAGCTGCCTCCCTGTAAAAGTTGACCAATTTTGCCAGGATGATGTCCATATCCGGCTCCGACACCTCATCCTTTTCTATCAGTCTTGCCATCATGCCTTGTTCTGGCATCCGTTTCATAACAAGGCACCACTCAACGACCTCTCCACTGCCGTCGCCCAGGGTAAAACCGCTGCCATGTCTGACAACAGGTTCAACATTTAAATAGATATCTGGACAAAGCCGCCTGTTGAGCCTCAATTCCTCAAGGCAGTAAAAACGGCGTTTTTCAAGGGTAGTAAAATCCAGGAAACCAAAATCGACT
>JALVPX010000242.1 GCA_027031565.1 Deltaproteobacteria bacterium | reverse complement strand
CTATCTCATCTGAGGATATGCTGCCTCCACTGTTCCTGTATGCAGACAGAATTATCCCCGGGACAAGAGCATGGTGTTCCGGGCCGTGCATAGGGATTTTCCGGTGTTTGCGAATCGCGTTCAAGATGGACAACCCACCTCTTTTTCTCTTCATCATAGTGTGCATCCAGGTTGATGCCGCATTGACCAATGTCTGGGTAGATCTGCTGGATCTTTTCACACAACTCTTTTTTATCCATGACTTCCCCCTTTCTGGCTTTTAATTTGCTTTAAAACTTCCGAACCTTTGTAAGAAAAATAACAATAGACTAATTTTATGGAATGCGTTTAAGATTAAACTAATAGTTACTATTAATATAGTTAATGTGGCCGGGTTTGGGAAGGTAAAAATAAAAAAAGCCCTCGTCCCGTTGGGACAAGGGCCTTATAAAGGTTGATGAAAGTGGTTCTAATCGTTGGGATTATCGGAGGACAGCGGAAGCAGAAAGGCTATTATCATAAAGGCAATGCCTATAGCCGAGCCCACTGCCACTCCTGGAAGGTTGGTGATCAGGGCATGATATTTGGCAATTCCCGTATTCGCCAGGGTGGTTTTGCCCCCGGCGATCTTGGTGAAAAGAAAGGTGTGTTTCAGATAACCATAGGATAACATGAACAAAAAGGCCCCGGTCAGCCCTCCGAGGATGAAGGCAATGGCATCCTTTCTGCCAGAACCAATAGCCACGAGGGAAGTGCCTGGACAATAGCCGCCAATGGCAAACCCTGCTCCAAATATCAATCCACCTACAATCACTCCGATATAGGCGGTCTTAACGTGTATGTGGGTCTTGGGAAGTATTCCGAAATGAAGCCCCAGGAAAAGAAATAAGCAGCTGAAACCGATGGCAAAAAGGATCACCTTCATCAAGTGAAGGTCCTTTAAGCGCAGCATATTTATGATATTTTGCGGGTTTGCTGCACCAATTCTGTGCAAGACAAAGCCAAACAAGGCCCCAAGGATGACTGCCATTAATATATGCATAACGTTCCCTCCTTACTTATCACCGTTTTTAAAGAGAATTACAGCCAATGGGATTCCAGAGCCAAAAACTCCAGCTGCAAACAGGTAACCACTGAGTGAAGTCTGCATCATGCCGCTGATCATGTGACCGCTGGTACACCCGCCTGCAAGCCTTGCCCCATACAACACAAGAAGGCCTGCTATAAATGTAAAGATATATCGTTTTACCGGTTCCCTGCCAAAGCTCTTCTGCCATACCGGCGGAGCAGTCCGGTCAGAGGCTGGTGGTCTCCACGCCATGGTCAATGATGATATGATTCCGCCCAGTATCATGGATAAAACGAATATGAAGCCGTAATTGGCAGGTTTCGCAATATTTTTGGCATATTTTCCGCCGCTTTTGTTTAAATAGGGATTGGGGCTGCTGTAGCCTTTTGGTGCCTTCGGAACTTTTTTTACAATGTCTCCTGAAACAGCGTTCCAAATGATACCATCCAGTATCACATATTGGGTGGAAACACCAATGGGTTTTATCATGTATACTGCCAGCAAACATGTAAGGCCCAATGCCAGGCCACCAGCAAGCCAGTTCCATCGTTCTTCCATAGCGCACCTCTCTTTTATTGATGATTTATTCTTGGTCCTGCATCCGATCTTCTAAAAGGCAAACAATCAATGTTCCTGAAAGGCTTTATAAAGGCTGATTCAACATCTGGGGCGATTGAATAAACTAGTTGATCATGCAGTTTGCGAATCTTTTTACAACATTGCCGGCGGATTTGTCCACCTCGATTTTCGGCCTTAATCTCCGTTTTTCGCCATTTATCTATATTGTACGCCAATAAAAGAAATGTACTGGATCATCTTTCAAAAAAGCTGATGGGATATAATGCTGAAACAACAACCAGCGCAAAAGGAAAAGCGGGCATGCAGAATAGCATGCCCGCGGGTCTTTCGCTGCCGCTTTACGCCAGCGGCTGGTTTGAAAATATTAGGTTACCTGCATAAATCAGGAACTTTGTTCAAAGGCCAGCCGCACTGAAAAATAATCGCAGAAATCTATCTGATATTTCAAGATTTATTTTTCGAGTGCAACGCAGCCACACCGTTTAACAGCCCTCTATGTGTTTCTTGACCTTATTATGGGCCTTGTCGCCCATCTCGTGTATCTTGTTGGCCGCACCTTCCTTGGCCTTATCTACTGCCTCTTTTCCCATTTCATGAAGGGTTTTTCCTTCAGCTTTAGGAGCACTAGTTGCGTTGGCAGCCATTTCATGCTTTGCGCCTTCGGCGGCCTTCTGTGTCTTGCCTTCCATTTCATGCACGGCCTCGCCGCCTTTGGCTGCCTGGTCTTTGCCGTGATCCACCATTTCATGTACGGTCTTTTTTGTATCGGTTACAGCCTCTTTGGTCTTGGTAAGCACTTTCTCCTTGATTTCCTTGCCCTTTTCACCAGCCTTTCCCAACAATTCATCCACCTTTTTGCCAGCCTTTTGGGCAGGTCCTTCTCCTTCTTGCTGTCCGCATGCCATTATTCCAAATACCAGGCCTGCTGCAGCAACAAAAACCAGAATCTTTTTTCCAATGGTCATAACTCCCTCTCCTTTTGTTTTTTTATTTGGTTTGCATATCTACAAATATAAATTGTCAATAAATTACCAATACATTTCTTGTTAGCAAGCTTCAGGCCAAAAAATTTAGGTAAATTTCCTGGATCACCAAGAACTCGAGGCCTGTTCAAAATTTAAGCCAGTCAAAGGGCACATGATCAAGCCCTCAATCTTTCAATATTTTGTTTGCGAAGTCTTACGGCCTTTGGGGTGATTTCCACCAATTCATCGTCGTTCACATAGGAAATACATTCTTCCAGGGTCATTTCGACACTGGGAGACAAAATCACTGCCTCATCCGAGCCGGACGCCCTCATGTTGGTCAATTTTTTGCCCTTGGCAGGGTTGACAACCAGGTCTGAGGCGCGGCTATGCTCGCCAATGATCTGCCCCTTGTAGACTTCCTCTCCCGGGCCTATGAACAACTTCCCGCGTTCTTGCAAATTA
>JALVPX010000241.1 GCA_027031565.1 Deltaproteobacteria bacterium | reverse complement strand
GTATACATCTGAGCTTTGCCTTTATCAGCGTGAATGTGCATACTCTCTCTCAAACCACCATGTGGAGGCTGTGCACTTATTATACGAATTCAGGAATTATAAAAACAGAAGGGAAACTCTTTAAGCGGTTGTTTTCCAGGTGCGCCTTGCTAATGAACAAAATTTCTAAATGTTTGGATATATCCTGAAAAAGCAGCCCCAAACGGACTGCTTTTTCAGGCAGTTGGATATTGCCAATTTATTTCAAAACCTTTCTTGCATTTAGAGGCTGAACCGGCCTGTTGTTGGGGTGGTGCATAACATGTGCAAATTTCTCCACCTGTTCCTTTGAAACAGAGGCAGCAGCCTTTAGCACAATCCAGCGCACCCCTTCGCTGCAAGGTGGTGTGGTAAGCGAACCATTGAAGTAGTAATAATCTTTGGCCTCGGGCAACAGCTTGTCCGGAGTAGGCGCATTCTCGAGCTTGTTTTTTGAACCCGCTTCCTCAGGCATGGCAGCCCAGAAGGCGTCCAGCACCTCGTTTTTATCCCCTTCCTCAAACATGAGCGCCACAACGGCCAGGTTGCCGTCCTTGTCTGCGTGGACAAAATGTGCTTCCAACGGAAATGACTTACCGTCTATCCGATTCTCACTTGGCGTATGGAAATGGAATTGTTTCAGCTCAAATGTTTGACCATAAAAGGTCAGGGTTGAGCCAGGGGCTACGTTTACCTGAATTGTATGACCATTGTTGACTACCTCGACTGGCGCAGTCCCGTAGGAGATCTCGATTGGAGACAGGTCTGCCTCCACAAAACCCGTCAGGTTTACTGGCGACTGATTCTGGCCTGTAGCACAGCGTATGTATCTGTAATCCAAGTCACCCCAATGTTCAGGCCCAATGTCTCCTGTATAACCCCAATGGGCACCATGGCCCCCGGCAAACGCCGAACCAGCAAACAAAAGAACAGCAGAGAAAAGACCAACGACTGTGTTTTTCATAACGACTCCTCCTCGCATAAAATTTCACTATTCATTAACGCACCTTTCATGGATTGCCAAGGCACGGGGTTGGTCCCCAAAAATTATTGCCTGGTTTTTTGCCAAGACCCATCTTGCGCCAAAAAATGCTTATCCTTGTCAGCTTGTCAGCCATGTGTCTCAAATGGTATTTATAGCCACCTCAAACTTATGCAACTGGAGAGAAAATGATCACATTACTTGACTATGGAGCTGGAAACGTCCGCAGCGTCATCAATGCTGTCGAAGGCCTTGGGGAAAGCATACGGCTCGTTGAGAGCGCCGAAGATATTGAGAGTGCAGAAAAGCTGATTTTCCCTGGAGTGGGAAACTTCGGCTCGATGATGGATGTCCTGCACAAAAAGGGTTATGTAGAGCCGCTCAAACAATATCTTAAATCAAACAGGCCTTTCTGGGGCATATGCCTGGGGCTCCAGGCCCTTTTTGAAAACAGCGAGGAATCCCCGGGTATTCCAGGCCTGGGTTTTATAAAAGGCAGGGTAAAACGGTTTGAGACCACCCTTTCCATACCCCAGATAGGCTGGAACGGCATCAAATGCAGGCAGCCATCCATAATCTTTAACGGCCTGAATGGGGATGAAAAGTTCTACTTTGTCCATTCATATCACGTGGCGCCTGAAGAGCCTGATGTAATATTGACCACCACAGATTATGGCTACGAATATACAAGCGCGGTTCAAAGGGGTAATATAATTGCTACCCAGTTTCATCCAGAGAAAAGCGGCAAAGCTGGGCTCAGGATCCTCAAGAATTTCTTGGACAAGGCATCAAACAGGGTCTTGCCTGAGATACGCCTTGAAAAGACCCGCCTTGCCAGGCGCATCGTTGCCTGCCTGGATGTGCGCAGCAATGATCAGGGTGACCTGGTTGTCACCAAGGGAGATCAATATGATGTGCGCGAACTCGGTGAAGTCAGGAACCTGGGCAAGCCGGTTGAGCTGGCCAGGCGTTACTATGATGAAGGAGCAGACGAGATAACCTTTCTGAACATAACGGGTTTTCGTGACTTTCCCCTTCAAGACATGCCTATGCTCGACGTGCTCAAGCAGACATCGAAAAATGTCTTCGTGCCCCTTACAATAGGCGGTGGTATCAGGGATTTCACAGACAAAAATGGCAGACATTACAGTGCGCTTGAAGTGGCGTCGGAATATTTCAGGTCAGGAGCAGACAAGGTCTCCATTGGCAGCGATGCCGTTTTGATAGCAGAGGAATATCTGAAGCGGGGAGAGGCTGCTGGCAACAGCTCCATCGAAGAGATATCCCGGGTTTACGGCAACCAGGCCGTGGTTATCTCCATTGATCCCCGCAGGATTTATGTTGACTCTCCCAAGGATACAAATCACCCGGTAATAGAAACAGAGTTCCCTGGCCCCAATGGAGAAAGATTCTGCTGGTACCAGTGTACCATCAAGGGAGGGCGCGAAGGAAGAGACATGGACGCCGTCACCCTGGCCCAGATATGTGAAAAGCTTGGTGCAGGGGAGATCCTTCTCAACTGTATCGATAGAGACGGTACCAACAAAGGCTTTGACATAGAGCTCATAAAGGCCGTGGAGGAGGCCGTGTCAATCCCCATCATTGCATCTAGCGGCGCTGGTTCAGCGGAACACTTCTATGAAGTTTTCACAAAGACCAATGTCGAGGCGGCGCTTGCAGCAGGTATATTCCACAGGCGCGAGGTTCCGATCCAGGACGTCAAGCACTATTTGCAGCAGAGAGGAATCGAGATAAGGCCAATATATTGATCAGAAAAGACTTTGGAGGAGAACGTCATGAAGATCAAGATTGAAAAGCCGGCGGAAAGCAAGGTTGATGAAATGGGGATCAGAAAGTGGCCCATATGGACATGCGAGCCCTCCACCTTTGACTGGCATTATGACCAGACAGAAACTTGCTACATTCTGGAAGGCGATGTTGGGGATGTGCAAATTGGGCCAGGCGATCTGGTCACCTTTCCCAAGGGGCTTGATTGTGTATGGCAGGTAAAAAAGGCGGTAAGAAAGCATTATAATTTTTCATAGCAGTTGGCGCTCTACTTGCCC
>JALVPX010000240.1 GCA_027031565.1 Deltaproteobacteria bacterium | reverse complement strand
CAGCCGCCCCATTATCAAAATCAAACTTGGAAACCGGATTTTGAAAAGCTGCTTGCCTTTGCGATAAACTGGCAAACCGATTCTGGGCAACTCGCAAAATGGAGATGTATATAACTGCCCAGAGTATTCCCAATGACCCAGCCGGGAGAGCTGACAGAACGCCCATTTGCATCCCGTACCTCATAAATCTGTTCAGGCACAGGTTCATCCTTGCCTGAAATTAGCTTGGAATAATGAAACTCATGCCCGCGCATTTTTATTCCCTGTTCACCTAGTATGGATGTCTTTTTTAAAAAGACTTCCCTGTACCCCAAGGCCTGAAACCGCTTTTCCATCCTGATCCAAAAGGGAAATATACCAGCCCACGGAAACCGACGGCCATATTCATCGATGAGGCCCTTGGATAAGTACATGAACCCGCCGCACTCACCATATATAGGCATTCCAAGCCTGGATGCCCTGCAGATCTCATCCAGAATGGAACGGTTTTTGGCGAGATCCATTGCATGGAGTTCAGGGTAGCCGCCGCCGAAATAGAGGGCCTGCACGCCCTTTGGCAGCCTGCTCTCTCTCAATGGAGAGTAACAGGCAAGCCTGGCTCCACAGGCCTCGAAGAGATCGAGGTTGGATTGATAATAGAAGCAAAAGGCCTCATCCCTGGCTATGCCGACCAAGGGACCGTCCTGGATGTCCCGGGATTTTAAATTGGCAGACACGGGTTCAATGAGTGGAACAGGATCCTCATCCAAACGTGCCAGCAGACCATCCAGGTCGGCATGGCGTTCGATCCACGATGCCAGGGTTAAAACCAGTCTGTCCAGGCCCTGCTGGTCATGCACTGTTACAAGGCCGAGGTGCCTTGACGGAATCTCGAGCTTTCGATCCCTGGGGAGGAAGGCGCACCACCCAATATTCATGCCGTTCAGTGCCTCTCTGACGATCTGTTCGTGCCGGTGGCTGGCGACCTGGTTAACCAACAGGCCTGCAAAATTGATTTGCTGATCATGCTCCATGAATCCCTTGACAAGCGCTGCAATGCTGGCAGACATCCTGCTGCCGTCTACCACCAGCAAAACAGGAACATCCAGGGTTTTTGCCAAATCGGCTGCGGAACCCGGTCCATTTCGTCCTCCGGCCCCATCAAACAGCCCCATGACCCCTTCTATCACTGCGACATCTGCATCTCTGCAGCCGTTACTGAAGAGCTTTCTGACTGTTTCCCTGTTGTTCATCCAGGTATCAAGGTTGCAGGAGGGATGCTTGCATACGGCCTCATGGTAGCCTGGATCAATAAAATCAGGACCAGCCTTGAAGGGCGCAACAGCAAGCCGCCTTTGCCTGAAAGCAGCCATCAGCCCAAGGGCCACGGATGTCTTGCCGCAGCCGCTTTGAGTGCCTGCGATCAATATGGCTGGAATGGATTTGCGCAAGGCAGCCTAACAGGTGAGGTGAAAGGCCCCGGCCACCTTGTCTGCACCATAAAGCTCGATCAATTCATTGAAACGCTCCATGGCCAGGCCGCTGGGAATGGTTTCAAGGCGTATACCCATTTCGCCAAGCACATTCGGAAGCTCGGGGTCTACCTTGAGCCGGCCTGAGGCTCCGGTTCCGACTATCAATGTGTGAGGCCTTGCTGCCACAACGTCTTCAATGTCTTGATACTGAAGGAGGTGACCGCTTTCCCTCCACCATTCAGGGATAATTTTGCCTTTTATTATTTTGACGTCTTTCGTGTACACCTTGCCATCTATGACGATTCTCCCAAAGGAGTATTCTTCTATCTTCATTGTCATACCTTCCCGCCCATTGTCTTTTTGGTGACATCCTGCTGAAACTGCTTATTTTATTGTCACAACCTTCTACCCCCTGGAAGGCCTGTTGACAACCCTGGTTATCTGTTACATTATGACATTCCATTTGCAGTCGGGATGTGGCTCAGTCTGGTAGAGCACAGCGTTCGGGACGCTGGGGTCGGGGGTTCAAATCCCTCCATCCCGACCACCATTTCCAACAACTTGTTTCGGAGAGGAAGGGAGCCATGACCAGGATTACCAGGGCCTTGATAAGCGTTACAGACAAAAGCGGCGTTGCCGAGTTTGCTAAACAACTTGCAGACATGGGTGTTGAAATCGTTTCAACAGGCGGAACCGCTAAGGTGATAAGGGAGGCCGGAGTCGATGTGAAGGATGTCTCAGAGCTAACAGGCTTTCCAGAGATGATGGATGGAAGGGTCAAGACCTTGCATCCCAAGGTGCATGGGGGGATTCTGGCCATTCGTGATAACGAAAAGCACGCGGCTCAAATGAAAGAGCATGATATCCCTTCCATAGAGCTCGTTGTGGTAAACCTGTATGCCTTTGAGAAGACCGTGGCCAGGGAGGGAGTCACCCTTGCCGAGGCCATTGAAAACATAGACATCGGCGGTCCGACACTGCTGCGCTCCTCTGCGAAGAATTTCCGCTATGTCACAGTGGTGGTTGATCCAGCAGATTACCCCAAGGTTCTTGAAGAAATGAAGGCCAACAAGGGGGCTACTACCCTAAAAACCAGGTTCATGTTGGCAAGAAAGGTATTCGAAACCACAAGCCATTATGATAGTGCCATAGCTTCATATCTGGCCAAGATAGACCCTGACAGCGATCCCTATTTTCAATAATGTCATTAGATGATTTGTGCTGCCTTAAAAGCTGATAACGCTGCTCAATTCCTCGAATGCGTAAATCAGGTAAAGGAAAAGGCCGTTCTGGCCGAAGTTCGCCTGGACCACTTTGAAGATCCCTACTCGTTGGACCTGGCAGAGCTGGTAAACTCTTCACCCTTGCCGCTGATATTCACAAACCGCCACCCTCTTGAAGGGGGCTGCATCCAGCAAGACGAAGAGAAGAGGATAGAACTTTTGAAACGGGCCGTGGATGCTGGTGCCGCCTATGTTGACATCGAGCTTGAAAGCGAAAAAATCCTGAAAGAAAAATTGCTTCTCCATGCCAGGAAGAAGGCATGCAAGGTAATTGTTTCATGGCATGACTTTCAGCATACCCCTGGCCATAAAGATCTTGTAAAAATTGTCG
>JALVPX010000239.1 GCA_027031565.1 Deltaproteobacteria bacterium | reverse complement strand
TGAACACATGCTTTCTGCTTGCTCAAAAGAGCGATCCGCAATTGCTCAGGGCAAAGGCCCTACTTGATGCTGCACAAAAAGGAAGGCCTGTTGCGCGCGCAAGCCTGCTTCCGCATGTGGCTGCCACGGCCTCGGTGAGCCTCAACCGGACGAAATTGAAGGGTTTCGGTCCTGAGATTGAGGACGGCTTCGTAAGCGATTCTTACTCCATCACATTGTCCCAGGCCTTGATTAACGGCCCTGCCTGGTCCCAGCTTGATATCGTTGACCACGATATAAGGGCTGCCAGGGCAGCGGCACAGGCAGCTCAACAGGACCTGATAATGCGCGTTGTCTATGGTTATTTCAATCTTCTGAAGGCGCACAAGGATCTCGAGGCAGCCCTTTCAGAGCAGGATCTTTTACAAGAGGTGTACCACAGGTCCAAATATCTGCTGGAAACTGGTACAGGTGACATCGTCTCCCTCCAGGAGGCGGGGGCCAGGCTTGATTCATCAAGGGCAAGGGTGATCGAATCCCGGAACGGGGTCGAGATTGCCCAAAGGGAGCTTGAGAGCATAGTCCATTCGAAAGTCGGGCAGATCAAGGATGTATCCGCACAAATGAGGCCTGTGGGCCCCTCACCAGATGATATGGAAACATGGGTATCCACTGCCCTCAAGATCCAGCCGCTCTTGATAAAGGCCCGGTCGGAATTGGACTCTGCCAGGAAAAAGATCGAAAAGGCCCGCAGGACCCACTGGCCCAAGGTTGAACTCTTTGCAGGCCGTGATTATATCAAGGGACGCTTCCTCCCCAGGGTTCATTCAGGGCAATGGCTGGCTGGATTGAAAATAGAGCTTCCGATTTTCCTGGGGGGCGAGATAAAGGCCAGGACCAGGCAGGCAGAAGCGCTCAGCCTGGCAGCAAGCCATCAATTAAATAGTACAAGGGATCAGATCGTTTTGGCCACTGAGACCGCTTTTCTGAATCTTAAAAAGAGCTTGTCAATGGTGGAGGCAACCAGGGCCGCCCTCGAATCCGCACATACTGCTCTTAAGGCAACCAGGGCAGGCCTTCAGGCCGGGACCAGGAACACGGTGGACCTCCTGGAACAGATCTCGAGACTCGAAAACGCAAGACGCCAGCATGCCTTTTCTCTATACAACCACTTGATAGCCAGGTTTGAGTTGAAACGGGCTTCCGGCACTTTGAATGAACAGGATGTTGTTAGCGTAAACCTGCTGCTCGAAAGACCCCTGGAACCCTTGGACGACCGGATGTGACGCCATGAAAACAATTGTCAAAATGATATTGCCAATACTGCTGATGGCAGCGCTGGCGGCATTTGCAGCCAGAAAGTTCATCCTCGAGGAGGAGAAAGGGCCGCACAAGGCCGATAGAGTAACTCTATTCGGCAATATCGATATAAGGGAGATACAGCTTGCCTTTGAAAGCAGCGGCAGGATCAAGGAACTCAAGGCTGAGGAAGGGGATCAGGTTAAAAAGGGAGATCTCTTGGGACTACTTGATGATTCCGCCTATGCGGCCCAGGTGAACAAATTGAAGGCCGAAATCGAGGCCCAGCAGCAGATAGTGGCCAAGATGGAGAGCGGTTCCAGGCCCCAGGAGATCGAAGCTGCCCGTGCAAAGGTGAATGCCTTGAAGGCCAAGGTTAAGAATGCCCTGGTAAATTTCAGGCGCCTCAAGAAACTCGCCCGGGAAAAATATGTAAAAGAGCAATCCCTGGACGATGCAGAGGCCCTGTTCAAGTCATTGAAGGCAGAACTGAATGCAGCAAAACAGCAGCTAGATCTCCTCATTGAAGGTCCCAGACAGGAAGACATAAATGCCGCAAAGGCACTCCTTGCTGCCAAGGAGGCAGCGCTCAAGCTTGCCGAAAAAAGGCTACATGACACGAAATTGTATGCCCCTGAGGACGGTATCATCGAAAACCGCATACTCGAACCCGGCTCCATGGCCTTTCCCCAGGCGCCGGTCTTCACTCTAGCCTTGAGGCAGCCCCTATGGGTGCGGGCATATATTCCCGAACCAGACCTTGGCAGGCTAAAGCCTGGTATGAAGGCTATAATAAGGAGCGACACCTACCCGGAAAAGCAATATGACGGCTGGTTGGGCTATATATCTCCTGTGGCAGAGTTCACCCCAAAACAGGTCGAAACCACCCAATTGCGCACCAAACTGGTCTATCAATGCAGGGTATTCGTATGCAACCATTCTGATGAATTGAGGCTTGGCATGCCTGTCACCGTGGAAATTCCACTGGACCAGGAACCTGAACCAGACCATCAAGGCTTTTGCAAGGCGTCTAAAGGTGCAGAATGATAGACCCGCCGCAATCCATGCCGTGAAACCGGTTCTCACATTCAAAGGGGTAGAGAAGTCCTTTTTCGTCAAGAAAAAGGAAATAACAGCCCTAAAAGGGGTGGATCTGCATGTAAGGCCCGGGATTGTAACAGGACTTATAGGCCTGGATGGTGCTGGCAAGACAACGCTCATGCGGCTGGCAGCGTGCCTGCTGACCCCTGATAAGGGCAAAATTGAGACCCTGGGGTTCGATTCGATCTCGCACTCCTTTGCCATTCAATCAAAAATAGGCTACATGCCCCAGCATTTTGGTCTGTATGAAGACTTGACCGTCCAGGAAAACATGGAACTCTTTGCCTATCTAAAGGGAGTCCCCCTCTCGGAGCGCATGGAACGTTACGAAACGCTTCTCCACATGGCCGGGCTCAAGCCCTTTACCCGCCGGCTGGCAGGCAGGCTCTCTGGAGGCATGAAGCAGAAACTTGGGCTCATCTGCACCCTGCTGGCACAACCTGATCTTCTGCTCCTGGATGAGCCTACGGTAGGCGTGGACCCTGTATCAAGAAGGGAATTGTGGCAAATCGTCCACCATCTCGTCAGGAAGCAAGGGACCTCTGTGTTGCTTAGCACTGCCTATCTAGATGAAGCGGAACGATGTGATGAGGTCATATTGATGCATTCAGGCAGGGTGCTTGGGCAGGACAAGCCAGGCTATTTTACCAGGCAGGTCACCGGGCGCACCTTTTTCGTCAGGGCAGAAGGC
>JALVPX010000238.1 GCA_027031565.1 Deltaproteobacteria bacterium | reverse complement strand
CTCAGTTTTATTTTAGGACGACGGATGTGACAGGTGTAGTGACGCTTCCTGAGGGTGTAGAGATGGTGATGCCTGGTGACAATGTATCCTTTGAGGTTCATTTGATACAGCCCATAGCGATGGAAGATGGTTTACGGTTTGCAGTAAGGGAAGGCGGCCGTACTGTAGGCGCCGGAGTAGTCAGCGAGATCATAGAGTAGGCTGGAGTAGGATATGAGAGAGAAGATCGCCCTGGCGTGTACGGTCTGTAAAAGAAGAAATTACACCACCACCAAGAATCGCCGTACCACCACCGAAAAGCTGGAATTGAAAAAATATTGTCCTTTTGACCGCAAGCACACGCTTCATAAGGAGACAAAGATTAAATAGGAAACGGCAATGTGCAGGCCAGTAGCTCTAATGGTAGAGCACCGGACTCCAAATCCGGGTGTTGGGGGTTCGAGTCCCTCCTGGCCTGCCAAGAGTTGTTAACACGATTTATTTTGGAGACAATTAGTGGCTACCAAGACAAAAAAGAGGAGAAAGGGTGCAAAAAAGGCTCAAGGCCGAACTTCATCCAAGGCCAGCGCACCGGTTGCGCCTAAAAGTGATTCATCTAAGGTTGCATCCATTACACCAAAAACCGAACCCCTGGGAATCGTTGGCAGGGCAGTCCAGTTTCTCAAGGAGGTACGGGTAGAGTTTGATAAGGTTACTTGGTCTTCGAGAAAGGAGACAGTTGCTCTGACCGTCTCAGTCTTGGGATTCACCTTTTTCCTCACCATTTATTTAGGTGTGGTGGATATTGCACTTTCAAAACTTGTGCGGCTGCTTATTTACTAAAATTGCCAATTATGGTTTTGAGTTAAGGCTTTATCTAAGAAGGCTGTATGGCACATAAGTGGTACATAGTTCACACATATTCGGGCTACGAAAATAAGGTAAAGGCAGCCCTTGAGGACAGGATCAGGCAATATGGCCTTGAGGACTATTTTTCCGAGATAATTGTGCCTACCGAGAAGGTAGTGGAGATTGTTAAAGGGAAAAAGAAGACCTCGTCCCGCAAGGTCTATCCTGGTTACATCTTGGTTAAAATGGAGTTAAACAACGATACATGGCATATGGTACAGGACACTCCAAGGGTAACAGGCTTTGTGGGCGGGCTGAAAAATCCGGTTCCCCTTTCTGATGAAGAGGCAAACAAGATCATCAAGCAAATGGAGGAGCGCGAACTCCATCCTGTGCCCAAATATCACTTTGAAAAGGGAGATAAGGTCATAGTCACAGAGGGGCCTTTGGCAAATTTTCATGGTGTTGTGGAAGAAGTCAGGCCGGACAAGGGCAAGGTAAAGGTAATGGTCTCCATATTTGGAAGAGCGACCCCAGTAGAACTGGAATTTGCCCACGTCCAGAAGGCAGGATAGATTATTCGGTTGAATCTTTTTTTAAAACTAAAGTTCTCTTTTAGAGGTGATGCAATAAAATGGCTAAGAAGGTAATGACACAAATCAAGCTGCAGATCCCGGCGGGGCAGGCAAACCCTTCTCCTCCGGTTGGTCCGGCCCTGGGTCAGCACGGCGTCAATATCATGGATTTTGTCAAGGCATTCAATGCCAAGACCCAGGATCAAATGGGTATGATAATACCCGTGGTTATCACGGTGTATGCGGACAGGTCTTTTACCTTTATCACCAAGACCCCTCCGGCTTCGGTATTGTTGAAAAAGGCAGCCAAGATAGAAAAGGGTTCCGGTGTGCCAAACAGGGACAAGGTGGGCAAGGTGACAAGAAAGCAGCTGGAAGAGATAGCCAAGATCAAAATGCCCGACTTGACGGCTGCGGATATGGAGGCAGCCGTTAAAACCATTGCAGGCACTGCCAGAAGCATGGGCATAGAAGTAGTTGGTTAAAGGAGAATAACTATGGCTCGTCATGGCAAAAAATATCGTGCCGTCAGGGAGAAGGTTGATCCCTCCAGGCAATACAGCCTGGATGAGGCGATCAATTTGGTTTTGCAGACCCATTATGCCAATTTTGATGAAAGTGTTGATGCTGCCGTGGTATTGGGGGTTGATCCCAGGAAGGCAGATCAAAATATTCGCGGATCAGTGGTCCTGCCACATGGAACCGGCAAAACAGCCAGAGTTCTCGTATTTGCCAAGGGTGAAAAGGCAAAAGAAGCGGAAGAGGCAGGAGCTGACTATGTAGGTGGAGAAGAACTTATTGAAAAGATTAAAGGCGGCTGGCTTGAGTTTGATAAGGTTGTTGCCACTCCCGATATGATGGGGGCAGTAGGCAAAATCGGACGCATTTTGGGCCCGAGGGGGCTCATGCCTAATGCCAAGACCGGTACGGTCACGTTTGACGTAGGCAAGGCCGTCAAAGAGATCAAGTCAGGCAAGGTGGATTTCAGGGTGGACAAGGCCGGTGTTGTCCATGCCCCGTTAGGCCGTGTATCCTTTGGTTTGGAAAAGCTCAAAGAGAATTTTGCTGCCTTTGCAAACATCCTGTTGAAATTGAAGCCGTCCAGCGCAAAAGGCACATATGTAAAAAAAGTGGCCCTTTCATCAACCATGGGTCCTGGAATCAAGGTTGAGCCTTCAGAAATTAAAGAGGCTGCAGCCTGATAGCTGAACAATTGGCCGTAAGCAAGTCAAAGACAGTAGGTACACCTAAACGTGTTTAATCGAGGTAAATTCAGTAGATCATACTGCCTCAGCCTACCGAGACAGGTGAACCTCTGCCTTTGGTAGTGAATAAAAAAACTGCCTGTGGCAGAAAGGGGGGATTGATTTGGCCTTAACACGCAAAGAAAAGGAAAAGATTGTTGCAGAGCTTCATGAGAAGTTCGAAAAAAGTGCAGCAGTCCTCCTTACCAACTACAAGGGTCTGACAGTTGCAGCAATGAATGAATTGCGCACAAGGCTCAGGGACGTTGGAGGGGAGTTTAAGGTGTCTAAAAACACCTTTATGAAGATGGCTGCCAAGGGAACCGATGTCGAAGGTCTCGGAGAATACTTTGAAGGCCCCAATGCAATAGCTCTTGCCTATGATGATCCTGTAGCCGTTGCTAAGGCCCTGGTCGAATTCGCAAAAGACAACGAGGCGATGGAGATCAGGGGAGGCGTCTTGAATGGAAAATATATGGACGCCGATGGAATTGTGGCTTTGTCCAAATTGCCGAGCCGTGAGGTCCTTGTGGCAAAGCTGCTGTCTGTGCTGGTGGCAACACCGACGAACATGGTGCAGGTATTGGCTGCAGTGCCCAGGAAGCTGCTTTATGCATTGAAGGCTGTAGAAGAACAGAAGGCGTAACAAAAGATAACGAAAACAGAGTTTTTATATAATCAGGAGGCATTAAAATGGCTGTAACAAAAGAGGATGTAATTGAGTTTATTTCAAATATGACAGTGCTTGAACTTTCTGAGCTCATAAAAGAGCTTGAAGATAAATTTGGGGTTAGTGCCGCGGCTCCTGTGGCTGTAGCCGCAGCAGGAGCAGCACCTGCCGGTGGAGAAGCCGGGGCTCCTGCCGAAGAAAAAACGGAATTTGACGTAATTTTGAGTGATGTCGGCGGTCAGAAAATACAGGTGATCAAGGAGGTCCGGGCAGTTACAGGTTTGGGTCTCAAGGAAGCCAAGGAATTGGTGGAAAGTGCACCCAAGCCCATCAAAGAAGCCGTATCCAAGGAAGAAGCTGAGAAGATCAAAGAGCAAATTGAAAAGGTTGGCGCAAAGGTTGAGATCAAATAGTATTTGTATCTCCTTTTTAGTTGACAATATATAACGCCGGTTGAGGTCCATGTCCCAGCAGTGGGGTTGTGGGCCTTTAACCGGTTGACTGCGTTTAAGAGTCAGAATCAAATCATAAGAGTGGTCCTTTCTGGTCCAGGTAAATGATATTTTTCGAAAAAACAATTTTGTTCAGCAACGAGATTCCACAATTTCAATTCAGAGGCAGATTCTATGAGTGAGATTCAAGCTCCAAAACTTAGAAAAAACTTTGGCCGAATTAAAAGGCTAGTGGAGGTACCACACCTGATTCAACTCCAAAAGGAGTCCTATGCCAACTTCCTTCAAAAGGATGTGGCGCCAGAGGCCCGTGAAGATCAAGGTCTGCAGGCCGCATTTAAGAGCGTCTTCCCAATCCAGGATTTTACCGGTGCCTCCTCACTGGAGTTTGTTCAATACACTATAGGGGAACCAAAATATACCGTGGATGAGTGTTTGATAAGGGGTACGACATATGAGGCCCCTGTAAAAATAGTGGTGCGACTGTTGGCATACGACGTCGACAAGGAGACCGGCATCCAGGGTATCCGCGACATCAAGGAGCAGGAGATCTATTTTGGCACCATACCCATCATGACCGAGACTGGCACCTTCATAATCAACGGTACTGAAAGGGTGGTTGTCAGCCAGCTTCAAAGGTCTCCTGGTGTCTTTTTTGATCATGACAAGGGAAAATCCCATGCAAGCGGCAAGATCTTGTACTCATGCAGGGTTATTCCTGTTAGAGGATCATGGATAGATCTTGAATTTGATCCCAAGGATATCCTGCATGTCAGGATCGACAGGCGGCGTAAGTTCCCTGCAACAATATTGCTGAAGGCCTTGGGATTTACCACAGAGGAATTGCTGAAGGAATTTTATCCAGTAGAAACTTACATAGTTCAGAAAAGGCTGCTCTACAAGAAGGTAAACCCAGAAACCCTGGTCGGGCAGAGGGCAACGCTTGACGTGATAAATCCAGAAACCAAGGATGTCCTGGTCAAGAAAAACAGGAAATTTTCCCGCACCATGATGCGCAGATTTGAAGACCTGGGCATACACCGTATTCCGGTAACCGAGGAAGATCTCATTGGAAGGCGTACTGCACAAGATGTAATTGATCCAGAAACAGGCGAGGTGCTGATTCCCATAAACAGCGAACTGAGTGCAGACGATCTGGATCTTCTTCGTTCCAAAGGCATTAAAGAGATAGATACCCTCTTTATAGATGGGGTCAAGTACAGTGCATCCATAAGTGATACCATCAGACTTGACAAGGTGGAAAGCCAGGAGGATGCGATCCTTGAAATCTATCGCAGGCTGAGGCCCAGCAGCCCATTGATAGTGGATGTGGCTCAAAAATTCTTCCAATCCCTTTTCTTCAATCCAGATACCTACGATTTGTCCGAGGTCGGGCGCTATAAGATCAATCAGCGTCTAGGCCTGGATGAACCACTGTCCCAGCGTGTTTTGACAGTGCGCGACATACTTGAAACGGTAAAAGAACTAGTGAGATTGAAGGATTCCCAGGGTGCTGTGGATGATATCGATCATCTGGGCAACCGCCGCGTGCGTTCAGTTGGTGAGTTGATAGAGAATCAATATCGCATAGGCCTTGTAAGGATGGAAAGGGCCATCAAGGAAAGGATGACCCTGCAGGAAATAGAGGCATTGATGCCCAACGATCTTGTAAATCCCAAGCCCGTCAGCTCGGTGATCAAGGAGTTCTTCGGCTCTTCCCAGCTTTCCCAGTTCATGGACCAGACTAACCCGTTGTCGGAAGTGACCCATAAAAGGCGTTTGTCTGCTCTGGGTCCTGGCGGACTTTCAAGGGAAAGGGCTGGATTCGAGGTAAGGGATGTTCATCCTACCCACTACGGAAGGATCTGCCCCATCGAGACCCCCGAGGGTCCAAATATCGGCCTTATAGTTTCATTGAGCTCCTATGCCAGGATAAACCGCTACGGCTTTATAGAAACCCCTTATCGCAAGGTGAAAAACCGGGTTGTGACAGATGAAGTGGTCTATATGACCGCTTCTGAAGAAGAAGATGAAACGATAGCCCAGGCTGCCACTCCGCTGGATAAAAAGGGCAGGATCGTGGAAGACATAGTGCCTGCCCGCCGCCGCGGAGAGCTGTTGATGCTTTCGGCAGACGAGATCACAGCCATTGATGTTGCCCCAAATCAGATGGTGAGCGTCTCTGCTGGTCTTATTCCATTTCTTGCAAATGATGACGCAAACAGGGCCCTCATGGGTTCCAACATGCAGCGTCAGGCTGTTCCATTGCTCGTGTCAGATGCCCCTTTGGTCGGAACGGGAATGGAAGAGATAGTTGCCAGGGATTCAGGCGTGGCTGTGATAGCAAAGCGTGACGGCTGGATCGAAGACGTGGATTCCACCCGCCTAGTGGTGTGTTATGAAGAAGATGAAGAAAAAGGGCTACCAATAGAGGTGGAGATTCACAAGTTGACCAAGTTCCAGAAGTCAAACCAGACTACGACCTTGAACCAGAAACCCATTGTGAAACCAGGGCAAAAGTTCAAAAAGGGGGATGTCCTGGTGGATGGTCCATCTACAGATGGTGGCGAACTGGCCCTTGGCAAAAACGTGGTTGTAGCCTTCATGCCTTGGCGTGGCTACAACTTTGAGGACGCCATTATAGTAAGCGAAAGGCTGGTAAAAGATGATGTTTACACCTCTGTCCATATCGAGGAATTTGAGGTAGAGGCTAGGGATACCAAACTGGGTCGGGAAGAAATAACGCGGGATATCCCCAACGTAGGCGAGGAGGCCCTGAAAAATCTCGACGACAGCGGGATTATTCGCATAGGTGCAGAGGTCAAGGCCGGGGATATTCTGGTGGGCAAGGTTACACCCAAGGGCGAGACGCAGCTTACGCCTGAAGAAAAGCTGCTTCGGGCCATTTTTGGTGAAAAGGCAGGTGATGTGAAAGACACTTCCCTCAAGGTGCCGCCAGGCATCGAGGGGGTTGTGATGGATGCCAAGGTGTTCTGCCGCAAAGGCGTGGAAAAGGATGCAAGGGCAAAGGCCATAGAAGACGAAGAGATTGCAAAGATATTGAAAGACCAGGAAGACGAGATAAACGTCATCCGCAAGAGTGCTCTTAAGAAGATAGCAGCCAAATTGAAGGGCAAGAAGCCCGCCCTTTCCATTGTTGACTCCAAGGGCCGCATTTTTCTGGAGGCAGGCAAGCCCATCACAGAAGAGGCCCTCGCCAAGATGCCCATGTCGAAGCTTAGGGAGCTCATTCTGGAAGGTGAAAAGCAGCTTGAGCCTGTTATAGGAGACACACTTGAATGGTTCGAAGGTGAGATACAGCGTATCAAAAGGCATTTCGAAGGTAAAATAGACAGGCTTAAAAAAGGCGATGATCTGCCCCCGGGCGTAATCAAGATGGTCAGGGTCTATGTTGCCATGAAAAGGAAGCTTTCCGTTGGTGACAAGATGGCCGGGCGTCATGGTAACAAGGGTGTCGTCTCCAAGATCGTTCCGGTAGAGGATATGCCATATTTCGAGGATGGAACTCCTGTAGACATAATATTGAACCCCCTTGGCGTTCCTTCCCGCATGAATGTCGGCCAGATTTTGGAAGTGCATCTTGGATGGGCTGCCAAGAACCTTGGCAAACAACTGAATGAGCTTTTGAAGGCGTACAAGTTCAAGGAAATCAAGAAAAAGCTGAAAACCATCTTCCCCGATGGAGACATAGGCAAAAAGCTCCAGAAGATGAATGATGAGGACCTGGCAAAGGTGGTGGAGTTTTATGAAGACGGCGTGCCGGTGGCCGTTCCCGTCTTTGACTCCGGTGAGGAAGAAGACATCCGCCGCCTGCTGGTGGAATCAGGCCAGTCTGAGCTGGGTGAAGCTGTGCTGTACAATGGCATGACCGGGGAGCCGTTTTCAGCCCCTGTGACCGTGGGTGTCATGTATATGCTCAAACTGCATCACCTCGTGGACGAGAAGGTGCATGCCCGTTCCACCGGCCCCTATTCACTGGTCACCCAGCAGCCCCTTGGTGGAAAGGCCCAGTTCGGTGGCCAGCGTCTTGGTGAAATGGAAGTCTGGGCAATGGAGGCCTATGGCGCTGCCTATGCACTCCAGGAATTTTTGACTGTCAAATCTGATGATGTTGTTGGAAGGTCCCGCATGTATGAGAAGATAGTCAAAGGAAATAATTTCCTCGAGGCTGGGCTTCCCGAGTCTTTCAACGTGCTCATCAAGGAACTTCAAGGCCTTTGTATAGACCTGGAACTGGTGGAATAAGAAAAATTTTATTGTTCAGGGCGTCAAATCACGCCCAGGAGGAACTGTATGGAAGATCTCCTTTCTCTTTTTACAAAGCCTAAGGATCCTCTTAGCTTTAAGGCTGTGAGAATCTCGCTCGCCTCGCCTGAAAAGATCCTGGAATGGTCCCACGGCGAGGTCAAACAGCCTGAAACTATCAATTACCGCACATTTAAGCCTGAAAGGGACGGTCTTTTCTGTGCCAAGATCTTTGGCCCGGTGAAAGATTATCAATGCTTGTGCGGCAAATACAAACGTATGAAACACCGCGGAATAGTGTGTGAGAAATGCGGTGTTGAAGTCATCCAATCCAAGGTAAGACGCGAAAGGATGGCACATATCACCCTCGCAGCTCCAGTGGCCCACATATGGTTTTTGAAGAGCCTGCCAAGCAAGATCGGCGCTCTTCTGGATTTGAGTTTGAAGGAATTGGAGAGGGTGCTCTATTTTGAATCCCATATCGTAATTGAATCTGAGTTGCCCGAGATACCTGTGGGCACCCTCATGACAGATGAGGCCTATTACAAAAACCTTGAGCAGTTCGGCGAAAAGTTCAAGGTTGGCATAGGGGCTGAGGCAATCCAGCTCATGCTGAGCCAGCTTGATCTCGACCAGCTTTCACGGGAACTGCGCGAAGACATGCAGAAGACCCGCTCCGAGGCGAAGCGCAAGAAGCTGGGTAAGCGTCTCAGAGTGGTTGAGGCATTCCGGGATTCCAACAACCGCCCGGAATGGATGATATTGGATGTCATACCGGTTCTGCCTCCAGATTTGAGGCCTCTGGTGCCCCTGGATGGTGGCCGTTTCGCCACATCTGACCTGAATGACCTTTACAGAAGGGTCATAAACAGAAATAACAGGCTGAAGAAGCTCAAGGAACTTGATGCCCCGGATATCATAGTGCGCAATGAAAAACGCATGCTGCAGGAAGCGGTGGACGTGCTTTTTGACAACGGCCGCAGGGGCCGCGTGGTGACAGGCCCCAACAAACGCCCCCTGAAGTCTCTTTCTGACATGCTCAAGGGGAAACAGGGGCGTTTCCGCCAGAATCTCCTAGGCAAGCGTGTTGATTATTCAGGCCGTTCGGTGATCGTGGTGGGTCCTGAGTTGAGGCTTCATCAGTGCGGCCTGCCCAAGAGAATGGCCATAGAGCTGTTTAAGCCGTTTATTTACAACAAGCTTGAAGAAAAAGGCCTTGTTACCACCATAAAGAGCGCCAAGAAAATGGTGGAAAA
>JALVPX010000237.1 GCA_027031565.1 Deltaproteobacteria bacterium | reverse complement strand
TTTTCTTCATCCTCTACCTCCTTATTGAATCTCTCCAGATGAAAGTGCACAGGTATGAAACCTTTATTACATTTAAAAACTTAGGTTTGGTTCAGGAGTTGTCAAGATTAACAGGATGACGATCTCCTTTGATCCACGCCCTTGCAATCGTAACTACGAAAACGCGTCCAGCTCCATTTTTTTTCAAGGTCCTGGCACATTCGGAAACTGTGGCACCGGTGGTGAACACATCATCAAACAGCAGGACGTTCTTTCTACGAATTAGTGAAGGGTCCTTTACACCAAAGGAACCTTTGACGTTGCGCAGCCTTTCCTGTCGAGAAAGTTCAACTTGTGGCGGTGTTCTTCTGTTCTTGATCAAGATGTCTGGACAAATCCACCATGCGTTTCGATCGAATATCTCATAGGCAAGGGCAGATGCCTGATTGAATCCCCTTTGCCTGAGCCTGGAAGCATGGACTGGCACAGGGCATATCAGATCCAGCTGCTCCATGCCTTCCACGATTTCTGAAACATAGGGTTTTGCCAATCGGGCAAGGGCCTTGAGCGGGTATCCTTGTGCCTGATATTTGATGCGGTGGATGAGGGTCTGGATTGTGTCCTCGTAGGCGAAGATAGAACGGGCCGTGTCGTAACCCGGTGGATTTTTAAGGCACCGGCCGCAAATGTGATCAGACCCTGCAGGTGTCTTGAAAGGCTCACCGCAGACGGAGCAAAGCGGTGATATGAGCAGCCTTATGGAGCTGGCACATCTTGAGCACAAAAAGCCCTTGTAACTGGGGCGGCCGCTGCAAGAGCGGCCGTATCTGTCACGTTTTTCCAAGGGCCTGGAATCTTCCGGGCAGAACAGGGAGATGTTGCAGCAGGCACAACTCCTTGGAAAGAGGATAGATTCTACGTGGCTACATAGAATCAACCACAGCCTGTGCAAATTCAGAACACTTGATCTCCGTTGCACCTTCAATTTGTCTGGCAAGGTCATATGTCACCCGCTTTTTGCCTATGGCCGTTTCCAGGGCATCATGAACCTTGTC
This sequence comes from Deltaproteobacteria bacterium, assembly GCA_027031565.1. Classification (GTDB taxonomy): domain Bacteria; phylum Desulfobacterota; class Dissulfuribacteria; order Dissulfuribacterales; family JALVPX01; genus JALVPX01. The sequence goes on along the minus strand of JALVPX010000237.1, from coordinate 24,445 downwards.
CCTGGCCTCTGTCCAGCCGAGATACTCGAGCATCATGGCCCCGGAGAGAATCAAGGAACCTGGATTGACCTTGTCGAGGCCGGCGTATTTGGGAGCTGTTCCATGGGTTGCCTCAAAAAGCGCATATCCATCCCCGATATTTGCACCAGGGGCCATGCCGAGCCCTCCTACCTGGGCTGCCAGGGCATCAGACATGTAGTCACCGTTAAGGTTGGGCATGGCCAGCACGCTGTATTCTTTCGGCCGCAGCAAGATCTGCTGGAACATTGCGTCTGCGATTCGGTCCTTTATTACAATTTTCCCATCAGGCACCTTGCCATTGAATTTGTCCCACAATTCCTGCTCTGAAATCGTTACATCGCCAAATTCCGTTTGTGCCAGCTCATAGCCCCAGTTGCGGAAGGCCCCTTCGGTAAACTTCATTATGTTGCCCTTGTGGACCAGGGTGACATCTGGTCTGTGATTTTCTAGGGCAAACTGGATGGCCTTTCTCACCAGCCTGAAGGTGCCGGTTCTGCTTATGGGCTTTATGCCGATTCCCGAATCCGGCCTTATTTTTTTACCCATCTCATTGGTGAGGAAGTCGATAACTTGCTGCGCCTCTTTGGTGCCTTCTTGCCACTCGATTCCGGCATACACATCCTCGGTGTTTTCCCTGAAGACCACCATGTCCACATATTCAGGGTGCTTAACCGGGCTTGGAACACCACGGAAATAACGCACCGGCCGCACGCATGCATAAAGGTCCAGTTCCTGGCGGAGGGTGACGTTGAGGCTCCTGATCCCTTCACCCACAGGGGTTGTCAACGGCCCCTTTATGGCCACTACGTATTCCTTTATGGCCTGGAGGGTCTCAGGCGGCAGCCACTGGCCGCTCTTTTCAAAGGCCTTTTCTCCTGCAAGTATCTCCTTCCAGGCAATAGCACGCCTTCCTGAATAACTTTTCTCGACCGCCGAATCGAGGACCAGCCGCGTGGCTTGCCATATATCCGGCCCAATGCCATCACCCTCTATAAACGGGATGATCGGGTTGTCTGGAACATTGATGGATCCATCGTCATTAATGGTTATTTTTTCTGGATTTAAAGTCATGGATATTCTCCTTCCTCTCAAGGTGTTTGAGGGGTTTAATATATATGCAGCAAGGATTATGACAAGTTTTAGAAAAAAGGAATCATGGTATATCTGTACACTTCAGACACATCTTAGGTACCTCTTTTTTCACCCCTGGCACAATCTCTCATAGAGTTCAAGATAGCGGCTCAGCACCTCTTCCTTGGAAAAGTTGGCCAACACCTTTTTGTAACCATTTTCTGCCAGGCTGGCCATCAATTCTTCATCTTTCAACAGTCGTTCAATTGCATGGGCAAGGGATGCAGGATCGTCGCATTCTGCCTGCCAGATGTCGCCTCCATGGACAGAGATTTCCAGGGCGCCCATGAATTTGGTAGAGATGACGGGTCTTCTGGATGCCCATGCCTCGAGTATCACATTTCCCAATGTCTCACGCCTTTTTGAGGAAAAAATGACCAGATCTGCAAGCTGGAAATAGGGCTCTGGCCTGGTCTTCCAGCCCGGCCATATCACCCGTGATGAAATGCCCAGCTGCCCTGCAAGTTTTTTCAGTTGAGGCTCAAGCGGCCCATTTCCGAGCATTATCAGGAAAAGCGGCCTTTCGCTAATCTTGCCAGGTGCCATGGCAAAGGCCTTTAGCAGTTCAAAGTGCCCCTTTACTTCCACAAAGCGGCCGGCGGTGAGAAGCACATAAGCATCATCAGGAATGGAAAGCTGCTTCCTCAGCTCTTTCAACTGATCCAGCGGTACTGCAGGTGGTTCCTCAACAAAGTTGTTGATATGAAAGACCCTTTTTGCTGGGAATCCTGCCCTCACGAGGTAATCGCAAATGCCCCGTGTATTGCCGATCCAGGCGTGGGCATGAACAAAGTTTTTGAGCTTGTAGTAGCCTCCAAGCCTTGCCACATGAACAGGGCCCTTGAGCCTCTTTATATGGGTTAGGCGAGTAGCCCTACCCATATATGTTTGGACAATTTCAGGGCGTAGCCGTTTTATGATGCGTTTTATGTTGTATTTTGCTAAGGGGTCACGAATAGAGCGCATGGAAACTTCGAATTTATTGACGCCATCTGGCAGGCAATCTGCAACCTCATAGCCCTTTCTAACAACCGCCTCGGTTTTGTGCCCCATGGAGGCCAGACCATGGATCAGCCTCACAAAGAATCTCTCTGCACCTCCCATGGTCTTGCTTCCTATGATATGCATGGTGTGCATGTAACTATTTGCCCTTTTTGTCCTTGATGAAGAAGATTATTGCACGGCGCCGATCCTTGAATTCCTTCAAAAAGGAATAACTTTTGAATCCAGGCCTAACAGTGATCTTTTTCGTGTTTATTACAAGGGCGACCAGATCAGCATTTTCCCTGGCAGCAAAGGATTCTAGATCTCTCCAAGGCTGGACCGGCCTGTCCCAATAAGCAGCTTTTGCTCCAGGTAAAAACAGGTTCAAACCAGCCTCGTAGACGATTCGTATGTCGTTGGTCACTATTTTTTGTGATGGGCAGTTTGCGGAAAGCCAGCGCCCTGCGTCCTTGACCAGGGTGTCCTGCGGTTCGGAAAAGGCTTTAATATTTGCAGAAAAGGCGAGCAGTATCACAGAAATTGATATCAGGAACCAGGGATGTCTTTTGTTCACCAGCACGCCTTTTTCGATTCCAAGTGCCAGCCCTGCACCAGCCCAGGGAAGCAGGGAGAAGGCAGGAAGCAGCAGAAAACGCTCTTCAAGGAAATCCCGTTCCAGAAGAAAAAAATAGCCCATGATCAAGAAGATGGAGGCCAAGAAGATCAAGAAGCCGCTACGTGCCCTGGTTCCTGTTTTTGCTCCATACAAGCCGATAACTGCAAAGGGAAGGAAAAAGGCCTTCAGGAATGCATGGGTCACGCCCATGAAATAGATGAAATAGCTGTAGTGGCGGGCGATCTCAGCAAAATTGAAACTTCCATTGGGAAAGGGTGAGTATTGCTCCATGAGCTTGAGCTGTTTATGGATATTCTTCAAATTGGAAAAAAGCTCTCCTTTTGTAATCTTATCAAGGAGCTGAACATATTCATGGATCCTGTTAATCTCAACTTGCCCGGCATGAGCTGCTGCAAACAAGGCGGCGACAGCTGCAAGCGATATGGATAATCCGCACATGAGCAGCCTAGCACAGTCGTGCGAGCCGCCCTTGAGCCTGGAATAGAGCCACCTGTATGTAAGGTAGGAGAGCTGGGAAACAGGCAACAATATGCCTTCAACCCTGAAGATCAGGGAAAGCCAGGCCGCAATGAAGGAGAGGCTGGCCTTTTGGACATTTTTTTCGTTGACTCCCTCAACAAATAGGTAAAGAGACAATATACCAAGGGCCAGGAAGCATGGATCACGATAAATATCCATTGCCAAGTTCGTTCCGGTAGGCCACAAGGCGGCAGCAAAGCCCGTGAACAATGCCGTGCGCGCGTAAAACAACCTCAGCGTAAGGAAGTAAACAGGAATGATGGCCAAGGTCAGCATAACGCATGAAAGCACTCTTCCTGCCAGCGTCCAGTCAGGGACGATCTGATGCACCAGGGCCAAAAGGGCAGGATAGGCAGGCATTGGATATATCTTCATGGCAAGCCCCCAATTACCCGATTCAATGGCCTGTGCAGCAGACACGTAGATCACCCCGTCTGTGTTGATGGTGTCTGATCCATGGAAGTAGAGAAGCAGCCCCTTCAAAAAAAAGGAAATGGTGAGAAGGAGCATCAATGGTGTCAATTTGTCATTCTTTTTAGAATCAGCCATTTCCCTTTGCCTAGTCGATCTCGAGGCCCGCGGCCTTGAGATAGCCCTTTGCAGACACCCTGGCAGTGAATCTTTCTGCCCCTTTTTGTAGAAGCATTGATGGTAAAGGTGCCTTCAATGCCTGTTCCATTGCCCTTGAAAGAGAATCCGGATCTCCCACCCGTGCAAGGGGGCCAAGCCTTCCATCTTCCAAGATTTCGTCTGGACCATAAGGGCAATTCGTGGACACTACAGGGGTGCCTAACGCCATTGCCTCTGCAAGTACATTTCCAAAGCCCTCCCATCTTGACGAAAGTACAAACAGGTCTGCCCTGGCCATATATTTGTAAGGATTGCCGACAAATCCTGGCAGGAGGACTTGCTGTTCGAGGCCGTTTTGCTGTACAAGGGCCTCTATCTCCCCCTTCTGTTCCCCCTCTCCAAGGATCATAAGCCTGCAGTGCACCCTGGAGGCCAACTTTTTGAAGGCCCTGATGAGAGTTGGGAAATCCTTCTGGGGATAAAGGCGTCCGGCTGCCAGCACAACTGGTGTTTCTTTATCCCTGAACCAGGGATGGTCCACATCTTCCTCAGCCATCTTGAAAAGCTGTTCCGTGATTATAGGGTTGTAAACCAGTTTTATCTTTTCCGCCGGTATCTTGAGCTCTTTTGCCATGTCCCCAGCAACCCCTTTTGATACGGCTATAACAGAAAAATTTTTTGGGATATGAGCCTTGATCCTTTTTTCCGCCCTCCTTTTCTTGGCTGGCTCAAGCCTGGCCAGCCTCATAGAGAGTGGTACGTGGACAGACAAGCAAATCTTTGACGCGGATCTTGTGAGGCTGCTGGCATCCAGGGCCGCAAAGTTTAGGCGAAGCCTGTCTGTTATCACGGCGTCCGGCCGGTGAAGCAGGAGATATTTTGCCAGTCTGGGCAGGGCAAATATTCGGTTGGTGGTACCTGTTTGAAAAATATTGACAGAGGGGTCCAAGGATTCCACATATGGGCCCCCTTTCTTGCTCACTATCAAGTCTATCCTGTATCCCAAGGAGGTCAGCTCATTGGCAAGGTTTACCAGGACCCTTCCAACCCCGCCGGTGCTCAGCTTATCAGTAAAAAAAGCGATGTGCCGTCTCGAGCCCAACGGGATCAACCTCCGCTGATTTTGTGTGTGCCTGGATTGAATTTTTGGACAATGGTCTTGGCCTCCGGCCCGTAACAGAAAAGCAGGTCCAATATGGAGAGATTTTTTATGAAATCGCCCCAGAGCTGAGGATATACAGGGTGACTATACCTTATCCATTTGATCTTGACGCCTTTCTTTTTCAAGAAAGTAGCATCAATGTGGGCCCTTGCCGAGGTAAGGGATACCAGCCTGGTTCCGTTAATTGCCCTGGCAGCTTTCACTATGAGTTCCATGGCCCTGCCAGAAACTTGTAGTTCTGACTGTTTGACCATCTTTGTGCCGCTCTTGTAAACAGAGTCGCACACCCTTATTAGATCAATATTCATTTCCGACCATTGATCCGATTTTTGATAGATTGTCTTGATCTTGGCAAAGAGAGTTTCAAAATATGGGGCGTTCTTGTAGCAGTGTTCCAAGGTGTTGAGATGCTTGCGGCGCCAGCGTTCATCTGGCAGGAGCATTACCTGGTTTATGGCCTGCAGCCCGAGTCCCTTTTTGAGCACGGGCAGCGTAAGCCATATCTCACCCACTGGCCCCTTGATGCGGTTCCTGTTTACCCATGAAAAGCCGCGCGGGAACTGAACCGAATCCAGTAATATGAGGATATCGGTATGCTGGGCCTTGAAAAAAAATCCTGGCCAAGGGATGAACGAGGGTTGATGAATAGCAAAATCCATGACGTAGCCTCACTTCCCAATCCTGCCGGCACGATCCTCTTCAAGCCTGCCAGCCTTGCCTTTTTCAATGGCTTCACGCGCAAGGGCATCTGCAAGCTCATTCTCAGGATGACCTGCATGGCCTTTTACCCAGTGCCACTCGATTTCATGAATATTTTGCAACCGGTCCAGTGATTCCCACAGGTCCTTGTTTTTTACAGGCTTACCAGCCGCTGTTTTCCATCCGCGATGCCTCCAGTTATTTATCCACTCCGTTATGCCCTTTCGCAAATATTGTGAATCCGTGGTCATTATCACCCTGCAAGGCCTTTTGAGCGCCTCCAAGGCCCTTATTGCGGCCAGCAGTTCCATCCTGTTGTTGGTGGTCCTGGAAGACCAACCGCTCATTTTTTTTTCATGCTCATTGTAACGAAGAACAGCGCCCCATCCCCCTGGTCCAGGGTTTCCGGAGCAGGCCCCGTCTGTGAATATGTAAACCGCTTCCCGCCCCTTGCACATTTTCAACCGGCCTTTGTGCCTGTATAAATGGTGACTATTTCAAGAGTAAGAGACCTGCACGCCGGGTTCAGGAAACCTGCTTCATGCATGAGCGAGAGCAATTCCTTTGGAGAATAAAAGGCCTCTATGGACTGAGCCAAATATTTGTAGGCCTCCATGTCTTTTGAGATCAGGCCACCGACAAGCGGCAGGATGCGGTGCAAATAAAATTTGTAAAGCGGGCCTAAAACAGGGTTGGAAGGCCTTGAAAATTCCAGGATCACCACTTTACCCCCAGGCTTCAATACCCTGTGCATCTCCCCCAGGCCCTGAGACACATTGCTCAGATTCCTTATTCCGAATGCAATTGTAACACCCTGTACAGATTCATCCCGCAGCGGAAGCCTAAGCCCGTCACCGCAGACAGGAAAGATTTGCAACTTTGCGCCTTGGTTTTTTTTGTTCAACCGCTCTCTGGCGCCATAGGCCAGCATCTCGTAACAAAAGTCGACTGCTGCAACCGGCTTTCTGTTTTGATTCAACAGTTCCAGGGAAAGAGGAAGAGTGCCGGCACACAAATCCAGGATTGGACCGGCATGACCGTCAGCCAGCTCCTTTGCCGCCTCTTTCCTCCAATAGTGGTCGATATAGCAGCTCAACAGGGAATTCAGCAAGTCATATCGCTTGGTGACAGAAGTGAATTTGTCCTGGACAAAAACGCTTTTCTGGTTTGGGTCAGTAAGGATTTGTTTCATGGCTGAGGATTGAAACCCAAGGTTTATGTTTATGCAATAGGGGCGAAGTCCAGTTTCACCTTTTTCGGCAGGTCCCCTCTCTTGTAAAGCATTGAGAAAAAAAGATTCAGGCCTTTTTGATGTTCCAGGCCAAGCCCCATGTCGATGCCCTTCAAATAGGCCATGCATTCTTCCTTTCCCATAGGGATCTTGGGGGCTGCTACCGCGCTTATCTCTTCAAGCCGTTTCAGGCCTGTTTCAAGGCACTCCAGCAGATGCCTTTGTAGGTGCCTGAAAAGCTCTGGTGATTCATAAAAGGCCTCTTTTCTGATGGCCCACAGGGCAAAGACAAAGGGAAGGCCTGTTTCCTTTAGCCAGATCTCTGCCAGGTCCAATATGTGGAGATGGGAACATCTGCTTCTTAGCCTCAATGCCTCGTCCCCAATTGCCATGTAGGCACTGCATTCGCCCTTTTCCAGCCATTCGTATCGGGCATGGGGTACATATTCTGGTTTTATGCCCCAGAAATCCTCTAAGATAATGTACAAGAGCCTGGTGGAAGTGGCAGATTGCCTGGTGAGCCCCACCCTTTTCCCGGTCAACCTTTCAGGACGTTCTTTGCTTATAAGCAGGACGCTTCCAACAGGGCCGGAGGCGCTGATGGACAAACCCGGAAGCAATAGATAAGAGGGATAGCCTTCGCCATAGGCAAAGGAGGATACCAGGCCTGCATCCAACCTGCCTTGGTGCAGCATGTCGTTAAGGGCAGCCGGGTGGTCTTCTATTACCTTCCAACCCTGCAGTTTGCCCTTTTCTGCCCATGGAATATAAAGCGGGGCGGTATTTATGAAATTCACCATACCAAGGTTTAAGCATGGCGAACATTCATGGTGATCAGCCATAATTTTGAATCCAGTCGCCTTCTTCTACGGCCCAATAGGATTCTGGGGCTGTTTCAGCCACTTGAAAGACCAGGTAATCATAAAGTTCCTTGGACGTTACAGGGCCGGATTTAATCACGTAAAGATATGGAGCGGACCCCTGGGCCAAGACTCCCAGCCCTTTCAAATGGAGGGCATCGGCGCCCCCCAATGTTGCCGCCTTGAAAATTGAGGTGGTATCGACTTGGGGGCACTGTCTTGCCAGGCTAGCCATCTCGGCGAAGATGGAAAGCCTGTCATTGCTTGCCAGGCTGTCGGTTCCAATGGCCAGGTTTATGCCTGCGTCAAGCAACTTTTCAACAGGGGGCGTTCCAACGCCGAGAAACATGTTGCTCCTTGGGCAAAGGCACACAGAGGCATTGGTTGAAGCCAGGATCTCTATGTCATCGTCGTCCACGTGGACACAATGAACGCATATGCTCATTTCATCAAGGACGTGCAGCTCATCGAGCAGTTTGACTGGCGAAGATGACTTGATCTTGAAACCATCTGGATCGCGTCCCTTTTCAAGTAGAAGTTCATAAAGGGGGCCCTTTGAATCCTTAAGGAATTCTATCTCTTCTTCTGATTCGGCAACATGAATGGAAAATGGCAGGCCAAGCTGGGAATCACGCGCCTTGATCGCCTGTATTGCCATTGGAGACACGGTATATATAGCATGGGCAGAATAGCCATACTTGAACCGTCTGTTTTGGATTTGGCCGTTTTGCACTTCTCCGCTCAGATCAAGGATCCCGTCCCCCACAGGATGGAGGATCTCCCTGAAATGGATCCCTGAAAAGGGCCACATGCTCGATTCAGCCTGGGCCTTCTGAGGTACAAGCGGAGTGTTCCCTGTGTCCCCCAAACCGGCTACACCATTGCCATGGAGCGTCTTTATGGCCTCTTCCAGTGCCTTTTCATATTCTTCAGGCTCGATTTTTTGTCTCGCCTTTATCAGATTCCTGACCCAGGACGTAAAGGAACCGGTTGGGGAAAGGCGCCATTTGAGGGGGGAAAGCTCGAGGTGACTGTGGCAGTTGATCAGGCCTGGCATAATGATGGAATCGCCATGATCCACGAGTTCTGCATCAACCAGCGAGATCCGCAGTTCGTGGGCAGGGCCTACCGCCACCACACTGGTGCCGAACACGGCGACTGCGCCCCTCTCAATGGGAGGAGCTGAAACAGGCACCACCCATCTTGCTGAATGCAGCTGAAGCGGAGAGGCCTTTCTGGATCCGAACCGGATATCAAACACTTCCATTCCCTTCATCCGCCAGGGTGTAGTCCATCAGTCTCTGCTTGGGTATGAACCCTGCCTGGATGATGATCTGTTTAATCCTTGCCTCTGAAAGCCTGTGGCTGACGCCGGCGGCTGCTACAACATTTTCCTCGATCATAGTGCTCCCGAAGTCGTTTGCACCGAAAAAGAGCGATATCTGGGCTATCTTGGGCCCCTGGGTTACCCAGGAGGCCTGGATGTTGGAAAAGTTATCCAGATATATCCTGGACAAGGCAAGCATCTTCAAATATTCGTATGAGGTGGCCGGGTGACACTCGATTTCCGTGTTGCCAGGCTGAAAGGGCCACGGGATAAAGGCGGTAAAACCGCCGGTCCGGTCCTGCAGGCTGCGTAACCTGTCCATGTGTTCAATCCGTTCCTCATCTGTCTCGACGTGGCCAAACATCATGGTAGCTGTGGTCTTAAGCCCCATTTTATGGGCCGTTTCCATCACCTCAAGCCATTCATCAGCCGTTGCCTTCCGGGGCGAGGTGAGCTTTCTGACCCTGTCAACCAGGATTTCGGCTCCCCCTCCAGGAATCGAGTCCAACCCGGCTCTTTTCAGGCGCTCGAGGACCTGCTCTATTGAACATGAGGAAACAGATGCAAAATGCACTATTTCTGGCGGAGAAAATGCATGGCAGTGTATGCCGAATTCATCCTTTACAAAGGATAACATGTCCTCATAGAACTCCAGGGGCAGGTCTGGATGGAGGCCGCCCTGAAGCAATATCTGGGTGCCGCCCAGCGCCTTGGTTTCTTCTATTTTTCTGGCCAGCTCCTCCCTTGAAAGGATATAGCCGTCTTCGTGGCCCGGGGCCTTGAAAAAGGCGCAGAACTTGCAGCCTGAAACGCAAACATTGGTATAGTTGATGTTCCGGTCAATCACATAGGTTACGAGCTTGTTGGGATGCTTTCTCAGCCTTATTTCATGGGCGAGGGCGCCGAGAAGGTTAAGGTCGCCGTTTTGATAAAGGAACAAGGCCTCCTGTCTCGTTATCCTGGCCTGATGCCTTATCTTGGCGCTGATATCTGAGAGGGGTTGTTCCTTGTCCATTATAAATGATTGTAGAGGGTGTCCCGTTCCACAGGTTCCCTGCCTGAAGCCTTTATAAGTTTCTCTATTTCTTTCCGGGTCATGGCCTGGGCAGTCTCTCCCCCTGCCATGTGGGTTATCTTTTCCTCCAGTACTGTTCCATCAAGGTCGTCAGCCCCATACCACAGGGCGATCTGGGCCACCTTGGGGCCGAGCATGACCCAGTAGGCCTTGATATGAGGGAAATTGTCCAGCATCAGCCTGGAAACGGCTATGTTCTTGAGGTCATCAATACCTCCAGTGGGGGCAATTTCTTCCAGGCCTGTATTTTTGGGATGAAATGCCAGTGGTATGAAACACATGAAACCACCTGTTTCATCCTGGGCCTCCCTCAATGCAATCAGGTGCTCGATACGTTCCTCCACGGTTTCGATGTGGCCGTAAAGCATGGTTGCATTGCTTTTTATGCCCAGCCTGTGGGCGGTTTTGGCTACCTCGAGCCACTTGCCTCCAGGCAGTTTTTCCGGGCACAATTTCTCCCTGATTCTCGTACTGAACACCTCTGCCCCCCCTCCTGGTATGGAATCAAGTCCTGCATCCGTGAGGTCCTTCAGGGTTTCTTCTATGCTCATTCCAGCCAGTTCAGCCAGATGAGCAATCTCCACACAGGTGAAGGCCTGGATATGTATTCCGGGCCTGATCCTCTTTATGAGCCTGAGCATATCAGTGTAATAGGTATAGGGCAGGTCTGGATGAATGCCGCCCACGATATGAACCTCGGATATGGGTTCACCGAGCCGCTCTTTGATCTTTTCCTCTATTTCCTGAAGGCTCATTTCATAGCTGCCCGGCGCCTCTTTTTCCTTACCAAAGGCGCAGAAACGACAGAGGTTTGTGCATATATTGGAATAATTGATATGCTGATTATAGATATAGTAGGCTATGTTGCCGTTTTTTTGCTCCCGGACCAGATTTGCCAGGTAACCCAGGGCAGGCAAGTGGTGGGTTTCATAGAGTCTCTTTCCATCTTCGGCATTCAGCCTTTGGCCATTGAGAATTTTTTGATGAATGTCTGCAAGCCCGGCTTGTTCCAGGGAGTCTATCACTCGCCTTCTCCTAACTGGCTCTCCCCATGGCCTTGGGCCCTGTCACCTTCGTCCACGGCAGATTTGATTTCTACATGCTGCTGTTCCCTTACATCGCGGATGATCACTTCAAAATGGAGGGTCTTGCCTGCCATTGGATGATTGAAATCCAGCATTAACGCCCCCTCCCAGATGGCCCTTATAAGGGCCGGCTTGATTATGCCGAATTCATCTGGTGCCTTTACCACCTTTCCCATTTCGATATCCCCTGAGACCCTTTCAGCAGCCACGAGGCACACCTTGCAGGGGTCATAATCCCCGTAAGTGTGCTGCGGAGGCACTGGGATGACACGCCGTTCCCCAGGAGCAAGCCCCACCAGCCCTTCTTCCACCGGCTTGGGGAAGTCTCCTGATCCACAGACAAAAGCTACAGGGCCGCCGCCTTTCTGCGATGAATCCACGACCTTTCCCGAAGGAAGCCTGACCTGGTAGTCCATGACCACCAATTTGCCGATTTCTATCCTTATGGACACCTTTTTCTCCTTCTCCACGTCATTGCAAATTTCAATGGCCTTTCGATTTATGCTTTTTGATTGGCACAGGAATTTTTGAAAATTTTATGCCGTTTTCTTCAAGCATTTTTTCTTCCGCTTCAGTGGCGACACCGCGTATCGAGCGCTGCTCGGTTACTCCGTAATGCATTTTGAGGGCCTCTTCAGCAAAGGCAGCACCCACGTCCTCGGTATGTTTTTCAATAAATTTATATGCCTCCTCCAGCAATTCCAAGGCAACGTCCTCTGTTTGGGCCCCGGCTTGTTTCCGGGTATGTTTGCCTTTAATATGTACGGCCACCGGCGAGGGAAGTTTGCTGATATGATGGCTTCCGCAAAAAGGGCATTCGATCAATCCCTTGCTGAATTGTTCTTGAAATGCTTCACTATCTTGAAACCATGCCTCAAAGGTATGGTCTTGATTACAACATAGATCAAAGGCTATCATGATATTATGAATAACATTTTCAAAAATACACTGCAATTGATTGTATGGGCGTTTTTGGCCTTCAGTGTTGCCGGAGGCTGGGCATTTGCCGCCGATGTTGACCTGGCGGTTGCTGTAAAAAGGCTTCAGGCCGCCTATGAGAAAACAAACAACGTTTCGGCTGATTTTGTGCAGGAGACTATTCCGGCCGGGGCAAACGAGGGTATCGAGGCCCGGGGAAAGGTCTTTTTTGCAAGGCCAAGCAAGATGAGATGGGAATATGAAGAGCCTGAAGAGCAGCTCATAGTCACCTCTGGAAAGGATGTCTTTGTGTTCGAAAAAGAGGCCGGGCAGGTAATGGTTATCCCCAGGAAAAGGTTTTTGTCTTCTGAAATAAGCCAGGCCTTTTTCTTCGGCAAGGCCAAATTGGACAAATATTTTAGAATCGAGTTGCCGCGGGCGAAATGGCTCAAAGGTAAGGCCCACCTGAGGCTTGAGCCACTTAAGGAGAACATGCAGATCAAGACCATGTGGATAGGCCTCGACCCTGATTCAGGCCTGGTCAGGCATGTATGGATGGAAGACAGGCTTGGTACCAGGACGCATATCATTTTTTCAAATATCTCCATCAACTCCCGGCTTTCTCCCAGGATTTTCGAATTCAAATGTCCCAAGGGCGTCGAAATTTATAGAAGCCAAGACATCAGTTTTAAGGAAGAGTAGGAGCAGAAAAGGCAGTGGATGACTTGTTCAAAGAGATAAGATCACTGGCACAGGAAAAGAAGGCGATCATATTGGCCCATAATTATCAGTTGCCTGAAGTTCAAGACGTGGCCGATCTCACAGGCGATTCCCTTGCACTGAGCATTGAGGCGTCCAAAACTGAAGCTGAAATAATAGTCTTTTGCGGGGTACACTTTATGGCAGAGACCGCTGCCATAGTATGTCCTGATAAAAAGGTGATCTTACCTGTAGAGGACGCTGGCTGTGCTATGGCAGACATGCTGACGGCTGATCAGTTGAGGAAATTCAAGGCAGAGCATCCAGGTGCACCAGTTGTCACCTATGTAAATTCCACTGCAGAGGTCAAGGCGGAAAGTGATATCTGCTGTACCTCGGCAAATGCCGTGCAGGTGGTCAAGTCCCTAGATGCCAGAGAAGTTATCATGACCCCAGACAGGAACCTGGCAAAATGGGTTCAGCGCCATACGGACCAAAAGGTCCATTACTGGGACGGGTGCTGCCCGATCCATGACGAACTCACTGTGGCCAGGGTGAAAGAGGCAAGGGCAGAGCATCCGAATGCTGTCTTGATGGCCCATCCAGAATGTCCGCCAGAGGTCCTTGACATGGCAGACGTTGTCAGATCAACCAGCGGAATGCTTGCCTATGCCAAACAGTCTGATGCACGGGAGTTTATAGTGGCAACAGAGGTGGGCCTTCTGTACCCCCTGAAAAAACAAAATCCGGGCAAGGAATTTTATCCTGCCTCACCAGAAATGATATGTGAAAACATGAAAAAGACCACCTTGAAAGGGCTTCTGAAAGCACTGCAACAAGAGAAAACAGTAGTTGAGGTGGAGGAAGACATCCGCAAAAAAGCGCTCAAGGCCGTGGAGCGCATGATGGCGGTTCCCAGAGACTGACAAACACAAGGCCTACCTTACCACCAGCCGGCCTTTTTTAAGCAGAGGTTCTATGGTCCTGTATTCCCTTGGCCTCACCTTGCATGAAAGACCGGTTTTCTGTTCAAAGGCTTCTTCCAGCCTTGCTATTAGGTTGTGCAATTGTGGAAGGCTGCCTGAAAAGATTTCCTCGTTAATGGAGAGCCAGATCTCCAGTTTTTCCAGGAAATTTTCGGTTTGAATCACGAGGATGTAAGGAGGGACGGGACCTGGGACATATTCGCTGATCAATTCGCCTACTTCGCCTGGATCTATTTTGATTCCTCTTATCGAAATGATGTTGTCGCACCTTCTGCTGATTGGAGCAATTCTCATTGTCGTGCGGCCGCACTTGCACGGCTCTTTTATGATCCTGGTCAAATCACCGGTTCTGAACCGAAGCAGGGGATTTGCCCTGGCCGTCAACGTGGTGACAACCAATTCTCCCTCTTCTCCCTCTGGCATGGATTTGCCGTTTTGCGGATTCACGATCTCTGCAATAAAGTGATCCATGGCAATATGAAGTCCATCTTGCATTTCACATTCAAAGGCTAGGGCGGGTCCGGACACCTCGAGAATCCCATAGGATGAAAATGAATTAATGGACAGAAACTCCTTGAAAAAAGAACGGTCTTCTTCTGAAAGTTGTTCGCCCACAAATAGGCCGGTTTTCAGGGTCAAGGCACCAAGCGGGAGGCTGCCTGCATCTATTTCCCTCACAATCCGCTTTGCATAAGATGGGGTTGTTACCAGCACAGTGGTCCTGAAATCCATCATAACCCGTGCCTGGGCAGGGGCCGGTACAGGGTCTGGCGGTATCACCAGGGCACCCACCGCTTCGGCGCTTTCTTTCAGCTCTTGGCCGAGGGTGGTGAGGCCAGGGTCCAGGCAGATCTGAACTATATCCTCTTTGGTTACACCGCAGGTTTGAAAGAGCCTTGCAGCCAGGTCGCGGCGGTGCTTGAGGTCCTGGGCAGTGCATCCAATCACCACGGGTTTTTGAAGGGTGCCACGCAGTGTATGGATACGAACGATATCCCGGAGAGGTCTTGCAAACAGGCCGTATGGATAGTTTTCAGACAAGTCTTTTCGAGTAGTAAAGGGCAGCTTATGGAGATCATTCAGCGAGAGGATGTCAGACGGCTCGATTCCCGCATTCTTGAATGCCTGCTGGTAGAATGGAACCCGGCGGTAGACACTATTGACGGTGCTTTGCAGCAGTTCCATCTGCCATTGATGCCATTCCTGTGAGGACAAATATTCCACGTTCTTGTTGCCTGGCACTTTAACTATCCCCCCTACCGTTCTGTTATGGTTGCATAATCCTTGCCTAGGTAGGCCCTTTTGATTTCGCTGTCTTCAATGAGTTCTTCTGAACTGCCTTGAAGCACAATCTTGCCTGTCTCCAACACATATGCCCTGTGGGATATGGCAAGGGCCTTTCTTGCATTTTGCTCCACAATCAATATTGTAAGGCCTTGTTCCTGGTTCAAGGAAACAATCGTTTTCATAATGGAGTCCACCAGCTTGGGCGCAAGTCCCAGTGATGGTTCGTCAAGCAGCAGCATTTTGGGTTTTGCCATGAAGGCCCTGCCTATGGCCAGCATCTGCTGCTCGCCTCCGCTGAGGGTGCCTGCTACCTGTTTTCTGCGCTCCTTTAGTCTTGGAAAAAGTGAATAAACTGCCTCCAGATCTTTGCTGACAGCCTTTCCATCGTTCCGGGAGGTGCGCTGATATGCCCCAAGCTCAAGGTTTTCTTCAACTGTGAGAGGCGTGAAGATCTGTCTTCCCTCAGGCACCTGGCTAAGCCCCAGGGCCACGATTTCAGAAGGCGATTTCTTGGTTATTGTTACACCGTCAAACTGGATTGAGCCCTTTACGGGCTTGAGCAGGCCTGAGATGGTTGTGAGAAGGGTGGTCTTACCAGCCCCATTTGTGCCTATCAGGGCGACTATTTCACCCTGTTTGACGTGTAGCGAGACATTCTTTAAGACAGGTATAGGCCCATATCGGGTATGAAGATTCTTAATTGTCAGCATAGGCAAGAAAGGTATTCATTTTTCCCGGCATCATACAGAAAAGTGACTCACAAGGCCAGCAGTTCCATTCAGCCATGTTATTATCTTGACACGATCAGTCAACCTACGTAGGATTTGCAAAAAATGAGAGGAGGAAAGCGGAAATGTATCGTACCATGATCAAAGGTCTGTTTGCCTGCATGTTGGGCATATCTTCAGCCCTGGTGTTGACCCTGTCTGCAGCCTCTGCGGTCCATGCATCTGGGACCATCAAGATAGGTTCTTTCCTGGCACTTACAGGGCCTGCCTCGTTTCTCGGTGACCCGGAATTGAAGACCCTCCAAATGTATGTTGGGGAAATCAATCAGAAGGGCGGGGTGTTAGGCAAAAAGCTTGAACTTGTTTATTATGATACGTCAGGCAAGGCAAAGGTGGCGAAGGATGTGGTCAAGAGGCTGATCAAGAAGGACAGGGTTGATCTCATAGTTGGAGGATCCACATCCGGCACGACCCTGGCTGTTATTGATATCGTGGAACGTGAAAAGATACCCTTTATTTCCCTCGCGGGTTCCATAAGGATCATCAAGCCCGTTAAAAAATGGGTTTTTAAAACCCCTCATACAGACAGGATGGCAGCTGCCAAGATCTTCGAAGACATGAAGAAGAGAAATATCTCAAAGGTGGCACTCATCACCGGTAACGGTGGCTTTGACAAATCGGGGCATGCACAGTGCCTGGATCTGGCTCCAAAATATGGAATCAACATCGTGGCAGATGAATCTTATAACAACGCTGATACAGACATGACCACACAGCTGACAAAGATCAGGGCTACTGATGCAAAGGCCATTTTGAACTTCGGCTTTGGCAAGGCACCTGCTATAGTGACCAAGAATGTGCGCCAGCTCGGTATAAAACTTCCTCTTTATCAATCCCACGGCGTTGCATCCAAAAAATTCATCGAACTGGCTGGAGATGCAGCAAATGGCGTGCGCCTGCCGGCAGCGGCCCTCATTGTTGCAGAACAGCTGCCGGATAATGATCCTCAAAAACCCGTTCTTTTGTCTTACAAAAAGAAATATGAGGCCAAATATGGGCCTGTATCCACTTTTGGCGGCCATGCCTATGATGGTCTTTTCATTGCTGTGGAGGCAATCAAGAGGGCAGGATGTGTGGACAAGGCAAAGGTAAGGGATGAAATAGAGAAGACAAAGGGCTTTGTAGGAACAGGCGGGGTCTTCAACATGGGTCCTGATGACCATCTCGGCCTTGGGCTTGACGCCTTCAAGATGGTAGAAATTGAAAATGGCGCCTGGAAGCTGCTTTATTAAAAGGAAAGCCTTGATAAAAGAGTAATCCAAGTATGACCCCCCTTGGAGGCCTAACCCCAAGGGGGGTCGGTTTGTCAGGATGTACGAACAACTACTTCAATATTTGATTACCGGCATCACCGTGGGTTCAGCGTATGCATTGGTAGGCCTTGGCTTTGCAATCATCTACAATGCCTCTGACGTGGTAAATTTCGCCCAGGGCGAGTTCGTAATGATTGGAGCCATGAGCGCTATCTTTCTAAATGCAGCAGGCATACCTTACGTTCTTTCAATTGCCTTGGCGGTTGCCATTACGGCAGCCGTGGGTATGGCCTTGGAGAAATTTGCAATTGAGCCGGCAAGAAATGCCTCAGTGGTCTCCACTATTATAATCACCATTGGTGCTTCCATCCTGCTGCGAGGCGCAGCATTGTTGATATGGGGCAAAGATATCTATGGCCTCAAGCCCTTTACTGGTGAAGAGACCATTCATATCGGGCCTGCGACGCTGCTTCCCCAGAATCTCTGGGTGATGGGATGCACGGCTGTTTCGGTTTTTCTGGTCAAATATTTTTTTGATCGCACTCGAACAGGCAAGGCCATTCTGGCCTGTTCCTACAACAAGAGGGCAGCCTACTTGGTGGGCATAAATGTGAAAAAGATGCTCCTGATATCCTACGGGCTTTCTGCCTGCCTGGGCGCTGTTGCAGGTATATTGATTGCGCCCATAACCTTCTTCACATACAACGCAGGGGTGATGCTTGGTCTCAAAGGATTTTCTGCAGCTATATTGGGGGGCATGGGCAACCCAATGGGTGCTGTAGCAGGGGGATTGATGCTGGGCCTGTTGGAGTCAATAGGAGCTGGCCTTATATCGTCTGGGTATAAAGATGCGATAGCCTTCATCATAATCTTGCTGGTACTCTTTCTAAAACCGAGCGGTCTGTTTGGTAAATCTTCCTGGGAGCGGGTTTAGAATGCGGCTTTTAGGTCTTGGGATATTCGCAGCTGTAATTGCCATACTGCCACTCCTGTTTCCTGAAAATTATTACGTGACCGTGGTCGGGGTGACCATGTTCTTTAATGTCATTCTTGCCGTGGGACTCAATCTTTTCATGGGCTATGCAGGCCAGATATCCTTGGGCCATGCGGCCTTTTTTGGTTTGGGGGCATATTCTTCTGCAATATTGACCACAAAATTCGGCTTTAACCCCTGGCTTGCCATGGGAGCCGGCGTTGCCCTGGTATGGATTGTCTCTTATCTGGTGGCAAAGCCCATATTGCGGCTAAAAGGCCATTATCTTGCCATGGCCACACTTGGATTTGGAATAATCATACACATCTTTCTGGTCCAATATGACACCTTGACCGGCGGTCCAGACGGTCTTTCCTCCATTCCTGAGCTTTCAATTTTCGGCTGGCCCATCAACAGTGACCTGCGCTGGTACGCTGTCTCTGCAACGGTAATGCTATTGAGCATCCTTTTTTCCCTTAATATCGTTGCCTCGCGTCATGGCAGGGCATTGCAGGCCGTTCATGGGAGCGAGGTGGCTGCTGAAACAATGGGAATTGATACCTCGAGGGTGAAGGTGCATATATTTGTAATATCAGCAGTGATGGCGGCTGTAACTGGCAGCCTGTTCGTCCATGAGCAGGCCTTCATCAGCCCTGATTCGTGCAGCTTTTTTTTCTCCATCGAGCTGGTCACAATGGTTGTACTTGGAGGCATGGCCAGTACCTTCGGTGCGGTTTTCGGGGCAGCAATCCTTACCTACCTGCCTGAATTCCTCGTGGTATTTCAGGATTTCAAGGTCCTGATATTTGGGGGAATACTCATGTTCATCATGATCTTCCTTCCAGAAGGTCTTTTTGTAGGCCTGTGCAGGCTCTTTACACACTTCAAGCAGGAGCAGAAGGAATGTCTTACCTCCTAGAAGTTTCGGGCCTCGAAAAGGCCTATGGAGGAGTGAAAGCCGTTAACGGCGTCTCTTTCAGGGTGAAAGAACAAACCATATTTTCGGTGATAGGCCCGAATGGTGCCGGCAAGACTACGCTATTTAATTTGCTGACAGGTATTGAGAGGCCTGATTCCGGGTCCATACTGTTTCATGAAGATCAACTGGTGGGCCTTCCGCCTTTCAAAGTGGCATTAAAAGGTATCTCAAGGACATTTCAAAACCTTCAGATATTTTTCAATATGAGTGTTGTCGAAAATGTCATGGTAGGCTGCCATCGTCTTGGCAATGCTTCCATGCTGTCGGCAATTTTCCGTCTTCCATCCATGCTGCGTGAGGAAAGGCTGATACGGCACAAGGCACTCAAAGCCCTCGAATTCTGCGGTATGTCTCAGATGCGTGACAAACCGGCCGATTCCCTGCCCTACGGGCAGCTCAAGAAATTGGAAATAGCAAGGGCCTTGGCCTCGGAACCGCACCTCGTTCTGCTCGATGAGCCTGCTGCAGGCCTCAATGATACCGAGACTGTGGAACTCTCCGAATTAATTAAGAAGTTGGTGGAAAACGGCATCACCGTGCTGCTGGTGGAACACAATATGGGCCTAGTCATGGATATTTCCGATGAGGTCCTGGTATTGAATTATGGAGAACTCCTGGCCATGGGCACCCCTTCCGCGATCCAGAAGGATCCAAAAGTGGTTGCTGCCTATCTGGGGGAAGAGTAGCAGACCCCGGCTCTTCTTCCTTGCTGGATGTCACTACCTTGCCATTGATCCGACCTGCGACATGTCTATGGCACAGAGGCCGTCAAAAAATGATACGCTTTGTTGATCGTATAAATAGCTGGTCACCTGGTAGGTTTCATTTTTTACAAGCTGGCACTTTTTTATGAAATTTTGCTCGCACGGTTCGCTTGACCAGGTTCCAAGCTGATTCTTGCATTCGTCCTGTGCCCTGGATACCACATCGGGAGCACTGTCTGTTGTATAGAAATCTGCACAAATACCAAACAGGTTGTTTCCGCAACTGCCCACCAACTTGTACTCGGGATTGTTTGGACCAGGCTGAACCGTATCCTTTTGCCTGATCGAGGTCAATGCAAAGCTGCTGGTCTGCGGATTAAGCACTAATTGTACTTCATACAAACTCCCTGCAACTGACACTGCCGGAATGGATAAGACAAGGTCCTGGAGATCAAAAGCGGCATCATATTCGCTTCCCACTCTGGCAATGGGTGTACCGACCGCCTTTATGGAGAATCCGCCCCTTTGCTCATATTGAAGGGTGACGGGATAACAAGTTTGAGCCCCATCACCAGGTACCAGGGTTACGCAGGGTATGACAAGTGTCATGGTCGAAAGTTCAAAGTATGCCTCCTCAGCCCATGCGAGGCCATACAGGCCTGTCAAGAATATCAGAAACAGTGCACACCTTTTCATAACGCCCTCCTGTGACGCACATTTTTTGTCTCATCATATTTTATCGATTCATGCAAGGGAGAGCTTAAAAAATTTCTTTTGGGCAATGTCCCCAGAGCATGTAAGATTGCCTAATAAAAAAGCGACAAGATACCGATGATCTTAAAAAGACATTAAGATCTGTAAAAGGTTTTCATGAAATCAACAGGCGGTATGTACGGGAATAAATTAGGAAGCCTCTTTTCAATACTTGCATCATTGCTGCTAATATTGTGCCTTTGGACTGCATCATGCCTTGCCAGCACAAAGGACTTTTTTGACATGAGTATCGAGGAACTCATGGAGCTCGAGGTAAGTTCTGCTGCCAAGAGGCTTCAGCCCTTTTCCGAGACTGCTGCTCCAGTATTTGTCATTACGCAGGAAGACATTAGAAGGTCAGGTGCGGTAACCATACCCGAAGTGCTGGCCATGGCCCCCGGGGTCCAGGTTGAAAAGGTGAATGCATGGTCATGGGCTGTATCCATACGAGTTGGGAACAGCCGATTTTCCAATAAGCTGCTGGTATTGATCGATGGGAGGAGCGTCTATTCTCCTATCTTTTCAGGTGTTTTTTGGGATAATCACAATCTCCTGCTCGATGACATCGAAAGGATAGAGGTCATCCGCGGACCAGGCAGCAGCCTTTGGGGGGCGAATGCAGTAAACGGCATCATAAACATAATTACAAAGCGGTCAGAAGATACCCAGGGCGGCTTGCTGAAGGCATCCACCGGGTATCCATGGAGGTCAAGGCTCGCTCTTCGCTACGGCGGAAAAATTGGAGAAGACATGACTTACCGCCTCTACTATCATCGAGTTGATCATGAAGAGGCCAATACAGTCGAAGATTTTACTGCTGGTGATGGGTGGTATGACAACAGGCTGGGTTTTAGAACTGATTGGGACGCCACCCCAAATGACAAGGTAACCCTTTCGGGCGATTGGAACTTTGGAAAAAGGGATTGGCGTCACCTGATTCCCTCTGCTCTTCCACCATATTCTGAAGTCTTGCAGGAAGATACCTATAAATCACCCTGGAATCTTTATCTGAAATGGAAGCACACGCTTGATGATGAAGGGGAAATGTCCTTCAAGGCATATTGGGATCACGACCAGTTTACTGGCCGGGTTTTTGACTATCATGTCGATATTGCTGATCTGGAGCTTAACACGCGCTTTGCCCTGGCTGACAATCAGCTCCTCACCCTTGGGGCCGGATACCGACGTAGCAAGGTAGTTCGGCCGAGAAAACGTTTTGCCCGTATGTTTCTTTCCAAGAGGGATATTGATAACTTCAATGCCTTTTTTCAGCATGAGTTGTTTTTTCTGGATGACAAATTGGCCTTAACATGGGGCTCAAAATTTGAGCACAATCCCTTTACAGACTTTGAAATGGAGCCGAATATCAGAGTGCGTTACTCGCCCTGGAAACATCACACGTTTTGGGGTGCAGTATCAAGAGCTGTGCGCACTCCTGACATGGGAACATACAATTCGAGGATCGTCCTAAAGGTGACACCACCTTCACCGCCTTTTCTGCCATACCCTTCTGCCTTGATAGTGAAAGGGAATCCAAAATATGATTCCGAGACTGTATGGGCAATTGAAGGTGGCTACCGCTCTGTTATCAATAAAAATATCAGCCTTGATATAGCCATCTTTTTCAACAAATATGACAAACTTCTTGCCTCTCAACCTGCCGGAGCGCCTTTTTTCAAACCCCTTCCCATCCCCCATTTTGAGTGGGAATTTACGGCTGTAAACAAAATGTATGGTGAGGCTTACGGGCTTGAGGCGGATGTCAAGGTTGATCTCACTCCATGGTGGAGGATACAGATGGTCTATTCTCAAATTCAGGTGTTCATGCATTTGAGAGAGGGAGCCACTGAGTACCGGAAGGATTCAGAGGTTGAGAACAACAATCCAAGGCATCAAATTTCTTTTCGCTCCAGCATGGATCTTGCTCACAATATTGAGTTTGATTGCTGGTTGAAATATGTTGACAGGCTTCTCAGCCAAAAAAATCCTTCTTATTTGACGATGAATTTCAGGGTTGCCTGGAGGCCTTTGAAGCATTTGGAATTGATTTTTTCAGGCCAAAACGTATTAGGCCATCACAGGAGGGGTTTTTATTCCGATTATTTCTACGAAACGGTTACTAGGATAGACCAGAGCTTCTATGGTGCCATAAGATGGGAATTTTAAGAAAGATTTTTCTGGTTGTACTCTTCTTGCTATTTCCAGCGCACCAGGCGTGCCTGTTCGCCCAAGCTCCCCAGGACTATTTTTCAATGAGTTTGGAAGATTTGATGAATATTGAGGTCACTTCGGCTGCCAAGCATGTCCAGAAGCTGTTTGATGTAGCCTCTGCAATGTATGTGATCACAAGGGATGATATCGAACATTCGGGTGCAGAAAATATCGCCGAATTGTTGAGGATGGTTCCCGGAATTCATGTTGCCAGAGTTGCCAATAATAGCTGGGCAGTGAGTGCCAGGGGCTTCAACAGCCGGTTTGCAAATAAATTATTGGTGCTGATAGATGGCAGAAGCATCTATTCACCCATCTTTTCAGGGACTTACTGGGAACGGCAGAATATTCCCTTGGACCTGATCAAACGCATAGAAGTTATCAGGGGACCTGGCGGCAGTTTGTGGGGAGCAAATGCAGTAAACGGCATTATCAATATCATTACAAAGAGTTCCCAGGAAACCCAAGGCGGGCATATTGAGGGAGTAATTGGTTCTCCCGAGCAATTCCGCGGAGAGCTGTGGGCCGGTGCCAGGCCGTTTCCAAGTGTTTTTTCGCGCTTCTATGTAAATGCAGTAGACAGGGAAGGTTTTAAGACTACATCCGGCAAAGACGCTAAGGAGCCTTTTCAAGGCATTCAGGCAGGTTTCAGGTCAGACTGGGAACCAAACGATCATAATTCGGCATCGCTGTCTGGGGATCTTTTTTATGGAGAGACCGGGGTAAGATCCATCCTTCCAAGCCTTACAGTGCCCTATAAAAGGGTCCAGACCAGCGACTCTGAGTTATGGGCTGGCAATGTTGTTTTCAAATATGCCCGTACCCTTGAAAACGGCCGCCGGTTCAGGCTCCAAACATATTATGACCAGGATAATAATAATGCCTATTTTCTCGACTACCATGTAGCTACATTTGATTTGGATACCCAATTTGAATTTGACCTGGCCCGGAATCAGCATTGGATTGCAGGATCGGGATACAGGCACATCTCTGCCCGTTTTGACAGCACCTGGTACACAAGATTTTCTCCAGAGAGACACAAGGACGACATATTTAACTTTTTCCTGCAAGATGAGATCTATTTTTCCAAAGAGAAGGGAAGGCTTACATTGGGTACAAAGTGTGAATACAACCCCTATACAGGTCTTGAGATACAACCGTCTGCTAAATTTCTGTGGAAGCCCTCCCCTGAAAAAATTTTATGGGCCTCGGTGGCAAAAGCGGTTCACACTCCTGACATCAGTCTGGTTGGAGCAACTGTACCAGTCTATGTGGTGCGGGGAGGCATTTTAAATCTGAATCCCATTCTTATCAGTTATAAAGGTAACAGCCATTTTGATTCAGAGGTCTTATGGGCATATGAGGCAGGTCTGAGAAGCAAGGTTTCAAGACATGCCACTTTTGATCTGGCCCTTTTCATCCACCGGTATACAAGACTGCTGGCTACAGTCTATTCTTATGAGCCGTCTGTCTTCCACAGCGAACCCACGGAATATCAGGAAATTTTTGTTCAGGCTGCAAATAAGATGAGGGGCGAGGTGTATGGGGCAGAATTGTCTCTTCGATACAATATCAATGATTGGTGGTCAGTGA
>JALVPX010000236.1 GCA_027031565.1 Deltaproteobacteria bacterium | reverse complement strand
TAATTTTTAGAGATAGCCTGGAGTGAATGACATTGGAAACAAAAACGCCCTGCATCTGAAGAAATGCAGGGCTTTTCGTATTATAAAAAGGTGGTGCCGGGACCCAGAATCGAACTGGGGACACGTGGATTTTCAGTCCACTGCTCTACCGACTGAGCTATCCCGGCTTTTTAGTGGGCCGCATTATTATGAAGATGGCAGGGTTTGTCAAGACAATGGCTTGACGGAATATGTTATATTATCTTGAATAGCTGAATCATGGAACTTTGGTATACGGAAAAACACACAAAAGACGCTGGGTTGACCCTTAGAGTGAAGGAGACGCTCAAGGTATGGGTGTCTGAATATCAGACCATCGAGGTGCTGGATACCTTTGAGTATGGCCGGGTGCTTCTGCTGGACGGGCTGGTGATGTGCACCGAACGCGACGAGTTTATTTATCACGAATTACTGGTGCACCCTGCCATGTTTTTGCATCCCGACCCCAGGAATGTGCTGGTAATAGGCGGGGGTGACGGAGGTGCAGTGAGAGAGGTGCTGAGGCATCCTGAGGTGCGCAGTGTAGTTCTGTGCGAGATAGACAATGCGGTGGTGGAAACGGCCCGGGAATTTCTGCCCACCATGTCTTCAGCAATGTTCAGCGACCCCAGGGCATCCATTGTAGTTGAGGACGGAATCGCATACTTAAAGCGCAATCAGGCCCAGTTTGACGTAATCATCGTCGATTCCACAGATCCGGTAGGGCCGGCAAAGGGACTTTTTGAAGCGCCTTTTTATGAATTGTGCCTGCGCGGGCTCAGGCAGAAAGGCATAGTGGCAGCGCAGACGGAATCACCCTTTTACCATCTTGAATTCATAAAGGGCGTTAAGGCGAACATGCTGGAGGCGGGCTTTGAATCAGTTCATTTTTATTTTGCACCGGTACCCACTTACCCAAGCGGCATGTGGAGCTGGGTTGTGGCCGGATCGGGCATTGAACCCATCAACGGCCTGGACGCGGAAGCAGTAAAGGAAAGGGCTGCCAGAATGGAACTCAATTATTATACTCCAAAGATGCACGGAAGCCTCTTTGCACTGCCAAGATTTTTTGAAAACGCCTTGAATCAGTGAAACAGCTTACCTTCGACATTCTTGATCCAGAAGCCTCGAAAAGGGTCCCGCTGCAGCCCGGCTGTTATTTGTTCAAGGATGCAGCCGGCACGATCCTCTACGTGGGAAAGGCAAAGGCGCTCAGGAAGAGGCTTGCCTCTTATCTCAACGCCGGCGCCCAAAAGCCAGACAAGACCATGCTCATGCTGAAGAAGGCGGCTTGCTTTGAGATTATCATAACCGTCAGCGAAAAAGAGGCATTGATCCTCGAGGCAGAACTGATCAGGAAGCACAGGCCCAAATACAACGTGCACTGGAGGGATGACAAGGCATACCCGTTTTTGCGCCTGGGAATCAAAGCGACATATCCAAGGCTTTCTGTTGTGCGCAGAAGAAGGCGTGACGGCGCCCTCTATTACGGGCCTTATGCCTCTGCCAAGAGCGTAAGGGAGGCGCTTCGTTTTGTGTCTTCGACCTTTGGCCTGCGCACCTGCACGGACCACGTAATGAAGACGCGAAGCAGGCCGTGTCTGCAGTTTCAGATAGATAGATGCTCGGCCCCGTGCTGCAGCAGGATAGGCCATAGGGAATACCTCGAAAGGGTGGAACAGGTGAGGCTCTTCCTGGAGGGCAAAACAGGGCACTTGATCAAGGAGTTGACCGCCCAAATGAAGGAGGAGGCGGCAGCATGCGCCTTTGAGAAGGCCGCTGTCCTGCGGGACCGGATCACCGCAATCAGGAGGATAAGCGAGGCCCAGACCGTTGTGGCAGGCATGGATGCCGATTGGGATCTGATCGGCCTGGCAAGGGAGTCCTCCAATGTCTGCATGGGGGTTTTAAGGGTGCGTGAAGGGATTGTGCAGGGCCAGGAGATCCATTTTTTGAATGCACCAGTTGATGAACCAGATGAAGAGGTCATCTCCTTTTTTATAAGGCACTTTTATATGGATGTGATGCCCCCTTCTGAAATCATTACTGCCTGCCAGATACCGGACAAGGTGCTCCTTGAGCAGCTCTTAAGTGATGCTGCATCGGGAAAGGTTCAGATCAAGTGGTCTGTCCGCACTCAGCGGGCAAGGCTCCTTAAAATGGCCCAAGACAACGCCCGTGCGGCCCTGGCGGCTTCAAGGCGCAAGGAAGAAGAGTGGAATGAAACAGGCACGGCCCTGAAGGAGTTTTTGAACATTGACACCGTCCCGGAATATATCGAAGGACTTGATATCTCCAATACAGGAGGCCTGGAACCAGTGGGAAGCCTGGTTGCCTTTGTCAAGGGAAGGCCCTGCAAGGAAAGGTACAGGCAGTTCAACATAAAGGGCATGTCAGGCCCTGATGATTATGAATCCCTGCGCCAGATGATGAGGCGCAGGATCGAAGCAGGCGGCCTGCCGGATATGTTCCTGATCGATGGAGGAAGAGGGCAGCTTTCTGCTGTTGCAGGCGTAGTGACGGAAGAAGCCGGCTTAAAGGACAAGCCTGTTCTTGCCTTGGCAAAGGATCGAGGCTCAGGCCCGGAAAAGATTTTCGTGCACGGTGAGGCAGCTCCGCGCATACTCCCCAATCATCATCCAGTTCTCCTTTTTCTTCAAAAGGTTAGGGACGAGGCCCACCGGTTTGCGGTTTCCAGGCATAGAAAAAGGCGCCATAAGAGGTCGCTCGCTACACAGCTCACATCCATACCTGGAGTGGGGCCTGCCAGACAGCGCGCCCTGCTGAACCATTTTGGCAGCTTA
The DNA here is from genome assembly GCA_027031565.1 of Deltaproteobacteria bacterium. Classification (GTDB taxonomy): domain Bacteria; phylum Desulfobacterota; class Dissulfuribacteria; order Dissulfuribacterales; family JALVPX01; genus JALVPX01. The sequence goes on along the minus strand of JALVPX010000236.1, from coordinate 22,766 downwards.
AAGAGGCTTAAAGAGGCGTCAAGGTCGGAAATCGAATCTGTCCCGGCCATCCCGCGCAGCCTGGCACGCGTGATCCACGAGCACTTGAGGAACAAACCCCATGGGTAGAATAAAGATCCTGCCCTCACAGGTCGCCAACCAGATAGCTGCAGGCGAAGTAATAGAGCGGCCTGCCTCAGTGGTTAAGGAGTTGATCGAAAATGCCCTGGACGCAGGCGCAGGCAGGATCGAAATAACCGTGGAAGGAGGGGGGCGCGACCTTGTACAGGTAAAGGATGACGGCTCAGGCATGGACAGGCAAGACCTCGAGCTTGCTGTTGAGCCCCATGCTACGAGCAAGATTTCTACAGAAGAGGATCTGGCGGCCATAAGGACCCTGGGGTTCAGGGGCGAGGCGCTGGCAAGCATTGCTTCAGTGTCAGCGTTTACCATAATCTCCAGGCAACGCCAGGAGTCCACAGGTTGGGAGCTCACAATCTCCTTTGGCCGGGAAAAAGGCATAAGGCCAAGAGGGGCTCCTGCAGGAACCCTGGTCAAGGTGGAGGACCTCTTCGGCCTCATACCGGCCAGGCGAAAATTCCTGAAGAGCGCCCAGACCGAGTTGGGCCATGTCTCCCAGACGGTGAGGGTTTACGCTGCCTCGAATCCCAATGTCCATTTTGAGCTGATCAGCGGGAAGCGCACTCTATTCAAGTCAAAAACGGGGCTTTCCGGCCGCATGGCCCTGTGGCCCCTGGTCGGCGAGAAGGTGGCGCACAAGTTGTTGGAATTTAAAGCAAAGGGGCCATGGTTTTCCATGAAGGGTTATGTCTCTCCTCCAGAAGAAGCGAGATCGAGCAGCAAGGGATTCTATTTCTACGTGAATAAGAGGCTGGTCAAGGATCGCATGTTGTGGAAGGCACTTTCCGAGGCGTGCAGGGGCATTTTCGTAAAAGGCGCCTATCCCTTGGGGGCGGTGTTTATAGATGCACGGCCTGAATTCGTGGATGTAAATTGCCATCCAGCCAAACAGGAGGTGAGATTCAGGGATACAGATACCATCTTTCGCTCCTTGTATCATGGCGTAAGGGAGGCCCTTGAGGGCCGAAGCCATCCGTTCAAAACAGCCTCGGCAAGGGATTTATCGGAAACTTCTGGCCCTTCAGGTGAGCAAGCCGCAGGGGGTGAAGGGCCGGTGCCTGGATTTGCTGCAACGCACCAGTACGGAATGGAAGAATTGGTTTCAATGGAGGCCTGCGAGCCGACCCCGGCCCTTGAGCAGCACAGGCAATTTTTCAGCAGCACGAGCCCCTTCAGGCTGATAGGCCAGTTGGCCGATACCTATCTCCTCTTCGAGGGGCCGGAAGGGCTTTTGATGGTGGACCAGCACGCTGCCCATGAGGCGCTTTTGTTCAAGGAGCTGATGGAGCACATCGACTCGGGGGAAAAGATCGTGAGCCAGCAGCTGGCATTTCCCATTGTGATTGAAAGGAAGCCGGATGAAATCGCAATGGTAGAAAAATGTTTGCCTGTTTTTGAGAAATTTGGTCTGAAGCTTGAGACCTTTGGCGCCACTGAAATCGCCGTACACGAAGTCCCAGACATCATTGCAAGGCAGCCAGACAAGGCAAGGGCGGTTTCCGAGCTTCTGGACAGCGCCCTTGAGAAGAGTTCCAGTGATCCCAAAGACCTTTTGTGGGACATGGCAGCACGGATTGCGTGCCGCTGCGCAGTCAAGGCAGATGATGTGCTGCATCCGCAAGAGATGGCCGAATTGATGGGTGATCTCATGGAACAGGGGGTCACGAATTGTCCGCATGGCAGGCCGGTGGTTGTCTCTATAACCATGGATGAAATCAAAAAGAGATTCAAGAGATAGCTCTTCAAATTGATTAAGCATGCGGGGTGCTGCTGAATGAAAAGGCCCAAATGACTTGGCAGATTCCTCAACGCTTTCCCCTGGTTGCCATAGTGGGGCCGACTGCTGTGGGCAAGACCGCTACATCCTTGAGGCTTGCCGGGGAGATACGGGGAGAGATAGTAAACTTTGATTCCGTTCAGGTTTACAAGGGGCTGGACATAGGCTCTGCAAAACCAAGCAAGGAAGAGCGCAGCCTGGTTCCCCATCATCTCTTTGATATTGCAGAGCCTGATCAATTCCTTGACGCGGCATCTTATGTCAGGAAGGCAGTGCCGGTGGTTGAACACATAGTCTCGAGTTCAAGAAGTGTCATCCTCACCGGGGGAACAGGCCTCTATCTCAAGGCCCTGCTCGAGGGGCTGAGTCCGAGCCCTGGCAGAAACCCTGCTGTGAGGGCAGTCTTAAAGGAGATGGCGCAGAGATTTGGAACTGAGATATTGACCAGTTTCTTGAGCGAGGTTGACCCTGATGCGCTTTCTGCCATCCATCCCAATGATGTTTACAGGCTGATCCGTGCAGCCGAGGTCTACATGGAGTCTGGCAGGCCCATTTCCTGGTGGTGGAAGCAGGGAAGAAGAGGGGGCCTTAAGGGATGGCCGGTATTCAAGATTGGTTTGATACGGCCCAGGGAAGAGCTGTACCACCGAATCGAACAGCGGGTGGACATGATGATCGAGGCTGGATTTATTGATGAGGTCAAGGGGCTTTTAAAAAAGGGCTACGATCCCCGCCTTAGGCCCTTGCGTTCCCTGGGTTACCGCCATATTATCATGTTTCTTTCAGGGAAGGTGAGCCTGGACGAGGCAATACACCTCCTTAAAAGGGATACACGGCGTTATGCCAAGCGGCAGATCACCTGGTTCAAGGCAGATCCCCTTGTCAGGTGGTTTCACCCCGAACGGCTTGAAGCTATGAAGAATATATGGTCAGGCGTGCATAAATGGTAAAACCGGCTATCAATCTACCAAATCTACTTACATTGACTCGTATTGTCCTTACTCCTGCCATGGTAATCTTCATGCTGGACAGAAGGATTGACTATGCCTTTGCAGTTTTCGTGGCTGCTGGTGTTACAGACGGCCTGGATGGTTTTCTGGCCAGGGTGCTCAAACAGAAAACCATGACAGGCGCCATATTGGACCCCATTGCGGATAAATTGCTGCTTAACACATCATATGCCACTTTGGTGGCCACTGGATATATTCCCAATTACCTGGCGGTGCTGGTGATAAGCAGGGACGTGATCATAATAATGGGGGTGTTGCTGCTTTTCTTGTTTCACAGAGGGGTCGAAATAAGGCCAACCCTGCTGGGCAAGTGCACCACCCTGTTTCAATTGGGAACCATCTTTCTTGTCTTTGCCAGCCGTTATTACCCCCTGCCAGGCCTGGTTCTTCCAGGTTTCTACGTAACCACTGCCCTGCTTACCGTGCTTTCCGGCCTACACTACATGATGTTGGGCATAAGCAGCATTGGAAATGGCGAACAAGGTTAGCCTGTCATGATCTCCCACAGCTCCTCGATCCTGCCTGACTCGTTCAGGCACGCCTGCTCCATTTCCTCCATGGTGTCATCATCCAGGCCGAGTCCCTGGACTGCGCAGGGGTCCAAGGGTGTTGAGTCCGGCCTGACTGCAATGAATCCGGCCTTGTCTGCAAGGTAGTTTGCAATGTGCATCTGGAGCAGGTAGCGGGGAGAGGCAAGTTCCCTGCACGGGTAGTGATGACGGAAATTCACCACCTGGAAGGGTTCTGGCAGCCCCCATTTTTCTGCTAGTTTTGCGCCCCACAATTGATGGTCTATGCCGAGCTCGTTTTCGGCCTCAAAGAGCGTTGTGTTCCAGTTGGCGATTTTTTTGTAGGTGTCAGGATATTCAGACATGAGAACCAGCCAGCCAAGGTCATGCAGAAGCCCGAGGGTATAAAGGTCAGGGTCTTGTTCACCGCCCTGTTGAAGATCCTGGGCAAATACGGCCGTGGCAAGAAGATGTTTCCACAAGGCCTCTGCCTCCTTTGCAATCTGCTTTGAAACGCTCAGGAAGTTTGAGGCCAGCAGGAAACCAAGGGCCAACTTTTTTACCTCATCCATACCCAGCAGGACAGTGGCATGCTTTATGGACGTGATTTCAAGGTTGAGGGCGTAAAAGGCGCTGTTTGCTGCCTTCAATACCTTCAGCGCCAGGGAAGGATCCTGTTCGATGATAGTCGCAATCTCGGCTATGCCTGTTTCTCCTTCGCCAGCAGCGAATATGAGCTTGTGTGCCACAGATGGCAAGGTGGGTATGTTATTGCTGTCCCAATTTATGCCCAAGATTTTTTCGTTCATCTCTCTTTAGGACCGTCCTCTTTCTTTTTTGTTGCCGCATCCCCATGCTCCCAACAGCTCATAAAGGGCTTTATCATGTCAATGGGCAGGGGAAAGAGTATCGTTGAATTGTTCTCAGCTGCAACTTCCCTCAATGTCTGCAGAAATCTCAACTGCAGGGCAGCCGGGGCACTTTGAATAATGGCGGCTGCTTCAGCCAGCCGTGCCGCAGCCTGGTATTCGCCCTCGGCATTTATCACCTTGGAACGCCTTTCCCTTTCTGCCTCTGCCTGTTTGGCCATGGCGCGTTTCATTTCGTCTGGCAGGTCTATTTCCTTGACCTCTACCTTGCTTACCTTGACGCCCCAGGGCTCTGTATCCTGGTCCAGGATCGCCTGGATCCTGGCATTTATCTTGTCCCGTTCAGCCAGCAGTTCATCCAGTTCTGCCTGGCCGCACACACTCCGCAAGGTGGTTTGCGATAGCTGCGAAGTAGCGAAAAGGTAGTTTTCAACCTGCACCACTGCCTTTTCAGGCTCCAGCACCCTGAAATATACAACCGCGCTCACCCTCACAGAGACGTTGTCTCTTGTGATGATATCCTGCGGAGGAACATCGAGGGTGATGGTCCGAAGGTCCACCTTTTTCATCTTATCGATAACTGGAATCAAAATAATGAGCCCCGGGCCCTTGGCCCTGAGGAGCCGCCCGAGGCGGAATACCACCGCCCGTTCATATTCCTTCATCACCCTGATCGAGGTTGCAAGAAAGGTTATGAGAAGGAATAGCAAAAAGGCAAAAGAGATAGGCATTGTTAGATCCTCCTATGCATCATCAAGGGGTTCAACAACAAGAGTTAGTCCTTTTACGTCAATGACCCTTACCTTACGATCTTTTTCTAAACGGGTTTTACTTGTGCCTGTCCACAACTCGCCGTCAACGAAAACCAGGCCCTCACCCAGGGCCTCTATCTCCCTTTTTACAGTTCCGACCTGGCCGATCAGGGCCTTTTTGCCGGTCTTAGGCCTTGAAAGCGCAGCCTTGGTGGCAACGAATATGATTGCACCCATGAAGAGGCCAACGCCAGCCAGTGTAGGCCAGAGCACCTCAGGGGAGATGGCAGCACCGCTCTTAGAAGAATCAAAGAGCATGATGGAGCCCATGACAAGCGATGCAAACCCGGCAGCGCCCAAAATCCCGTGGCTGGTTATGGCAAGCTCGAGTACGAACAAGATGGCTGCTAGCAAGAGAAGCAGCAGGCCTGCACTGCTGACCGACAGCGCCTGCAAGGCATAGAGGCCTAGGAGCAAACAGATGGCGCCTACACTGCCGGGAAAGATAACGCCTGGGTGGGCAAACTCGAAATAGAGGCCGATCATTCCAGCCATGAGCAGCAGATAGGCTATGTTTGGATCCGCAATGGTGCGCAGGATCCGTTCCCTCAGGTTTTCTTTCACCCTGATTATTCTTGGAGATACAAACTTTAAAGTCACCGGCCTGGAGCCTAATTTGATCTTGATCCCATTGCCCTTTTGCAGGAGCTCATCAAGGCTGGAGGCGACAAAATCTATGATTTTTAACTTCAGGGCCTCCCTTGCCGTGGCTGAGACGCTTTCCCGGACAGCCTTTTCAGCCCACTTCGTATTTCTGCCCCTCTCTGAGGCCACGCTTCGTGCCAGGGCTGCTACGTCGTTTTCGGCCTTTTTGACCACATTCGCGGCTTTGCCATTCTTTGCTCCAGGCCCGAGGGCAACAGGATGGGCTGCCCCTATGTTGGTTCCTGGCGCCATAGCTGCTACGTGGGCGGCCAGTGTCAAGATCGCTCCAGCCGAAGCCGCCTGTGAGCCAGCAGGCGCAACATAGACGACTACCGGGACTGGGGCAGACATGATGATTTGGACCATGTCTCTCAAGGTGGACACCAGGCCCCCGGGGGTGTTGAGCTCCACGACCAAGGCAGCGCCTCTATCGGCAGCAGCCTGCCTGACTGCACGCTCAAGAAAAAGTTTGGCCCCGGGATTGATGCTCCCCCTCAAGGTCAGCAGATAGATGGTCTTTACAGCGTACTCGTTGCGCTGTTGCCTCCCCTCAAGGGCAAAAGGGCAGGAATTGGTCTGCAAGAAAAAGATGAAGATGACAAGGGCCAGCAGCCGGGGAGAACAGGCAGCAGGCACCTTGTCTGCCAGGGAATCGCGCAGCATCTGGAGAGAGCTTTGCGTCAAACTAGACCTCCAATTTTTTATACTCCCTTTGGAGTAATTGCAGGTCGTTCCAGGCCTCTATCTTCAAGGCCTTCTGCCTTTGGCCTGCAAAGCGCAGAATATAGGCTGGATGATAGGTTACCAGCAGTTTTATCCCATTGAGTGAGTGAAACTTTCCACGGAGTTTTTTAAGACCTTCCTTCGTATTCAAGAGGTTGTGGGCTGCCACGTTTCCAAGGGCAAGGATTAATTTGGGCCTGATGAGTTCTATTTGGGTCATCAGAATCGGCATGCAAGCCCTTATTTCGTCGGCCTTTGGGGCCCTGTTGCCAGGCGGGCGGCACTTTAAGATCGATGTAATGAATACCTCCTGCCGGTCGATCTCTATGGCATTAAGCATCTTGGTCAAAAGCTGGCCTGAGGCCCCAACAAAGGGGCGTCCTGTAAGATCTTCCTCTTTGCCCGGTGCCTCGCCCACGAGCATGAGTCTCGCGTTAGCAGGTCCTTCCCCGAACACGACGTTGTGCCTTGTTTCATGCAGCCTGCAGCGTGTGCACTCCAGGGCCGCTTTTTGGAGTGCCTCCAGGCTCCCAGGAGGTTTTGTAAAGGCATCTTTCGCATTTATTAACGAGTTGTCAGTGGAGCTGATAAAGGATTTTACCCCCGGAGAAGCAGGAAGCGCCTCAAGCCCCATTTTCTTGTGAAAACGGAGCCATGCATCCAGTTCATCAATGAGCTGGTCAATTTTTCGTAACATAATCTTAACATGGCACAGGGCGCCGGAGGCGTCAATACATATCAAGGGCACTTACCAAAATTATTCTTTTGGCCGCTCAGCGGCCTAGCTGCTTAGCCTTGATAGATCAGGCATGTTTGCGGTTATTTTTTTCGCGCGTCTTGCCCCTTAACGAAAATCCTAATTTTTAGAGGTAGCCATATTTTGATGAAGAGGATTGCTGCCAGTGCTCCGGCTGCCACCCCCAGGGTGTCTGCGAACCAATCATGCCAACTGCTCCAGCGGCCCGGCACAAAATATTGGTGAAACTCATCGGTAGCCCCATAAAATGAGCCTAACAACAAGGCCTGCCAAAAGGCCTTGCTGCGCATCTGCGCCAGTGCCCCTGCTCTTGATCTCCACCAAAAAAGCAGCACCCCGAAGCCGAAATATTCTATGAAATGGGCCACATAATCGGGTGCCGGCAGCTCAGGAAGCTCTTGCCCTGTTTGTGATGAAAGATAGAAGATTATGGAGGCATAAATAATGCAAAACAATAGAGGCAGGTTCATGGTCAAGAGATCATATTGCCCATTTGTTTAAAGTCAACACTTCTGCTTGTCTGGAACATAATTTCAAAAACAAATTTGAGGGGAATGGAGATGAGAAGATACGTTGGAACAATCGCCATTTCAGCCCTGGCCTTGTTTACCTTTCTCACACCCAAGGCCTTTTGCTGGTCAGTATCGTACAGCCATGAGACGAAAAAGGTAAAGGTCACCATAAATGAACGGGTCGATGGGGTTCATCCTTACCTGGTGTGGGGCGACCTGGATGAGGGGAACAAGGGCCGCTTTTTTTCCGTCGTAAAGGATCTGGGCTGGAAAGAAGGCATACAGCCCTTTCAGTCCGAGCCAATGAATATTTTACCCTTTGGAGAAGCAGAGCTGGGCGCTTTGCCAGCTCAGTGCCCAGCAGGGCACAGGTGTTTTCTCTTCTTGGTGGCCCTGGCCAAGGGTCATCCGCCACACGAACTCGGGGCGTGGAAAGAGGTCTCGATACTTCCGCTTTCCATTCAGGCCGCTCGGGAAAGGTTGCCTGGCCAAAACAAATTTTTGTTGAAACAGCAACGGGCTGAACCTGACTACCTGGCGCAGCCCTCCCTGTCTGGCTCCGGCGATGTTGATGAAGCTGTACAAGGCAATCCAGAAAGTCAGCGGCCTGAAACAGAAAAGCCTGATGTCTATAAAATCGATGGAACGAAAATCCTGTATGCGAACGCCTCGGGTCGGTTCCAGGTGATCGATTGGAGTGATCCCAGTGCCCCAAGGCTCGTGATATCCATTCCATTGGAAGGCATGCCAGAGGAGATCTACTCCATAAACGGCCACTATATCATCCTTCAGAGGAGCAGGAATGATATCCCGGCCTCCAGGCAATCCGGCGGCACAATGGTCAAGGCCTATGCCCTTGCTGCCAACCAACTGAAACTGGAAGACTCCCTGGAACTCAAAGGCACCTTTTTGGAATCAAGGCGGAGGGGAAATTTGATTTATCTCATAACAGTGGCCCAATCCCTCTTGAATGATAATGCGAGCGAGCCGCCTTCCATGAGTCCGTTCATGCCGGAACCAAACCGTAATTTGGTGGTGACCGCCCTGGAAGTGACTCAGAATGGAACGTTTGAACTAAGGGGTCAAAAGAGAATAACCAATATTCCCCGCAATACGGTGGCAGCGATTTTCCCAGATTATCTCCTGTACGCTTACAATAATGACAATTACAACCTCAGGGAGCGTTCTTCTTCCATTGTGCTGTTTGATATCCGCGATCCTGGCAATCCCCTGCCGCGGCCCAAGATTGTCAAGGTGCCGGGATATATTCCATCTGAATTTCACCTTGATGTGCGGGGCTCCATGTTGAGAGTGGTGTCCAGCCCTGATACCTGGAATCGAGAAAGCGGCAGCACCTTGTCCATTTTTGATATTTCAAAGGATAATCCCCGGCTGGTGGGCCAGCTAAAGGGGATTGCACCAAGTGAAGACCTTTTTGCTACCAGATTTGAAGGCAGCAAGGCATACGTGATCACATATGAGCGAAAAGATCCCTTGTGGGTAATCGACATGGCTGATCCTGCCAGGCCAAGGCTCCTGGCGCACCTGGAAGTACCCGGCTGGTCAGAAAAATTGTTCATAAATGGCTCAAGATTGCTTGGCTTGGGTGTTTATGATCAGCCACTTCCTGGTGAAAATCAACCATTTCCTTCCTTTCGCCGGGTAGCTGTGAGCCTGTTTGATATTGAACACCCTTCCAGCCCCCGGTTTATTGACAGGCTCGTTCCGCTGGCTGATGAAACCCAATACACCTCTTCTCAGGCCCTTGGTGATGAAAGGGCCTTCCTGATCGACTGGGACAGGAAACTTTGTGCATTCCCAATCACACGGTATGACAGGGGAGCCAGCCACTATATCCAGCTTTGCAGTTTGGACGATCAGTACATCGAAGATCTGGGCCATGTTCAACTTCCGGTCTCCTCGGAAAGGGTCTTAAATCTTGATGAATATTTGGTTGGCGGGCTTGGCACTTACGCATTCTTTACAATCGATTATTTCGGCACGCCTGAAATAGTCGGGTCCCTGGAACTTGCCAGGAATTATTGGTGGATTGAATATGACAAGGAGATGGTGTGGTCTGCCACAATTGTACCAGAAGGCCGCATATGGAAATTATATGGTTTTGAGCCTGGTGATCTTCAAAACCCGGTTAAGGGTTTTGCTCCCAAAGGCGAATATCTGTCTTTGGCAATGGATGATGGCTTGGCTCTTTTTTATAATCTTGGATTATTGGAAATAGCCGTTATGGATCTTAATGATGGTACATGTTCAAAGGGCTATTCCATGCTGAAGAGTGCAGATGGTGGTCACGTAAACAGGGTTATCTTTAAAAACAGAAAGATCTTTGCCAGTGCGGTAGAAACGATTGGTCCCCGACCCTTAGACCAGGACTTGTCCATATTTCCTCCACCGAACAAGAATGAGACTGTCGCGCTGCTTAGGATTTGGCAGGTCGAAGATCTTGAACAAAAGCCCAAACTGGTGGCTGAAGCAACTGTCCCAGGCGACCTGGTAGGCGTTACAGATGATGGCAAAATCCTGTTAAAAGAATCATCGGAAAGGGACCAGATGGTGTTGAACCTTGTTTCAATGAAAGATGGACAGGCTGTGCTGGAAAAAAGCAGGGTCTTTGATTGTGATCCAGTATACAGCAACATAGCATTGAATGAGGCGGGAAGGCTGTTTGCGGTGTGCATGCCTCGTAATCCATTCCCCATCGTTATTATGGAAGGTGATACCCCGGATTCATATAGTAAAAAAGATGAAATACCTGCTCCAACACAGGTGCCCAAGTTGCTGGCCATTGATTCCCATACCTTAGAGATAGAGGCCTCTAAAACCTTTGACCAGAGATTTTATTTGGCAGATGCTTTTTCTGATCTGGTAATTGTAAAGAGTGACAGAATGTATCTTGAGCCTCTTGGTGCGCAGCAGAATGGCAGTACCGCTGCCAGGAAAAAGGAATGCAATGTGTACAGGATCAGCGGCAAGAAGTTCGAATTGGTAAAGCGTTTCAGTGCCGATGTCTGCGATGCTGTGGATCTGGCGTTTTCGGATTCCATGCTTTACGGGGCCTACGGTTTGAAGGGGTTGAAGGCCTATGAATTGATGGGAGCCGGGGAATAGTGATGGATTGGGCTGTGCGGAAAAGTCCAGAAGATTTTGAAGGGTTGGCAGCAGACATTGAAAAAGCGGAGGGACAGGCTTTAGGCTCTTCAAAAGACGGTTTTTTTCAACGCTGTGTAATGGGGTGGCTGGTGTGTCTCCTTCACCATTTTTAAAGGTCTGCCGTGCGTCTGCCAAGGTTTTTCATCTTCTTCACGTTAAAAATGGTTCAGGAGCCACTCCCAGCCACCGCTCCCACGCCTGCACATTCTAAAGGCTTTTTATCCTGGAGAACGTTTATACTCGTACCTTAAAAATCGTCGGAAGCGCCTTTTAATAAGTCTTTTTACAAAAAAAGCCGTTTTGTTTGTACGCGGATGTGGATTAGGTCTAGTGAGAGGCTCCTGAAGGCCTTTTGGCAGGCAGGAGTTTTGAAGTTAATGGGAGGGAGCCTGCAAGGTCTTTGGTTCACCTTTAAGCCGGGATATGGTGTCCCTGAGCTCAGCAGCCCTTTCAAAGTTGAGTTCCTTGGCCGCCTGTTTCATGGCGCGCTCAAGCTCTTCCAATCGCTTTTTCAGGGCCTCTGGATTTTCCTGATAAGCTGCATGGGGCTCGAAAACGGCCTCATTTTGTGCCGACTCGGAACTGTAAATGGAAGTAAGAAGATCTTCCGAAGGCTTGGATATGGATTTCGGGACTATGTCGTGCTGCTGGTTGTATTCTTCTTGAATGAGTCTCCGCCGCCTTGTTTCATCCAAGGCCTGCTGCATTGAGGCGGTAACAGTGTCTGCATAAAGTATGACCATTCCATTGGCATTCCTGGCGGCTCTGCCTGCCGTCTGTATCAAGGAACGTGCAGAGCGGAGGAACCCCTCCTTGTCAGCATCTAGGACCGCCACCAGTGACACCTCTGGGATATCCAGTCCCTCGCGCAGCAGGTTGATACCAACCAGCACGTCATATTCATTCTGTCTCAAGGATTGAATCAACCGGCTTCTTTCTACGGTCGTGATGTCTGAATGAAGATAGCGAACCCGAACGCCGAGTGACGAATAATATTCTGTCAAATCCTCTGCCATTCGTTTGGTAAGGGTGGTTACCAGAACCTTTTCACCAGCCTCGGCCCTGGCCCGGATCTCTTCCAGCAGGTCGTCTACCTGGGAGGCAGCCGGACGCACCTCCATGTGGGGATCGAGAAGCCCGGTAGGCCTGATAAGCTGTTCAACGGTCTGTTCAGCCTTTTCCAGTTCATATGGGCCAGGGGTGGCAGATACATAAATCACCTGTCCCACTGCCTGCTCGAATTCGTCAAAACGCAGCGGTCTGTTGTCCAGGGCCGAGGGCAGCCTGAAGCCGAATTCTACCAGGTTTTTTTTCCTTGAGCGATCTCCTGCGTACATGCCCCTTAATTGCGGAACGGTTATATGGCTTTCATCTATGAAAAGAAGAAAGTCATCAGGGAAATAGTCGAGTAAAGTTGGTGGAGGTTCGCCTGGAGCCCTGCCGGACAAGTGGCGCGCATAATTTTCTATGCCGTGGCAGTAGCCCAGTTCTTCCATCATCTCAATGTCCAGATAAGTGCGTTGTTCAAGCCGCTGGGCCTCCACGAGCCTGTTCTGGGATTCAAAGAATCTCAACCTTTCGGCTAATTCCAGCTTTATGGCTTCGATTGCCCTGGATAAACGGTTTTCTGAAGTAACATAGTGACTTGAAGGATAAATCAAGATATCCCTGATAGTTGCGATAGTTGAACCCTTTAGAGGATCAACAAGGGAAAGCCGTTCTATTTCATCCCCGAAAAGTTCGACCCTCACGCACCTGTCTTCTTCGTGGGAGGGGAATATCTCCAGGATATCCCCTCTGACCCTGAACGTGCCCCTTTTGAGTTCGTATTCGTTCCGTTCATAAAGCATGGTGACCAGGTGGTCTATAATTTCTTCCCTGGAACGCATATCTCCAGTGCGGAGGTAAAGTTGCATCTGTTCATATTCATCGGGTGAACCAATGCCGTAGATGCACGATACGCTTGCAACCACCACTACGTCGCGCCTGGTGAGGAGGGACCTGGTGGCCGAATGCCTTAGCCTGTCTATGAATTCATTTATTGACGAATCTTTTTCTATATATGTGTCTGATTGAGGTATATAGGCCTCGGGCTGGTAATAGTCATAATAACTCACAAAATATTCCACACTGTTTTCTGGGAAGAGAGCCTTCATTTCGCCAAAGAGCTGGGCGGCCAATGTCTTGTTGGGCGCAATGATGAGGGCAGGCCTCTGGAGTTTCTGTATCACATTGGCCATGGTGAAGGTCTTTCCAGAGCCTGTTACCCCGAGCAGTATCTGGTGGTGCAAACCCCTTGTCACGCCTTTTACCAGCGCTTCTATGGCCTGAGGCTGGTCTCCGCAAGGCCGAAAATCAGATACGAGCTTGAATTTATGGGCATGTTTCACTTTCATTTCACTTTGTAACATATGGCAAGATGTTCTAATATAACACCCTTAGAGACCTCTGAAAAACAGCTATTTTGTTCAAGAGCAAGGCCTGAAGAGCGAAAAAGGCGCAGCATACTTGGGGTATGTGAGCATTTTTTCGCGACGATAACGCAGCTATTGGGCAAAAGAGGCAGTTTTTCAGAGGTCTCCCTTAATTAGTTGCGGTATCCCTCGTAAGGAGAATAGAGAGGCCAAATTTTTTGCCAAGAGATTCCATGTCTGACAGAAAGATTTGCAGGATAGTTGTTTTTCAGCAGAATGGTTCTGGTGAATTGAAGATCGCAGGAATCGAGGCCTTTGGCAAAGGAATTGAGATAGCAAAGGTGTTTGACCTGCCTTCTGGATTACCTGAAGTGATCGATGAGCCTGAAGAATATATGAACAAGGACTTCGAAGGGGACCTGGTGCTGAATTTCTTGCGCCATCCAGACCTTTCTGAGTACCTCGTAAAGATATGCAGGGACAAGGGCATTCCTGTTGTTGCCTCGGGGCAGCGCATCCCGGGAGCAGTTTGCCCATTTACCTGCTGCGGCCTGGGCAGAAAGGCTGGCCTGGGTGCCTATGGTAATCAATTTGGTTTGCCTGAATATGAGGTTCGTATCGAAGAAGGCATAATCAAGGAGATCCGTGTTAAGCGGGGAGCCAGTTGCGGTGCCACATGGCAGACTGCAGGAAAGGTGCTGGGCCTGAAGGTTGAGGATGCACTTGAAACCATTGGCCGGGAAGTGCAATACCTGTGCATGGCTGATCCTTCCTCGTTTGATCCCATAAGCGGCAAAAGCGCTGTTCACTATGCTGGCGATGTACATGCCGCTGCCTTGAAGAGGGCCGTAGGTAAATTGACTCCTCGAGAATAGGTCCTTGATTCCGCACCCTTGGAAAAACAAACCTCATCTATTGCCCTCTCAAGGTGAGTTCACTAATATGGCAAAATTGCTTGCTCCAAGGCAATGCTGCATCAGAGTGCCGAACAGTTGATTATACATGTGATCGAGACAGAGACATGATGAAGAACAGGGTCAAGGAAAAGGTGGAAGAGGCCTTCCAAGAATTAACAGGGCAGGGGATTCTGCCCAAGATTGAGATTCCTAGTGCGCACCAGGTATCGGTGCCCAAACAAAGGAATCACGGCGATTTTGCCAGCAATATCTCCATGCTTGCGGCATCTGCAGCCAGGCTTGCGCCGCGCAAGATCGCCGAGTCCCTGGCGGAAACGCTCCATGCAGATCCACTGTTTGAAAAGGTGGAAGTGGCAGGGCCAGGATTTCTCAACTTTTTCGTAGCCAGGGAAACCTGGCAGAAAAACCTGCTGCTCATGTACCAGGCAGGGGAAGGGTATGGAGAGAGTGATACTGGCAGGGGTCGCAGGGTGCTGGTGGAGTTCGTGAGTGCAAATCCCACAGGCCCTCTTCATGTTGGGCATGGAAGGGGTGCTGCAGTTGGCGATTCCCTGGCCAGAATCATGAAAGCGGCTGGTTTTAGGGTTGAGACAGAATATTACATCAATGATGTGGGCAACCAGATGAAAACCCTGGGTAGGTCGGTTTATCTGCGTTACCTTGAGCTCTTGGGTGAAGAAATAGACTTCCCTGGTGATCACTACCAAGGGGAATACATTAAGGAAATAGCAGCAGAGATACTTGAGGTAGAAGGCGATAAATTCAGGGACGTTGCCGAACAGGAAGTCTTGGGCTTCTTCACCCAGCAGGCGGTGGACAGGATTTTCAGAGGAATCAAGGAGGATCTGCAAAATTTCGGTGTCCACTTTGATAATTGGTTCAGTGAAAGGACCCTTCACGAATCCAGTCAGGTGGAGCAGGCCCTGGAAGAATTGAAAGAAAAGGGCTTTCTTTATGAAGAAGACGGGGCCTTGTGGTTCCGCACATCGCAGCTCGGGGATGAAAAAGATCGGGTAGTGCGCCGCTCCAATGGTGAGCTTACCTATTTTGCCGCAGATATAGCTTATCACCTCAATAAAATAAGGCGCGGTTATGATATGCTCGTTGACATTTGGGGTGCTGATCACCATGGTTATGTACCAAGGGTGAAGGCTGCCATAAGGGCCTTCGGCAAGGATGAAAACCTGCTCAATGTCCTGCTCGTTCAGCTCGTCAGCCTGATAGAAGGTGGTGAACAGAAGGCAATGTCCACCAGGGCTGGCGAATTCGTCACCCTTCGGGAGGTCTTGGAAGACGTTGGCAGGGATGCAGCCCGGTTCATTTTTTTGACACGCCGGTGCGACAGTCCCTTGGAATTTGATCTTGATCTTGCAAGATCCCAGACCCAGGAAAATCCCGTATTCTATGTGCAGTATGCACATGCCCGCCTGGCCAGCGTGTTTAGAAAGGCCAAGGAGGCAGGGGTGGAAATGAGAGGGGCAGAGGCCGTCGATGTGACCAGGCTTTCAGAACCCGAGGAAATTGACCTTCTAAAGGCCATGGACAGCCTTCCGCTGGTGATAGCGGAAAGTGCCGAGGCACAGGAACCGCATAGAATGACTTATTTTTTGACAGAGCTGGCCGGAAAATTGCATAAGTATTATACTAAACACAGATTTTTGGGAGACGATGAAGAACTGACCCAGGCCAGACTGCTGCTCGCCTCGGTTTTGAAGCAGGTGTTTAAGAAGGGATTGGGAGTGCTTGGGGTCAGTGCTCCTGAAAGCATGTGACACGTTGATGTGAGGTAGCGATGGCTAAGGCCAGGAACAAAAAGAAGAGGGCCAAGAAGTTTCAGTTCCAGATGGGCTGGGGAGGCATGTTGGCCTTTACCACGGCAACATTGTGTATATTGTTATGGGTATTCGTGCTGGGTTTCTGGGCAGGAAAGCGTTTCACTGGTGGCACTGCCCAGACGTCTGATGCCAAAAACGTGCTGGCACTGAAGGACAAATCCCGGTCAACCGTCCAGGCTCCGGTTCAGGAAGAAAACAGCTGGCCAGGTCCTTGGGATACGGGTGCTCCGTCTGAAGAACAACCAGTGGCAGAGGGGAAAACAGGCACTGACAATGAACTGATGCCTGCACCATCAGTAAAGGCAGAGCAGCAAGTTGAAGCAAAGGTTGAAAAGCTGAGGGAAAAACTTGAGTTGACCCCCGAAGCGGGGCAAATAAAAGAAAAGGCCGAAGAACAACCGCCCAAACCAGTAGAAAAAAAGGTTGAAAAAAAGCCTGTTACGCCAAAGGTGCAGGAGAAGGCCATAGAGAAAGCCAAGCCCCAAGCGCCATTTTTTGCCCTTCAGATTGCCTCTTACAAGCAGAAATCGAGGGCACAGAAAGAGGCTGGCAGATGGCGCAGAAAGGGGTACAAGACCACGATAAAGAAGGTGAATTTAGGGGCCAGGAAAGGCACGTGGTATCGTGTCTACATAGGCCGTTTCGATACAGCAGCAAAGGCCAAGTCCTTTGCAGAACGGTTGGCCAAGAATGAAAATCTCCGTGCCTACGTAGTTCCTGTGAGGCCCTGATGATAGATGATAAGAAAAGCCAAAATTGGAGATGTTCGTGCTATACATAGCCTCTTAAATCATTTCGCAGACCAGGGGCTGTTACTGCCTCGTTCCCTAAGCGAGCTTTATGATTCATTAAGAGACTACGCAGTTTATGAAACACCTGCTGGTGAAGTGGGCGGGGTCGTGGCCCTTCACATCTGCTGGGAAGATCTTGCAGAGGTCAGGTCACTGGCAGTTGCGGAATCGTGCCAGGCAAAGGGCGTGGGAAGGAGCCTGGTCGAGTTCTGCCTGACCGAGGCCATAGCCCTGGGCATTTACAAGGTGTTTACGCTTACCTACCAAAGTGCTTTTTTTGAGAAGCTGGGTTTTAATGTGGTGGACAAGGCGCAGCTGCCGCACAAGATATGGGCAGATTGTGTAAAGTGTCCAAAATTTCCAAATTGTGATGAATCAGCACTGCTGATGGAGTTGTAAATAAGATGTTTAACAGCGTTTTGACAAAGGTTTTTGGTACAAAACATGACAGGGAAATCAAGAAGATAAAACCCATTGCAGACAGGGTTAACAGCTTCGAGCCTGAAATAAAAAAATTGTCTGACAGCGAGCTTCAGGCAAAGACGGCTGAATTCAAGGAACGGCTTGATCGCGGTGAATCCCTTGACGATCTGCTGCCTGAGGCCTTTGCAGTAGTCAGGGAAGCCGCATGGCGGGTACTTGGAATGAGGCCCTACGATGTTCAAGTCCTCGGGGGTATCGTCCTTCATCAAGGGAAAATAGCAGAGATGAAGACTGGTGAAGGAAAGACCCTGGTAGCAACCATGCCTGTTTACCTCAATGCCTTGACTGGGCGGGGAGTTCACGTAGTGACCGTAAACGACTATCTGGCCAGGCGTGACTCGGAGTGGATGGGCAAGGTGTACACCTTTCTCGGAATGAAGGTGGGCGTCATACTTCATGGGCTGGACGATGCCGAGCGAAAGGCCGCATATGCAGCAGACATTACTTACGGAACAAACAACGAGTTTGGTTTCGACTACCTTCGCGACAACATGAAGTATTCCCTGGAAGATATGGTCCAGCGCGATTTCTACTATGCAATAGTGGACGAAGTGGATTCCATCCTGATAGACGAGGCCAGGACACCATTGATCATTTCAGGCCCCTCTGAACAATCCACTGACCTCTATTACAGGGTAAACGGGATCATACCAAAGCTTAAGAGGGATATTGATTACACCATAGATGAAAAGGCCCGCACGGCCACTCTCACCGAGGAAGGGGTTGCAAAATGCGAAAAACTGCTAGGGGTGGAAAATCTTTATGATCCATCTCAGGCAGAATTGTTGCACCACGTGCAGCAGGCACTGAAGGCGCACGTGATCTTCCACAGGGATGACGATTACATAGTGAAAGACGGCCAGGTAATAATCGTTGATGAGTTTACAGGCAGGCTGATGCCTGGCCGCAGATACAGCGACGGGCTGCACCAGGCCCTGGAGGCCAAGGAGGGTGTAAAGATAGAGTCTGAGAACCAGACCCTTGCCTCAATCACCTTTCAAAATTTCTTCCGCATGTATGACAAACTTGCAGGAATGACGGGTACTGCAGAAACAGAAGAGGCGGAATTCCAGAAGATTTATGGCTTAAGTGTGGTGGTCATTCCAACACACAAACCCATGATAAGGGTTGATCATCCTGACGTGGTCTTCAGGACTGAAAGAGAGAAGTTTGAGGCCGCTGCCCGTGAGATCAAAGAACTGCACGAGAAGGGTCAGCCGGTCCTTGTGGGTACCACGAGCGTGGAGAAGTCTGAACGCCTTTCCAAGATGCTCAAAAAGATGGGCGTGCCCCACGACGTGCTGAATGCAAAGCATCACGAGCGCGAAGCCGAAATAGTGGCCCATGCAGGCGAAAAGGGCAGGGTTACCATTGCCACAAATATGGCTGGCCGGGGTACTGATATCGTACTTGGTGAGGGAGTTGCTGAACTTGGAGGCCTGCACATCCTGGGAACCGAACGTCATGAATCAAGGCGTATCGACAATCAGCTTCGGGGCCGTTCAGGCCGCCAGGGGGATCCAGGCTCATCCAGGTTTTACCTCTCCCTGGAAGACGACCTCCTCAGGATCTTTGGGTCTGAGCGCATTGCTTCCATAATGGACAAGCTTGGTATGCAGGAAGGGGAACCCATAGAGCATTCCATGCTCTCAAAGGCCATTGAAAATGCCCAGAGGAAGGTCGAGGCCCATAACTTCGAGATCAGGAAGCATCTGCTTGAATATGATGACGTGATGAACAAGCAGAGGGAGGTGATATACAGCCAGCGCAGGCAGATCCTGGCAGGGGAAAATCTGCGTGAAACCATTTACGGCTTCTTGGATGAAATAGCCGCTTCGCTGGTGGACACCTACACCGACGAAAAGACACCACCCTCTGAATGGGACTGGAAGGGGCTTTCAGACCGTTTGGCCGGCCAGTTCGGCATGAGCCTTGAACTGTCAGCTGAGCGCAAAGATCAAATTAAAAGGGAAGATCTGGAAGAGTTGATCATCTCTGGCCTCAGAGAGGCATATGACCGGCAGGTAGAGCGTTTTGGCGAAGAGGATATGAGGCAGGTGGAGCGGTTCATTGTGCTCCAGACCCTGGACAACTTGTGGAAAGATCATCTCCTCAACATGGATCATCTCAGGGAAGGTATAGGCCTGCGCGGATATGGTCAGCGGGATCCGTTACAGGAGTATAAGCGGGAAGGCTATGACATGTTTATGGACATGGTGGCCCGTTTCCAGGAAGAAAGTGTAAGCGTTCTCTTAAGGATCAGGCCGTTCAAGGAGACCGAGATCGAAAAGCTCGAAGCCCGGAAACGGCAGGAACAGGAAAGCCTTAGTTTCAGCCACGGGGAGGGCGACGGAAAGCCGAAGACCGTGAGGAGAAAGAGCAAAAAGGTGGGTAGAAACGCACCGTGCCCCTGCGGAAGCGGCAAGAAATACAAAAAGTGCTGCGGACGTAAATGAGATGGCACAAATGATTTTCGGCGAAGGTGCCACAGCCCCGGTAACAGTTGAAGGCTTCAAGGGGGCCTCAACAGCCGCCAATATACGATATCACGGCAGGCCGGACCTTGGTCTGATTGTATCAGACGTGCCCGCGGCTATTGCTGGGGTTTTTACGAGAAACAGGGTCAAGGCAGCTCCTGTCATCCATTCAATGAAACAGCTTGCCGCTGGTTCACGTAGTGCCAGGGCCATTTTGGTGAATAGCGGAAATGCCAATGCCTGTACCGGAGCTGAAGGGCTGGAGAGTGTGCATTCCATATGCTCCATGGCCTCCAAACAGCTGGGCATAAAGCCAGATGAGGTTTTTATGTGTTCTACAGGGGTCATTGGCGAACAGTTGCCGGTCGGACAATTTGAAAAGGCCATGCCTGATCTGGTATCAGGCCTCAAGACAGACGGCATGAATGAAGTGGCCAGGGCAATCATGACCACCGATACCATTCCCAAAATGGCGTGGGCATGCCTTGAAGGACGTCAAGATGGGGTGACCGTGCTGGGAATGGCAAAGGGTTCCGGCATGATAGCCCCGGACATGGCCCCCCTTCACGCAACAATGCTTTCTTTCATCATCACCGATGCCAAGGTAGATATTGACTGGTGGCAGGAGGTGCTCTCACTTGTCACGCAGAAAAGCTTCAACAGGATTACTGTGGATGGAGATACAAGCACTAACGATACTGTGCTGGCCATGGCCAACGGCGTTAAGTGCCGGGATACAATCAAAGGCGGTGCCCAGGCAGAGGAGCTTTTTGAGGCGGTTAACCTGGTAGCCGCATCTTTGGCCAGGCAGATTGTTGCCGACGGTGAAGGCGCTACGAAATGTGTTGAAGTAGAGGTGACAGGTGCAAAAGATTCTCATGATGCAGATCTTGTCGCCAGGACCATAGCCAATTCCCCCCTGGTGAAGACCGCTTTTTACGGCCAGGACCCCAATTGGGGCCGTATAATCGCTGCTGCTGGAAGGGCTGGTGTGACAATTGATCCAGAAAGTATTTCCATTGCCGTGGATGGGATCAAGATAGTGGAAGCCGGAAAGGGCCTTGGAGAAGATCAGGAAGCCAAGGCCCGGCGTTTAATGGAAAGGGATGCCTTTTGCATCAAAGTGGATTTAGGTATCGGAAAAGGCCGAGCGAGCATACTTACATGTGACCTGTCAGTTGAATATGTCAATATAAATGCAGATTACAGGAGCTGAAAAGTTGGGTGCCTCCGGAAACGTCCTTTTGCCCACGCCGTTATGCGGCTGCATTGCGACCCAAAAATGATTCTTGAAATATCTACAGGCTACCTCTAAAAATTGTCTTTTTGCACGCCTTTCTCCTTTCAACGAAATTCCTGATGTTTAGTGATCACAGAGTGAGCGTTGTGCAGTTCAATTGCTGCCTGATGGCAACCACCCTGTGACCACTTGCTCCTTCCTTAAGAAAATCAGCAATCCCTTACCTTGTCTCCATATTTTTTCAATATCCCTTCCACCACCCTTTTCCCTGAGTTAAAGGCCGCCATTATGCTGCCCTTCAAGGCCACAAGATCGCCTGCAAGGAAAAGACCAGGTACATTTGATTCATAATAAAAATTATCGTCCAATTTCGGTTTCTTGCCATCCATTTCAACACCGCAGCCTTCCAAAAAGACCGCCGGAGTCATGCCGCCCAGGCAATAAAAGACATAGTCATAGGCAACGTCACTGCCATCCTTGAAGTGTACAAGCACCTTGTCGTCGTCTTGGTCCAGGCCTGTGATATCGGTGGCCATCATCAAGTTGACCTTTCCTGCCTTGGCGTATTCCTCGATGTTTTTCCTGTTCACATCGTTCAACCTGAAAAACTCGGGTCTTCTGTATGACAGATACACATCGTTTCCGCAGTCGGCCAAATAACACGCGGTTTCAGCTGCAGTGTCTCCGCCGCCTACTACGAGCACTTTTTTGCCCTGTGGCGGTTCTTTGGGAAGGCTGAACAATACCTTGCCTTTCAATTTGGACGGGATCTTGTAGCTGGGCTTGACTGGTTTGCCGAATACACCAATAGCCACTACAACTACAGGGGCCTCTATCTCAAGGCCGCTGCCTGAAATCACCTTGAGGTTGTCTCCTTCCCTGACAATCTTTTGAACGTCTTCTTTGTATCTTACATCGAGATCATATTCTTTTATGACTTTGTTCATGCGCTCAAGGAACTCTTCCCGAGATTCGGTGTCAAAAGAGAGAACTCCCAGAGGCTCAACCTTCATCTTCCTGTAGACCGGATCTACGCGCTTTCCTTCATGATACAAACTTACTATCGTGTCACAAGGATGCGGCCTCTTCTCCAATATCACAACCGGGCCTATACCTGCCACCTTTGCTTCCACTGCGGTGGCAATGCCTGCAGGCCCGGCTCCTACAACAACAATTTTTGCATGCTCCATTTACTTGACTCCTCCTTGACTAAACTGCGCAAAAGAGACATAACAGAATTCTTTGTGAATAATCAAGCCTGATGGAGAAATAATAATGGAAGGTTTTTGTCAAAAAGATAATGTCATGGTCGAACTCGACAAAGGCTGCCGCCACCCGAAAGATTACTGCCAGTACAGACAGGCCTGCATGGTCCACTTCCATGAATTGGAACGGCGTAGGGAGGGCCGCCTAGTCCCTGAGCCCAGACAGGAAGATTCAAGGCGTGCAAAAAGTGGTGAATGAATGAGAGTACTTCTGACCAATGACGACGGTATATATGCACCTGGTCTGTGTGCCCTTTACTGGGCCTTTTGCGAACGGCATGAGGTCTATATTGCAGCGCCGGACAGCGAACGAAGTGCAGTAGGCCACGCAATCACGCTGGCAGATCCCTTGAGAGTAAAAAAGGTGTGTTTTGGAGGGCGGTTTTGGGGATGGGCGGTAAGCGGCACCCCAGCCGATTGTGTGAAGCTCGCCGTCTTGGAG
>JALVPX010000235.1 GCA_027031565.1 Deltaproteobacteria bacterium | reverse complement strand
CAGAACTGTACGGGCCAGGGACAGGAATAGACTGCCCCAGCCACTGCGGAATCCATTACTGGAGCGACTATTTCCTGTTTGAATTTCTCGATCCAGATACCTTGAAGCCAGTCGAACCAGGAGAGCTTGGGGAAATAGTTGTCACCACCTTGAGAAAAGAGGCCTCTCCGCTTATCAGGTACCGCACGCGGGATCTTACCAGGGCAATCGAAGGGCAATGCCCATGCGGCTCCATATTTCCAAGACATGACAAAATATTGGGCCGGAGCGACGATATGTTCATTTACAGGGGAGTGAATATCTACCCCGGCCAGATTGATGAGATACTATCCTCGATAGAAGGCATATCGAGCGAATACAATATCGTTCTGGAACGAAGAGAGGGCAGGGATGTAATGATCATTCACGTGGAGCGTGATTTTGATCAGGATTCTGCATGGGACGAAGAATTGGAAGAGCAGATCAAAAGGCGAATAAAGAATGAGATAATGGTCACTGCTGAGATAAGGCTCGTGGATTATGCTGCACTGCCAAGATCTGAACGCAAATCCAAGAGGCTTTTTGACAAGCGGTAACCTTCATGTAAAAGGAGGAGAGAAAAAATGAAAAAACTGATTTTGTTTCTGTTGCTGATCACCCTTGTGCCATGCATAACATGGGGCGCCAAGGCCCTGGCAGGCACCAAGACGCTGACCTATGCCAATTTCCCGCCTGCATCGACGTTTCCATGCGTACAGATGGAAAGATGGAAGAAAGAGGTTGAAAAGCGCACCAATGGCACCATAAAGATCAAGACGTTTCCAGGCTCCACACTGCTTGGTGCAAAAAACATGATGGATGGCATAATAGACAATATCGCCGATATTGGCTGCATAGTCTTTGCCTATCAGCCTGGCAGGTTTCCGCTGCTGGAAGGGGTGGATCTTCCAGTAGGTTTTCCCAATGCCAAGGTTGCAAACGCGGTCCTGTTTGATCTCTTCATGAAATATAAACCCGCATCCTTGAAGGATGTTAAGGTGCTGGCCCTCTTCACCGCCCCGCCAGCAGACATCATGTCAAAGAAACCTATCCGCAAGCTGGCAGACCTCAAAGGCTATGAACTCAGATGCACAGGCGCCGGCGTTAAGCCCTTGAAAATCCTCGGGGCAGTGCCTGTTGCAATGCCACAGTCTGAAACCCCTGAGGCATTGCAAAAGGGTATTGTCCAGGGCGTTTTTTCTTCCCTGGATATATTGAAGGATTTCAAGTTTGCTGAATATTGCCGCTATGCCACGGTGTGTCACATGCAGACCACTTCTTTTGCCGTGATCATGAACAAAAAAAGGTGGGAAAGCCTGCCTCAAGATGCAAGAAAGGTAATAGATGAACTCGCAAGGGAACACTCATTGTGGGTTGGAGATTACATAGACTCCCACGTGAAGGAATCGATTGCCTGGTCCAAGAAAAATTATGGACTGGAGCTCATCAATCTCACGCCTGATGAATACAAACTTTGGCACGACAAGGTATCTGTGCTGGCTGAAGAATGGAAACAAGGCGCGGCAAAAAAGGGACTCCCAGCCGAGGCCTTTTTCAAGGACATGATGGATCTCAAGGCCAGATATGAAAAGGTTTTCGGAATCAATCAGTAGCATAAATACCATTTTCTTAAAGGGCGCAGGCATAATGCTGCTTCTAACCATGGCAGAGGCGGTTGCAAACATGGTGTTGCGCCCTCTTGGCCACCCTGTGCAGGGTTCTTTTGAGCTTATGGGGTTCGGGGCTGCTGTTGTAGCAGCCCTTGGGCTTGCCAATTCCCAGGAAAAAAAGGTGCATATCTGCGTAGATATCATATATGGCCGGTTTCCCAAGGGGATCAGGAGGGTGCTGGCAGGTATTGGGAATCTCTTGTGCGCCCTCTTTTTCGCCATGGCTGGATGGAGGATCGCCACCCTGGCATTGAGATTGTGGGCAAGTGGCGAGGTGTCTGAGACCTTGCGTATCCCCTATTATCCATTTACTGCTGTGGTGGCCCTTGGTTTCTGGGCCTTGTCCCTCACATTGTTCATCGATTTTTTGACAGGCTTGGGGCCTGAAAGGAATAAGGCATAGGCTAATGGAGCCTGTCATTCTGGGCCTTGCAGGTATAGGCCTGCTCATCTTTCTTCTTTTCTTTTTTCATATTCCGGTTGGTTTTGCCATGGCCCTTGTAGGCTTTGCCGGGTTTGCGGCAGCAGTCAACACCAAGGCTGCCCTTGGCACAGTGGGCACGGAACTGTGGCAGACCTTTTCCTCGTACAGCCTGGCAGTAATTCCTTTTTTCATTTTCATGGGAAATATCTGTTTTCAGTCTGGAGTAAGCAAGAGGCTGTATGAGACTGCCTATGCGTGGATAGGCCATATAAGGGGTGGAATCGCCATGGCCACGGTTGCCGCCTGCACGAGCTTTGCAGCAATATGCGGCTCCAACGCTGCCACAGCGGCAACTATGAGTGCCGTTGCCCTGCCTGAGATGAAAAGGCTGGGCTATCACAACGCGCTGAGCACAGGTGTTGTGGCTGGAGGCGCTACCCTTGGAGTAGTCATACCTCCGAGCGTTGTCCTCATAGTTATAGGCCTTTCCACAGGCCTTTCTATTGCTCAGCTCTTTTTTGCTGCCTTGATTCCCGGAGTAATCTTATCCATACTCTTTTATATAACAGTTTGGGTCTTGTGCCTGGTATTCCCTGATTGGGGCCCACCGGGCCCAAGGCTCAAGTGGCCCGAACGTTTCAAATCCCTATCAGGGTCCATAGAGATGCTCATCCTGTTTGGACTCGTGATGTCCGGCCTCTATTTAGGCTGGTTTACTCCAACCGAGGCAGGGGCGGCAGGCGCCTTTTTCTCGCTAGTCATTGCATTTCTCAGAAGAAGCCTGACAATGGAGGCCTTCTGGAAGGCAGTGGAAGACAGCGTCAGGACATCATGCATGATCCTCATGATAGTGGCAGGGGCAGTAATTTTTGGCCGTTTCCTTACGATCACCAGGCTGCCCTTTGAGGCAGCCGACTTTGTGGCAGGCCTTCCCTTTTCACGGAATTTGATCCTGGTGGCCATGCTCTCCATTTACGTACTTGGCGGAGCTGTCATGGACGCCCTGGGCCTTTTGATGATAACCATTCCCATATTTTTCCC
>JALVPX010000234.1 GCA_027031565.1 Deltaproteobacteria bacterium | reverse complement strand
GTCGTGACCGCCAGGCATGGTGTGGCCCCTGTCCGCCTTTTTCATGTGGCAGTCTTGGCACGTTTTCTTGCCTCCCTGCCCCACGTATGCGTGTACATAGCTGCCTGACAACGTGTTGCACATGATCTTCTCACCATCAGGAGCGGCATAAACACCATGACACTGGCCGCAGAACACAGCTCTTCTCAGGGTGGGAATCGTTTCAGTGGGATGGTCGTCTGTCTCCACCTCGTTGCTGGTATAAATTACTCCCTCTTCAGGCTCTCCCAGCACCCCGAGCGATGGACGTGTTGCAACGATGTTGTGACAGCCGTAACAGGTTATGTTCAGTTTTCTGAGCTTGGCTAGATATTTTTCCTTTTCCGCTGGAGATGCAGCCTTTTTGGCGCCAATCATCAAGTCTGCTATTTCCAGGGCCAGGCGTTCAGTAGCAAACTTGATTTGGGGTATGTGGCAGTCCAGGCATTTCATTATCTCTGCCTTTGTAAGCTTTCTATCCCATTCATCGGGAACCCCGACTGTAAAAAAATTACCAATACCTTTTACTGAGCTAACCATGGATTTTGAGTGCCACGACTTCTTCCACTCGTTATAAATCTCTTCATGGCATTCCTGACAATTTTTGGAATCAAATCTTTTTACAAAGGCATCAAAGTCATCGATCAATTTTTCTGCCCTTGCCTGCCACGGCCCTGCCACAATAAGGCCTAGAAACAATAAGACTCCTAGACGTCTGAACAACACATTCATGCTCTTACCTCCTTCAAAGAGATACAACAAATTTCTCACCGCCCTGATGGCTCTATGCATTATATTCCATATAAAATTGTGTCAAATGGTTTGTCAATAAAAAATTAGAATTCAAAATGAAGAGGCCATTCAATCCTGCTCCAGGCGCGAAACAAGCATTACCGCCACTGCATGATAGGTCGCATCCATGAAAGGGGAGGCATCTGGTCTTCTCGAAAATCCACCAGACCTGGTCCTGCAGGCCATTGCAAATTCCTGCACTGCCCTTCGTTGCTTGGAATCAAGAGCGATTCCAAGGAGTTTCAAGGCCCGAAGGGCATAGTGACAATTTTCAATGTATGACGTGGTTCCAGGCGAAAAGCCAAAGCCTCCGTCGCTGTTCTGGCATTCCATGATCCACTCACTAAGTTGACGACGGTCGCGAGCCTTTCCACGGTTAAAAAAGGTTATATACAGCGCCCGCCACTTATCCTCGACCGTAACTGCAGCATGCAAGATGTCTGGCTGAATTTCAACGGCAAAGGGAACACTAATATTGTTTGAATGGAGAAGATTGGCCAATTTGTGCAAGTAATAGAGGTCTTCTAATGAAATCTCTTTTAATTTTAAAAGGCTGCCGGCCTTGTAAAATGGCTCAAAATACCCGATATCATATTTACAAAAATCGAGGCACCACAAGGCCTGAAACAAGTTTTTGGCGCCTTTGACAGTGCCTCTGGGAAAAGAGTGACTCAGGTAATTTATATGTCTCTTACGGAATGGCCCTGTTTTAGTGCCGGGATAGTGCCGGTCATTGAGAAAAGAGACAATGCGCAGTGCGCAGTAACTGTCTTCGATAGTGGCCGGAAGCCTTGGGGAAGCACTGAATCCGCCTCCTTCCTTTTTCTCCCTTGATTGCAGGAAGTTGACTAGTCCCCGCATCACCTGGGGCCTCAAACAAGTATTACCCATTTTGTGGGAGATAACCAGCCTCTTTGAGCCTGCGAATCACTTCTTTCTCATCGAGATCATACCAGTTCTGGTAGGCCTCAGCCACGGCAAAATAGTAGCCCGTTCTGATATTGGGGCAGAAGATTTCGTCTGCTTCGCCAGACAGGCGGGCAAGTGCAGTGTCAGATGCAGTCGGAGCCGCTACTATCACCTTTGCTGCCCCTGAACCGCGGACTCCCCTGATTGCAGCCAACGTAGTAAAACCTGAGGCTAGGCCGTCATCTGCAATGATAACTCTCTTGTTTGCCAGATCAGGTAAAGGCCTGCCAGCCCTGAAAAGCTGGTTTCTCCTTTCAAGTTCTGCGCGCACCCTTTGGATCTGCGCCTCTACCTGTCCAGGAGTAATGCCGAGCCTGTCGATAAGCTCCTGATTAAGAAACAATCCGCCGGCAAAACTCAAGGCCCCCATCCCAGCCTCTGGATTGCCTGGAATCTGCACCTTCCTGACGATGAACAGTTCCAGAGGCAGTTCCAGCTCCCTTGAGATCGCTATGGCAATAGGGACGCCCCCTGAAGGTATGCCCATCACCATGCAATCTGCCGCCTTCTCATAATGGGGTTTGAGCATATCGGCGAGCACCCTTCCTGCCTCATCCCTGTCCTTAAAGACATGGGACTTGTTTCTTAGAGCT
Source organism: Deltaproteobacteria bacterium (assembly GCA_027031565.1). Lineage (GTDB taxonomy): Bacteria > Desulfobacterota > Dissulfuribacteria > Dissulfuribacterales > JALVPX01 > JALVPX01. Next base: position 784 of record JALVPX010000234.1, on the reverse strand, counting down.
GGTATCTCTACTATCTTTGCCCTGCCGTGCTTTTCCATGATGCTTCCCCTTTGAAAGTAAAACTACCCTATTTTAATATAGGTCCCTGCCTCATGGATCGTAACCCCTCTTGAAGCCCTCCAGTGAGCCTGAATTTAGACAATATTGTCGAACCAGGCAGCGCTGTGTCGAACATGCACTGTTATATCCTGGCAGTCTGGGCCTTGATCAAGCCAATTTTGTGGCATATCCCTTGAATACAATCTTTTATGCAGAGCATGGATTTCTGACTTGAGCCAACAGGGAATGGAATGCACGGGCTTGCATAAGACAAGAAGTTGACACATGAAATGGCAAAGTTACTCTGATGGAAATATCGTACCGGCCCTGCTGGTCACGGGAGGCTTTGGAACAAGGTTAACAGAGAGATCACAAGGGCACCCAATGAAACGCATGGTCCTTTTCATTTTGATTTTGTTGAGCACCATATTCGTGAATGACATTGCCCTTGCAGTTGATGTCATCACCGGACGGGTCTGTTCAATCGACAGGGAAAACAGGTTGCTAACAATCAAACCCCTGGAAAGGGGTGCGGACATTATCACGATCAAATTCAACAAGGGCCGGATACCCCATGGTTTGAAAAAGGGCGAATTTGTCAAGGTGAGAGGGAATTTTCTGACCGGAGAAAACGGGACAATCTTGAAAAGCCGCAAGATATGGTGCAGCAGGCAAAACAGCCATGCACTGGACAAAACCGGTGTGCGCCGCCGCCTTTTTCAAGGCGGCGGATGGGGCCTTGGGT
>JALVPX010000233.1 GCA_027031565.1 Deltaproteobacteria bacterium | reverse complement strand
TTTCTAGATCGCTGGAGCGTACCAAGCTGCTTCGAGAGAACCAGCAGCTCTACGCCTGTCTCGATGGTTACGCCCCTTTTCACGGATTTGTCGGCAAGTCACCCAAGCTCAAACAGGCGGTCGAACTGATTCAAAAGATCGCCGATACAGACGCCACTGTCCTGATCAGGGGAGAGAGCGGCACAGGCAAGGAGCTGGCAGCAAAGGCGCTCCATGCCATGAGCAGACGATCTCAAAAAAAGATGATAACAGTGAACTGCCCTGCCCTGCCGGAGAATATCCTTGAAAGCGAACTCTTCGGCTACGTAAAAGGTGCATTTACAGGCGCCACATCAGACAAGGAGGGCCTGTTTGTGGCAGCCAATGGATCCACCATCCTGCTGGATGAAATCGGCGATATTCCCATCTCAATCCAGACTAAGCTGCTCAGGGTATTGCAGGAAAAGGAGATTCGGGCACTTGGCTCCACAAAGTCATACCACATAGATGTCAGGGTGGTGGCATCCACCAATCAAGATCTGGAATCGAAGATCACAAAAGGTGAATTCAGGGAGGATCTCTATTACAGGTTGAATGTGGTCACTGTTTATATGCCGTCTCTGCGGGAAATAAAGGACGATATTCCTGCAATCGCCCAATATTTTTTGGAACGTTATGCCAAGCAATACAAAAAGGATGGACTCAGCTTTTCCAGTGCAGCCGTTGAATGCATGCTCAACAGAAACTGGAAGGGCAATGTCAGGGAACTCCAAAATGCGGTCAGGAAAGCTGTTCTTCTGTGCTCAGGGGATATCATCGAACCCCAAGACCTGCTTGCAGAAGACAACGAAGGTGAGGAAACTTGCTGTAACCTCACCCTGTCTTCCTTGTGCAAAATGACGTACAGAGAGGCAAAGCAGCACCTTATAACCCGGTTTTCAAAGGCCTATTTAAGCGATGCACTCAGGCGGCACGAAGGAAACGTCACATTGGCTGCCCAAAAGTGTGGAATGGAACGACAGGCATTTCAACGGCTGATGCGAAAATATCAGGTACTTTCAAAGGATTTCAAGAAAAAATAATTCTGCAACCTTTTTGTTGCAAAGCAACCTTTTTGTTGCGCCAACGTCTCGTCATAGGCTGATATAGATATACTTTTGCCCAAAACAGGGAAAGTCTTTTAGCACTCTTTTAGCTTAATTAACTGTTATCAAATATAATTTTCAGATCACACCTTAACACCTCCAAACATGGCACCTCTTTTGCGTTTAACATCCATGGCTTGAAAACTTTTCATTAAAAAGGGCGGTGAAAACCGGGCAGGCATACAAGACATAAAGCAAATATTAAATATAAATATATTGTGAATTAAGTCACTTAGTCTCCTTTTAACCCAGGCCTGTTTGGAGGAGGAAGCAAAATGGCTGGCAAGGCAACCAACATACCTACTGCAACAATTTTGAGGCTCTCAATTTATCACCGTTATCTCCAATCGTTAATGGAACGCGGTACCAAAGTCGTTTCATCTGCCCAGCTCGCCAATGGAACAAATGTGAATGCTGCCCAATTGAGAAAGGATCTCTCTTATTTCGGGCGTTTCGGCGTGCGGGGCGTCGGATACAACGTATCAAAATTATTGCGGCAAATTAAAGAAATTCTGGGGCTTGGGAAAAGCTGGAATATGGCCCTGATAGGAGCTGGCAACATCGGAAAGGCCTTGCTGCAACATAAACAATTTGAAAACCATGGCTATAATTTTGTCCTTGTTTTCGATAAGACACCATTCAGGGTAGGCAAAGAAATTCTTCCTGGAATAGAGGTGCATCACATTGACAAGCTCAAGGAGTTAGCTGCTACCACACCCATTGATCTCGCCGTAATAGCAGTGCCTGCCTCACAGGCCCAGGAAATGGCTGACACCATAATTGAAGCCGGAATAAGCGGCATTCTCAATTTCGCACCAGCACGGTTGAAAGTGCCCAACCATGTTGCCTTACAGCATGTGGACTTTACCACCTTGCTCGATACCTTGACCTATGCCCTCTCTACAAAAGAGAAAAAAGGAGCATATTATAACAAGAAAAAAGAAGAAAATCGAAACACCAGATGGGATTCACCACAGTCATGGCCTGATCATATGATTAACTATTCAAATTTACTTGTCACTAAATAGAGTTAATGATATAAGTTTATTGGCGGCAAAAATTAACTCGCATCAAAAACAGATAAAACATCTTGCAACTATATAAAACTAAATGAAAGGGGGGATGCTATAAGAGATAACCAAAAAGACCAATTTTGTTTAGGGAGAAGTAAATATCAACATATCTCATTCCATCAACTCATTGAATGGGGAGGAGTTTAATTATGAGAAAAATCCTATTATTCATGTTCTCAACCCTTTTCACTACGGCTTTTATTCTCTTGGGACAAGCCCATGCCGCTGTGGAAGCATCTTTATCAAGCAGTTCTTACAAGGCCGGTACTCCCATCACAGTGAAAGGGAAAATAGATCCTGGCCAGGACATATTTATTTCAGTCGGTCATGATGACCCCTTCAAACCCTCAGAGTCAACAGGTTCAAAGGAAAGGGCTAAGTTAGCCAAAAAATTCAAAGATACCGCAATCCCACCTACATATTATGTGATTACAAATGTGCCCGAAAAGCTCGCTACCCCAAAAAGCGTTGCAAAGGGACAGACAAAGGGTATTTTTGCGTTTCCGCCCTTCAAGTTCACAGTGAGGGTGAACAAGATCAAGAAATGGTCTGAAATTCCAGGCGATGTGAAGGCAATGCTGGCCCCGATGGTTACATCTGGTGACCAGTGGAAATTCCTGATTTTTACACATGAGAAAAAATTTGGAATAAACACAATTTCCAAGGAAAAACCAATCGGCGGCGGAAATGCCAGGATGGTCCTTACAGACTACTCTAAACAGCCTGAAAATTGGAACAAGGGCGTAACCCTCAAACTCAACAAAGAAACGGGTGAGTTTGAGATGACCATGACCCCATATAAGAACATTGCCCCCAATACCAAGATGGCTGTTGTAGTCAACGGGCAAAAGATCGGGACTTATACGGTCACGCCCTCTGGGTTCTTCTTTAAAACAGGCAACACATATATGAATCCGCTGGTGGTGCTGCTGGGAGCGTTCATAATCGGAGTCCTCTTTGTTATTATGGGCGCTGCAGGTGGTCTGTTCACGGCCGCCTACCAGATTACCGTCATCGGCACCAAGGGCCCGATTGGCATTAATGCTGCCAACACTGTCAAGCCAACAAACCTGTTCCTGACACTTTGTTCGCCATTGACAGGCCTTATGACCTATTTCAAGGAAAAACGCTTTGCCTGGCCTGTCGCAATATTCTTCGCCTTGGGAATCTTGATAGGCGCCTTCTTCCTTGGGCCCACGTTCTCGGCGAAATACCTGCCTATGAAGGCCTACAAGTTCTATCTGGGCATCATCTGTTTGCTCATAGGCTTTAAGCTCTTCCATGAGAGCCTCCCAAGCACCATAGAAAAGAAAAAGGCCTTGAAGGCAGTTGTGCAGAAATTCAACAAGGCCATCGAGGAGGCCAAAAAGACGGGTAAGGCAGCAGAGATGGGCAAGGTTGAATTCGATAAGTTCAACTTCATCAGCTTCAACATGCGCTTCTGGGGTGAAACATTCGTTGCCAAGCCTCTCATGATGCTGATCGGCGGTATTGTAATGGGTATGATTGCCTCCTCCTTCGGTGTAGGTGGCGGCTTCATGTTCATGCCCTTCATGACAAGCCTTGTTGGGTATCCAATGTATCTGGCGGTTCCAATCGCCCTTGCAGGAACCTTTGCCACCTCTTTGGGTGGTATTTCCAAGTACATACTCATGGGTTATCCGCCAGACTGGATAATGGCTGCATGTATTGCCGGTGGTGCCATCGCTGGCGGTATGGTAGGCCCCAAGATCCAGAAAAAGCTGCCTGAGATCTTCCTGAAGAGGATGCTGGCCCTGGCATTGATCATCGTCTTTGCCAAGTATACAAAGCTGCTTCCCTTCTTCCGTTAAACTGGAAGATCACATATCGGATCATGGCAGGGGCTTGGATGCCGTATCGGCATCCAAGCCCTTTTGTTATTTCAGATGTAATTGATCATCGCCTGCAAAAATCTTTTGTGGTTTAATAACAGGTGTCAAATTTTCAAAATTTGATTCTGAGAGGAGGCGCCAACTTGGAAGAGCTAATAGATATCATATGGTCCAATGTTAAACATGGATTAGACATCCTTTTCGTCCGCGTGATTGCCCCTATATTTTCTGCCATTGGCACTCTGCTGTATCTGATATTGTTGAAACCTTTGGAACTGCTTCAGCTGCCAATATTTTTGCAGGTACTAATAATTGGGGGGTTGACTGGAATATTGTCCATCTACATAAAAAAGATGTTACGGGTTACAGAAAAGGAACAGGCCTTTTTTGAAAAATTTGAAAAAATGAAAGCGGTTCAAAAGAATTTTGACCTGATGGAGGATTGGAAGGCAAGAAAAGTATTATATGAGGCCTCTGACAAGGAAATTGATGAAGAATATAACACCTTCATTGCACAAAAATTTTCCCACTTTGGAATGGTCTATCTGCTGCCTATCTTTCTGACCCTGTTTTGGCTGGACACTGTTTATCCCGCATCCCGTCTGGAGGCCCTCAATGGTCTTCCTTACACAATAATTTTTCCGAGCCAACCTTTTGGTCTGCCTGGCCTCTCGGTACCGGTTACCTTTTTTATTGGCTACATCTTTGTCCATTTGGCCTGGAGCAGGATTAATAAAAAGCGCAACAAAAACAGGCAAAAGACGCACTAATGCCTGCAAGGCGCAACAAAAAAGTTGCACAAGTGCAATCAAATGTAATTCCTTCACAATCCATATTTCCTGATCATCCAGAGCCATATCAGACTAACTAATTGATTTTATAATAAGTTTTAAGAAAGCATCCTTCCTTTAAAATCGGGCATCCCTTTTGCACTAAACTATTTTTACGGAATTACTGGTCTTGGACCAAAGATTTAAAGGAGGAGAAATAAATTGAAAGACAATAAAATCCCAGCAGCAACCATCTTGAGGCTTTCCATTTACTACCGTTTTTTGCAGGAATTATTGCAAGACAATATCGAAGTGGTCTCATCGGCTCAACTTGCAAAACACACCAACGTGAATCCCGCGCAGTTGAGGAAAGATTTGTCCTATTTCGGCAGATTCGGCGTAAGGGGCGTAGGTTATGATGTAGCCAAGCTAGCTGAGCAGATCAGCGTGATTCTGGGGCTGGAAAAAACCTGGAAAATGGCCTTGATTGGCGTCGGCAACATTGGTACAGCCCTTCTCAAACACAAAAGGTTCAATGAACATGGATATAATATAGTTGCAGCCTTTGATGCCAATCCGGAGATTGCAGGATCAAAGACCTCGACAGACCTGATCATACAGCCCATTTCTGAGCTTGAAGAAACAATAAGGGCCATGGATATTGATATTGCCATAATAGCAGTTCCCCCTGAATCGGCCCAAGAGGCAGCTGACAAGGTAGTCAAGGCAGGAGTAAGAGGAATTTTGAACTTCGCCCCTTTGCGCCTGAAGGTACCGGCAGATGTGTCGATACAGCACGTTGACTTCACCATATTGCTTGACACTTTGAGTTATTCGCTGGCGCAAGGTTCGGGCGTCAAGGAACGGCGCGAAAAAGAGCGCTCTTTCAAGCACATACAAGGCTGGTCCAGGGCTCACAGCTGGCCGGTAGCCAACGCAAACTTTGTAGTATGCGCATCATGAGATAGTCAAAATGCCCTTGTGTTCTTGGAAACAGGGAAGCCTGATGGCTTCCCTTTCTTTTGCTCTTACTAGCTCACTAGAGGCATCAACAAGTCACCAGCTTTCTTGATGACAAAGGCGACCATCCAAGCCAGGACTATCAAATATCCGACTGAAAATGCGGTCCAGGCCGCTGATCCTGTTTCACGCCAAATGGTAACCACTGTGACCATGCATGGCACATATATCAAGACGAAACACATGAATCCAAATGCGGTGACAGGAGTGAGACCGCTCTTTTCCCTGATGGCCTTTCGCAATCCAGCACTTCCTTCATCTGACTCATCGCCTGCCTGGTACAACACACCCAAGGTGCTTACCACCACCTCCTTTGCCACAAAGCCCGTGGCAAGGCTTATGGCAAGACGCCAGTCAAAACCCAGCGGCCTTAACACCGGTTCCAGGAACTTTCCCAGGCGCCCTATATAGCTGTGTTCCAATTTTTCTTCAGCCTTGCCCTGTTTAAGCAAGGCCAAATCAGCTCTAAGCCTCTCCTTGTCACCAGGTGCAACAAAAATGTTGCTTTCGAGGCGGGCTTCAAGTTTTTTAATCTGTGCATCATAATCGCGGGAATAAGGAACCTGGGTGGGGAATGCCCCAAGAAACCAAATAATGATTGAAAAAACCAGGACCACGCCGCCCATCTTTTTCAGGTAGATCTTGGTCCTGTCCCACATGTGGATAAAAAGGCTTTTCAGAGTAGGCAGGCGGTAAGGAGGCAGTTCCATAACAAAGGGGGCTGCCTCACCTTTGAAGAGTGTGCGTTTAAATAGCTGCCCCATGATTATGGCCAGAACAATGCCCAGAAGATAGAGAACAAAAATTATATTGCCTTCTTGGCCTTGGAAAAAGGCGCCTGCCAGAAGCACGTACACCGGAAGCCGGGCTGAACAGCTCATCAAGGGGTTGATAAGAATCGTAAGCAGCCTGTCTCTCCTGGTTTCAAGGGTTCTGGCTGCCATGATGGCTGGAACGTTACATCCGAAACCCATGATGAGCGGAATGAAAGATTTCCCGTGCAGCCCAAGGGTATGCATTACACGGTCCATGATAAAAGCGGCCCTGGCCATGTAACCTGTGTCTTCCAGCAGACTTATACCGAGAAAGAGCAGCAAGATGTTTGGCAAAAACACTACAACGCCGCCAACACCGCTTATGATGCCATTGACCAACAAGTCCTGGAGCAAACCTGGGGGTACCACAGCGGAAACCGCCTTCCCCATGAAATCGACCAGCGTCTCTATCCACTCCATGGGATAAGCTCCCAAAGTGAATGTGCCCTGAAAGAGCAAGTACATGAAAAGCAAAAAAACAGGATAACCAAGAAGCCGGTTTGTAACAAAGTGATCGATCTTGTCGCTCATGGTCTTCTTGGCAGCCGGCGACAAACTCATTGTCTCCTTGAGCGCCCCTGAGATAAAGCCATATCGTGCCTCGGCTATAAGGGTTTCAGGGTCCTCGTCAAAGACTTCCCGCAAGTGTTCCCTGCTCTTTCTAACCTGCTCCATTATGATGGAAGAAGCTGGTGATGCCTCTGCCTTCCTGACAATCTCTGGGTCGTTTTCAATTAATTTTACAGCCGTCCAGCGTGGATAATAGGCACGCCTCAACTTCTGATCCGCCTCGATGGCATAGCGGATAAGCCTTATCTCTTCCTCAACTTCACTGCCGTAATTGACATGGATATGCCTTGAAACAGTGTCCCTGTCTTCTGCCACCTCCACGACCTTGTCCATCAATTCTTCCAGGCCTGCCCCCTTGGTACCGATTGTCTGCACAATAGGCACCCCCAGCAGCCTGGAAAGATGATCATAATCTACTATTATGCCCCTTGACCTTGCTACATCCACCATGTTCATGGCAAAGACCAGCTTGATGTTGAGCTCAATAAGCTGGGTTGCAAGATAAAGATTGCGCTCAAGATTTGAGGCATCGATGACGTCAACCACGACGTCTGGCTTTTCTTCAAGGATGAAGTTTCTGGCTACTATCTCTTCCACGGAATAGGCGGTCAGGGAATAGGTACCAGGGAGGTCCACGATGCGATGGACATCACCCTTGTGTCTGCACTCACCCTCTTTTTTCTCCACGGTGACACCAGGCCAGTTGCCGACTTTCTGCCTGGCGCCGGTCAAGTGATTGAATAAGGTGGTCTTGCCGGCATTCGGATTGCCAGCCAAGGCTATTGTAAGGCCCATTTAATTGACGACCTTCATTGGAAATTGTTCATCTAGGCGGTATGCAGTTGCCTTGAAAAAGGCCACCCCCTTCCCCCTTTCATTGAGCACTCTTACCACATAAAGGCCGGTCCTCTTGCCAAGATTCTCTTCAGTAGCAATGGCTCTTAAGGTTTCACCCCTTTGGGCAGGCCTCAAATAGTTAACAGAAACCTCCATGGCCAGGGCCATTACGCCATGGCTGTTGCATGCCAGGGCAAAGGCCACGTCTGCCAGGGAAAAAATTGCACCCCCGTGGCACAGTGATGCAGCATTCAAATGTTCTTCCGTAACTATCATGCTTACCTCTGCCTTACCAGGCTCCACATCCTCGATCTTCATGCCAAATAGTTTGATCAGCCTATCCCTTTTCTCTATATGCTCACGTACAAAGCGAACCATATTGCCGCTATTATGCTTATTGAGATTCATTTACACCTCTTTCTTTATCTTTTCAAGTTTTTCAGGAGATACAGGAAATAGCCTTCGCCACTTGTACATGAACTTCGCCTTGATATCTGGTGGCACAAAGGAAATCATGACTCTTGTGACCTCGCTGATCCTCGGGGCCAAAACAGATTGTTTTATGAGGGAATTGCCTGGCTGCAGCGTCAGGGTTAAAAGAAACAGGATCAGTGCAGAAGCGACTACCCCTTTGAGCAGTCCCATTACTCCGCCCATGATGCGGTCCATCCAGCTCAATTTCACGGCAGCCAGGACACCCCTTAACAGGATGCCTGCTATTACAAAGGCCAAATAGATAATTAAAAATATTATGAAAAAGGCCGTCAATGAACGCGCTGCCTCATTTGCCAGCCAAGGCACCAGCTTCAATGCAACCATCTGATAATACCTGGCTGCAACAACAAAACCACCTACCATCCCGAGCAGACTTGCCAGGGCCCTGCTGAAGCCGGTCCACAGCCCTCTCAAAAGGGCTATCAACAGGATTGCAGCAAGGACTATGTCGAGCACATTGAAATGGAGATATGACATGGTTAGATTCATGGATGTTCTTCTCCTTTTTTACGCACCATATTTCTCAAAAAAAGTTGTGAAGGACGGCTGAGCCCATAATATGTGTGATTCATGTGCTTGGGCCTCTTAAAGCCCTTTTTAAACAGGAAAGTCCCTCGGACCCGTTGGAGCCAGCCGCTTTTCTCCAGGCTGTCAAGCGAATCCATGACCTCTCTCAAAGGCATTTTCAGCCTTCTGGATAAAAATTTAGCGCAATCTGGTCCTGCCTGATACAGGTCGAGTATAATTGCCTTTTTGCCTTGCTCTAGCGCTTCCCAGGATTTATCATTGAGGTCCTTTTTCATCATAATATTACAACGGTCTTCACCTAACATGCAGAACCAGTAGCAGCAAGTAGCAGGACATCATTATGGAAAAAAAGCTTACCTTGGAAGAGGCAATGGACGAGCTGGCCGAACTGGTA
>JALVPX010000232.1 GCA_027031565.1 Deltaproteobacteria bacterium | reverse complement strand
TGCCAGCTTCCTCATTCAAGTTTTCTATCACCCTTGTGCATGTATGACCATGCAAATAAACCCCCAGCCTTCCATACGTACTATCCCGTTCGATGGCAGCTGCAATGTCATGCAGGCCTGTACCTACTTGGCGTCCAATATTGACTATCAATTCAGAAAATGACCTCTTGGCCACATGGTGCCAAACACTCAACTTACCGATCCTGCCCAAACCATTAATACCCAGCTTCATGGGGCGCGGTTCCCGTTCCATGGTGCTCATGTGATCCTCCTTCTGTTTTCTAAGTTTTTGTTTATTTTTTGCCCCTGTCAAAAGAGGGCTTGTTCCTCGCTCTGCGTGGGATGGCTGCCCATGTACACGGCCCCACTCCACCCGTCTACGCTGATATAGTCGCCAGATTTCACTGCCCGTGACTGAAAGGTTGCCAGGCCCTTTGCCTCATAGACTTGCATTTGAGAACAGCCTACCACGCTTGTCTTTTCAAGCCTGAACGCCACTATCGCTGCGTGGGATGTCTGGCCTCCCTTGGCTGTCAACAGGCCGTCTGCCTGGGATATCTCCTTGATATCATCCGGCACGGTATCCGACCTTATCAAAATAAGAGGGGTATCGGGCTCTTCGGTCCGATATTTCTGGATATCCTGAAGGTTGAATACCGCACGGCCAGACAATGCGCCGCCGCTTACCCCGATTCCCCTTCCAAGATAACCTGCCTCCAGTTCCTCTGTCTGTAGAAATACCGTGATGGTCTTTCTTTCCTTGGTAATCATGTCCCTTCCCTGCAAGATAAAGAGATCTTCAGGGTCAGGGCCTTCGAAGGTGAACTCTATTTCTTGTGGAGTCCATTTTTTCTCATATACCAGATACTTGGCCCAGTCATAAAGGGTTTTGTAAATGGCTGGAAAGGCCTCTTCCAGGGAAACCTGTTCCTCCAGGCCCATTTCCTGCTTCTGTTCAATGGAAATAGGATATGTTGAGACCAGCCCGCTTACAATATCCTCTCCTTGATTACCAGGCGTATAATCACCCCATAAGCACACCCTGTCCAATTTTCTGTATGGGTTTGCTGTAAAGAGAACCCCTGTGCCAGAGGATGAGGACAGGTTCCCAAAGGCCATGGCCTGTATTATGACAGCAGTACCCCAATTATCAGATATCTCCATGATTTCACGGTAGGCCCTTGCCTTTTCAGATTCCCACGAACCGAGGACCAGCCTGAACGCCACCATCAACTGCTCAAAGGGATCATCAACTATCTCTATGCCATGATCCAGCACGGCATCCCTGTACATCATGGCCAGCTCTTTCATCTGTTCGCCTGTAAATTCCCGTTTTTTCTCCACACCATGGCGTCTTTTCTTGCTCTTCATAATCTGGGAAAATACATCCCTTGAAAGGCCGAAAGACATGCCCCATGCCTGAATGAAGCGCCGGTAGTTGTCCCAGGCGAACCATAAATTCCCTGTACGTCTGGCAATGGCTTCAGTGGTCTGCAAATTGCTCCCCACATTGATAATAGTGCTCATCATGCCAGGCATGGATATGGCTGCCCCGCTCCTAACAGACAGCAGCAGGGGATTATCCATAGAGCCGAAAATCCGTCCCGTTTCCAGTTCAAGCTTTTTCAGCTGCCTTTTGAGTCTCCACTTAAAATCCCGAAATACGGGTTTAAACTTCTGGATGATCGAGTACCAGCGGAAGACTTCGGTAGTGACGATAACTCCAGGTGGAACCCTGAGCCCTTCATTGACAAGCAGGACCAGATTGAAGCCTTTATTGCCGAGATGGATGAGATTCTTCAGGGCAGGTTCGGGATTATATATTGAGCACAGTGTCTGGTCTGGATCAAAACTCAAAAGCAGATCCAGGGAACGCTCGTCCAACACCTCCTTTTCCTCACCCAACACCTGCCAAACCCTGGCAATGAAATTGTCCAAATATTGAAGGCCAAAGGAATTGGCTATGAGATCCCTTAGCAGCATCTCAGAGATCTTTTCTATAACCTCGGTCTCCGTAGCAGACTTAAGATATACACGCTTGAACTGAGGCAGGAGGTTGTCCGGCCCCAGCTGGCGCACAATGACAGCAATGTTATCCTGGTGAGGGCTGATATAGTGAACATAGATCATGTCCTTTACGCCCTCGGACAGACCACGCACGATATCTTGATACTGGGTGAAGCTGAACCGCCTGACCTGTAGAGATTTTTCAAGAAGCGTCAAATAGGTATAAAATTTCTTGGATCTTACGCCATTTAACTTTATGGCACGCCAGAACAGCTTAAGGCACTTTAGTATTCTCACCAGCATCGTCCTGGTGATAAAGGGTACGTCAAGCGATGTTACCAGACGTTCAAAGTAGAGATTGGCCAGATTCTCCAGCCTGAAGGTGAGGCTCAGGGCATCGAACTTGCGCTCATGGTAGCGACCGTACATGGAAGGGATGTCTGCCGCAATATGACGCTTGTGATAGATGTTCTCCACTATCTCAAAGCGTTTGCTGCTGCATATTATCTCCTTTAAGCGTTCAAGTTCGTTCAATATGAGGTCAAGGCACTCTTCCGGATCATCTCTGTCAAGGGCCTCAACTATCTGACCAAGGCCTTCAAAACCCCATGTCGCCGCGTCCTGGAGGTAGCGCCTTATTTCTCGCGGACTCAGCTGATACTTCAAGGTCTCGAGTCGATACATCTCAATCAGGAGCAAAAGCCTCTGTTTCTCAAAGGCCGGAACATCGCTTACTGGATTCAATAACCCTTCAAGCCTTTCCTGGGGCAGGTCAAGCAGCCTTCTTAAACCCTTTGAAAAGGGCTCAAGGCCAAGGGCCTTGGCCAGGTGACGCACGAGCTTGTGAACATGGTCAACATATTGTCCATGCACTGAAACCTGTTCATAGATCTCTGGAGGCAAAAAGGAACGCAAACCGCTTTTATCCTTGCTGTACCAGAAACAGAATATGGCCTCTATAAAGGCAACAATAAGATTGTTGCTCTCCACATGGCTCTGTTTTCTGAGAAAATGAATCAGGATGTCCCTTCTGTTTGAAATCTCATCAAGTTCTGTAGAGACTTCCCTGAGTTTGCCCTCGGCGCCTATTTCATTGTAATAGACAGGAATTACCTTGGTTAACTGCTTTACCAGGTTATATACAGGCTCTATTTCACTGTTCAGCAGCCTGCTCACATCCTT
>JALVPX010000231.1 GCA_027031565.1 Deltaproteobacteria bacterium | reverse complement strand
GCGGAGCTTAACAGTGTCCCACCATCGGCTTCCCTCAGAAGAGCGCAGGTAAAAACGAACCCCGGCCAATATCACTGCCATGCCCATTACGACCGCCCACCACCATTTTTGCAAAAAGAAGCTTATGGATATAATGACAGCGGTTACAACCGGCATAGGCTGATTCAGGTCCTCGAAGATCTGGCCGAACTTGGGCACCACGAATATTACCAGTATCAATATGGAGGCTATGCCCACGAGTGTAAGAATGGCAGGATAGATGGATGCGCTCAAAATGAACTTCTTGATCTCCCGCGAGCGCTCGAGAAAGGAGTCAAGCCTCCGGAGCACAACATCAAGTACGCCACCAAGCTCTCCAACCCTAACCATGTTCACATAGAGTTTTGAAAATGATTCGGGGTACTCTGAGAGCGCCTCTGACAGGCTTTTACCTCCCTTGATCTTTTCACGCACCCGCCTCACCGTCTCCTTCAACACTTGATCATCAGCCGAATCCAGCAAAATGGCCAGGGCACGCTCAAGGGGAATGCCAGCCTCTATCAGGTCTGCCAGTTCCTTGGTGAAATAGAGCAGCGCCTCGTGACTGATCCTTTTCTTTCTGGGCCTGAAAAGGGCTGCTGCCTTGTGTCTTCTTCTGAGACGAATGGGCTGAAGCCCCTTTGCTACAAGCTTGGAAGCAAGTGCCTGTTCGTCCTGGGCCTCTTCTGTGCCTTCTACCTTTTTGCCTGTAAAGTCGATGGCCTCATAAAAATAGGTTGGCATCAGTTAGTGACTCTCATAACCTCTTCTGGTGTTGTCTCGCCTGCAAGCACCTTCAGCAAGCCGTCCTGGCGCAGGGTACGCATGCCGTGCCTGACAGCCTCTTCGGCAATGGTGGTGCTGTCTGCACCTTGAAGGATCTGCCTGCGCACAGCATCATTCACAGCAAGAAGCTCAAATATGGCAGTTCGGCCTGAATAACCCGTGTTGGCACAATGGTGGCATCCCTTGCCGCGCCATATCTTTGGGGGTTCCCCGCTCAAATCGAGGCCCAGCACTTCGGATGCCTGCACAAACAATTCCTTGGTCATCTGATACTCTTCTTTGCAATGGGGACAAATCTTCCTGACAAGGCGCTGGGCCATGACTGCCAGCAACGAGGAAGCAAGCAGATATGACTCCACGCCCATTTCCTGAAGGCGTGTAACGGCACTCGCAGCATCATTGGTGTGAAGTGTTGAAAACACCATATGGCCGGTTAGGGCAGACTGCACTGCTATTTCGGCGGTTTCTGCATCCCTTATCTCTCCAATCAGGATAACATCGGGGTCTTGCCTCAGAATAGTGCGAAGGGCCGAGGCAAAGCTCAGGCCGATTTTGGGCTTGACCTGTATCTGATTTATGCCGTCAAGCTGGTATTCCACAGGATCTTCAACGGTCACGATTTTCTTATCAGGGGCGTTGATTCGGTTCATTACAGCATAAAGCGTAGTGGTTTTTCCGCTTCCGGTAGGGCCTGTTACCAGGATCATCCCGTAGGGCCTCTGGATCAGGTCTTCAAAGGTCCCCATGATGTCGTGGGGGAAGCCTAGGGACTCAAGCTCCAGTCTCACCTCGTCCCTGTTCAACAGCCTCAAGACTATGCTTTCACCAAACAGGGTGGGAAGGGTAGAAACACGGATATCTATCTCCCGGCTGCCATCTTTCACCTTGATACGGCCATCCTGCGGAAGGCGCATTTCGGCAATGTTCATCTTGCCCATCAATTTGATCCTGGACGTTATGGCAGGCTGCAGCCTTTTGGCAATGGTTTCAATATCGTGCAACACGCCATCTATGCGGAAACGCACCTTGAGGGAATCCCTGAAGGGCTCAAAATGTATATCCGAGGCCTTCACTTCAAGGGCCTGGCTGATGAAATGGTTAACCAGCCTTATCACAGGAGCCTCACTGGCGAGATCCTTGAGCTGCTCCGGATCATCCCACAATTCGTCATCAAGGCTGGCCTCCCCTTCCTCGCCCTGGCCTTCGATATCAGCATCAGCTTCGTACCAGCGGTATATGGCAGAAAGGACATCTTCTTCCGCTGCCCGCAACAGGGTAACCCTCCTGTGGTATATGTTTTCCAGGATCTCCGACAAGTAGAGGTCATCCGGATTCACTGCGGCCACCCTTACTTCCTCATCGGTGGCATTTATCGGCGCCACTTTCCACTGACGCATCAGCTGGGGAGAAAGGCCGTTTACCATGGGAGGCTTGTCTGGAAAATCCGCCCCTGAGACCTCGGGCTCTAGCTCCTGCAGGGTGTCCATGGCCTTATTGTTTTCCCCAGGATCAGGAACCTTTCCCTGCGCCTTCCTGGTGCCCTGGAGCAGGGATGAAAGGAAATTTTTCACAGGCGAAGCATCAGGCATAGGCTATTCCCAACTAACGATATCGGCATCTTCTTTCTCGCCGCCCGGCTGCCCGTCGCGGCCGTAACTCATGAGATCGTAGTCACCATGCTCACCGGGGCTCTTGTATACATATTCATGCCCCCAAGGATCCTTTGGAACCGCCTTTGGGAGATAAGGTCCTGACCAGTTGGGAAGGTCGGCAGGCTTTTCTCTCAAGGCCTTAAGCCCCTCCTCTGTGGTGGGATAGCGGCCGTTGTCCAGACGGAATTCGTCAAGTGCTGCCTCAAAGTTTGAGATCTGGGCCTTGGCTATTTTTTGACGGCTTTTGCCCAATTTTCCAAAAAATTTTGGTGCGACCAGTGAGGCCAGGAGACCAATAATAATGACAACCACCAGGAGTTCTATCAAGGTAAATCCCTTTTCATTACGCCTTTTCAATAGATGTTTCCTTAGCTTCACTCTTCCTCCAGATCGTCTCTTCCTGAACGGCAAGGAGACAATTTTTATTTTTGAGCTTCAAATATACAGCAATTTTTGTACCTTAGCTATCTTGAGACCAAAAACGCCCCTGGGAATCCATTTTGCTCCATCTGCCAAACCATCTCCCTCGCCCTGGAAAGCGTGCTGGATGCAAAGACCTGGACCCTGTACATTGTGCCTCTTCTTGCCCCATGGCGTAAAACAACCACCTTCCGATACCGCCTGGCCAGCCTTGCCCTCAGCCGATAGGCATTCTCAGGCCTTTTAAAAGAGCCTACCTGGATATAGAATTGGCCATGTTCAAAGTCTGGAATGTGGCTGAATCTGGGCCTGCCTTCAGAGAGCGG
>JALVPX010000230.1:1654-9607 GCA_027031565.1 Deltaproteobacteria bacterium | reverse complement strand
TTGTCATCCTTGACAGGCTGTGACAAGGCCGTACAGGACTTTGTGTTGGACAATTCCGATACGGCCGAATTCATTGAACATACAGAAGCTCTCTTTAATTTTCTGATCCCCAAGTATAAAAAAGAGGGGAAATCCTATTTGGTGATTGCAATCGGCTGTACGGGTGGGCATCATAGAAGCGTTACCATTACTGAATATTTCACCCGACTCCTGCGTTCACAGGGGGAAGACGTGATCGTCACGCACAGGGACAAGGATAGGGAGGATTGAATGGTAGGCGTAGTAGTAGCCACTCATGGACGTCTGGCAGATGAATTGCTCATGACCACGAAATTTATAGTTGGTTCCACTGATAACATGGTTGCCCTTTCAATTGATCCAGCCAGGCCGGTTGAGGAACTTCAGGCAGAGATCAGGGAGGCCATAGAGGGCGTGGACCAGGGTGATGGGGTATTGATCCTTACGGATATGTTTGGTGGTACGCCAGCAAACATGACCCTTGCATTCATGGATGAAGGCAATGTCGAAATCGTTACAGGTGTGAATCTGCCCATGCTCATACGATTGTGCCAGTGCAGAGGCGATGGCCAAAGCCTGCATGAAGTGGCAGACAGCGTTGTCGAGTACGGCAGAAAGAGCATAAGTCAGGCCTGTACCATACTTCAATCATAAATCATAGGTGGATTACAGGATCAGGCAGGCAAAAGAGGTTGATCTGCCCTCCATTTCAAGAATAGAAGCTGCATCTCATCCAAGGCCATGGACTAGGGATGATTTTAAATGGGAACTGGAAAATGCGTGCGGCAGGTTTCATTTCTGGGTAGCTGCGGAATCTTGTACTGAGCGGCCGGTAGCCTACATATGCTTTCATTTTGTAATAGACGAAATATATATCCGCAACCTAACTGTAGAACCAGCTGAAAGAAGAACGGGTATTGGCCGTCGCCTTCTTGATTTGTCCTGCCAGTGGGGTAAGAGGAAAGGTACAAAACGGGTGGTGTTGGACGTTCGCATAGGTAACAGCGAGGCCCTGAAATTTTACAGAAACTGCGGATTTGACTTGATTAAAGGTTACATAAACCGCAGCTCTAGACTGATGGAAAAGATATTATTGTGAACCCTTGAGGCTGGGTATCACCGGATTTTTTGTTGCAAGACCCCATGTTTGCACCCGGTTCAACATTCTTCTGGGGTAAAGGCCACGACATCGTCGATCTTTTCTGCTCCAGTGAGCACCATGATCAATCTGTCAACACCAAGGGCCATGCCGGCGCACTCGTCAAGAAGATCCAGGGCATCGAAAAAAAACTGCTGCCGTGGATAAGGCGCAATACCCTTTTCTAGCATCTTCTTTGTCTCCTTTTCAAATCTTTCCTCCTGTTCCTTTCGATCGACCAGCTCTGAAAAACCATTGGCCAATTCTATGCCCTTTACATAGAATTCCACCCTCTCAGCCACCTTTCTGTTCCTGGGCGACAGGCGGGCCAGGGAGGCCTGCCATGCAGGGTAGCCAAAAAGAAATACTGGTTTATCCGTGGGAAGACTTGGTTCTATTATGGCTGCCATGTCATGATCGAATCGATCAGGATCGCATATTTCAAGGGGGGACCAGCCAGCCCATTTTTGAAATGCCTCATCAACATGAACAACGTGGTAAGGTGGTCGCAAAGATATCTGGCAACCATCAAGATTCACAGATTGGCTGCTGTTACCAGCGGCTTGGCTGGCGCAGGGGAGGAGCTTTTCGCAGTCCTTCATCAAGTCTTTGTAGTCACAATTTTTCCTGTACCACTCAAGCATGGTAAATTCAGGGAGATGGAGCCTGCCTCTTTCGCCCTTTCTGAAGACAGGTCCAAGCTGAAAGATCTTGTCTAAACCCGATGCAAGCAGGCGTTTCATGTTCAGTTCAGGCGAGGTTATCAAATAACGGGTGGTTTTACCTGGCTGTGTTTCTATTTCAAAGGCCTCAATGTTAGCCTCTGGTGCCAGTGTCGAAACAAGCAGCGGTGTACTCACCTCGATAAATCCCTGGTCAAGGAAAAAGGCCCGGATGGCCTCTATTATCCTGCTTCTCTTTGCTAAGAGGGAGGGTTTTGGAGCTATTTTTTTGCCCTTTCTACATATTCCCCTGTACGGGTGTCAATCTTCAGAACATCGCCTTCTTCTATGAACAAGGGCACTTGTATCTTGTGGCCTGTTTCCAGGGTTACAGGCTTGGTGGCCCCTGTGGCCGTGTCACCCTTGACACCTGGCATGGCCTCTATGACTTCCAGTTCAACAAAGGTGGGCAGGGAGATGCTTATGGGAGTTCCCCTGAAAAACAATATGTCAACTTCCATGTTGTCTTTTAAAAAGTTTTTGGCCTCACCAACCTGTTCATCTGAAAGAGTAACTTGTTCGTATGTCTTGAGATCCATGAAGTGATATCCGTCTGCATCGTTGTAGAGATATTGCATATGGACTTCTTCAAGGTTGGCCGGTTCAAACTTGTCTCCTGAACGGAACGTGCGGTCAATAGTATACCCAGTTACCATGTTTTTTAATTTGCACCTGTAAAGCGCCTGGCCTTTACCAGGCTTAGAAAATTGAAAATCGGTAATGATATAAGGTTCATCATCCAATACAATCTTAAGACCTTTTCTCAAATCTGATGAATCATACATTCGGGTTTCTCCTTTTATGGCGTTTTGGAGTCCTTCTATATCAGACAGCCCTGCAGGCTTCAATGATATCAGGCCAAAAGAACGGCAATCACACCGGCCAGAAAGATGCCGTCAAAGGTTCCTGCACCTCCTATGGAGACAACCGGCGACTTCAACTTATGGACTTCCTTCAGGTGAAAGATATCGGCACCCAGCAGGGTGCCTATGGTTCCTGCAATATAGGCAACTGGCGGTGCATGGCCGCTTTTTGACAGGGCCAGGGCTACCAATGCCGCCATAAGGGGAGGTATGAAAATGGGCATGGCGATTCCAAGGCCAGGTACAGGCCTGGCAAGAAAATATGATATTGCTGCAACCAGAAGGGTGGCTGCCAGGGGCTCGAAAAGCAGGTGCCATTTCAGCATCAAATATATGGACAGGAATATGGGTATGATTGCCCCGCCTACGTTTATGGCCACGATTGTCTGGGAGGAAGTGCTTTGTGGAATCCTGTAAGTTACACCAAAGAAGGTGATTCTCTCTGGGTAATATGGCAATTCCCTGTTTCTGATCCGTTTGATAGGTATATTGATGTAGCTTCCCAAGAGCGAAAGCATCAAAAAAGTGAATACCTGGTTGGGGGTAAGGCCTATTTTCTCAAAGGCAAGGGTTATCATCCCCACTTGCACAAAGGCAAAGAGGAAGATCAGCCCGAAAAAGAAGATAAAGAAAAGGAAAATGGTGAATGGACCTATCATATTTTACCGGCAAAACCATGCCGCCTTTTAAGAGAAATTTCAGGCTGTCTCCAAGACCATGGTCTTGGAGACAGCCTTTATTTGTTTTGCTATTTTATGCTCAAAGCCACGTATCTACTGAATTTACCGTCCCTTATCTTGAACAGGACCCGTTTTGTACGTTTTGAAACAGACAAGGCCTCAAGGAATTCATCCATATTGTGAACATGTTTCCTGTTCACCTCCTCAATGAGCTGTCCTGGCCTCATTCCCACCTGTGCGGCAGGGCTTCCTGGTTCAACCTCTGAGATGAGAACTCCTTGACCTTCCTGATAACCAAACTGGTCTGCAAGTTCGGCAGTCAGTTCCTGAACTCCGAGACCAAGTTTTTTCAGCATCTCATTCTGGCTTATCGCCTGCATTGCCCCAGAAGGCTGTTCGCCTATGGTCACATCCAGGGTCTTGCGCTTGCCGTTTCGCAGCACCTCGAGCTCTATCTTTGTGCCAGGACGTGTCAAGGCTATGCGGTTTCTCAACTCGTCCACGCTTTCTATTTTGCGGCCATTAAGCTTCTTTATGACATCCCCTTCTTTAAGGCCTGCCTTTTCAGCAGGAGAGCCCTTGGAGACCTCGGCGATCAAGGCGCCTTCAGTGTCCTTTAGGCCGAACGACTTTGCCAAGTCCTCGTCTATATCCTGTATCACTACACCGAGCCAGCCTCGCACCACCTTGCCCTGTTTGATCAGCTGCTGTTCAATGGCCCTTGCCATGTTGATGGGGATCGCAAAGCCGATGCCCATGTAACCGCCGCTTCTTGAAAATATGGCCGTGTTTATGCCTATGGCCTCGCCATGGATATTGACGAGCGGTCCCCCTGAGTTGCCAGGGTTTATGGCTGCATCTGTTTGAATAAAGTCTTCATAATCGTTTATACCGATCCGGCTCCTGCCTTTGGCGCTTACGACTCCCACAGTAACCGTTTGTGTGAGCCCAAAAGGGTTGCCGATGGCAATCACCCATTCCCCGACCTCAAGCTTGTCTGAGTCGCCAAGGGGCATGACAGGCAGGTTGTCTGCATCGATCTTGATCACTGCCACGTCAGACTGGGGATCAGTTCCTACCAGCTTGGCCTTGAACTGCCTGCCGTCAGCAAGCTTGACCTTTATTACGTCTGCTTCCCCTACCACATGGTTGTTGGTCAATATGTAACCATCCTTGCTGATGATAAAGCCCGAGCCCTGGCCGCGCTGTTTGAATTTTTGTGGACGGCGTCTCTTGGGCCTGAGCTGAGGCCCGAAGAAGTGTTCGAAAAACGGATCATTGAAAAAGAACTCAAAGGGATCCTGGAATTGGGCAGAAGCCCTGCTTTTTTCTATGGTTTTTTCCACCTGCACGAAGACTACAGCAGGCTTTGCCTTGTTTACCACAGCGGCAAAGGCCTTTGCGGTGCGGTCAAGAAGAGCTATATCATCATCGATTTCAGATTGCTGTTTTGCAGCGCATATGTGTGCTGCGACTAATGTTGAAACAGTGAGCAGTGTTAAAACGTGAAGGAAACATCTAGCCTTCTTGAACTTCATGTTCATTTCCTCCTTTTGCTGTCTCATCATCCATTTCAACGAGTTTCTTAAATTCATCTGCATTCATCACCTCTATCTTCAATAGTTGTTCTGCTACCCTTTGCAGGGACTTTTTGTGTGATTCGATTATGTGACGTGCCCTGGCATCCTGTTCACTAAGGACCTTCTTGACTTCTTTGTCAACCAGGGATGCGAGTTCAGGCGACATCGGCTCCTGCTGCTGGGAATACCCAGGAATTTTCAAAAAGGGGCTTGTCTCCCTTGCAAGGGCTACAGGCCCGACTTCATCGCTCATACCAAATCTTGTAACCATGCTTCTTGCCATTTCAGTTGCGATTTCAAGGTCATTCTGGGCACCTGAACTGGTTTCGCCCAAAAATATCCGTTCAGCTGCCCTGCCGCCAAGGGAAACACAGATACGATCCAGGAGTTCGCTTCTGGTCATTAGATAGCGCTCTTCCTCAGGAAGCTGCAGCGTGTATCCGAGGGCCGCCTTGCCCCTGGGAATTATCGAGATCTTGGATACAGGCGCTGCATTCGGACTGTAATAGGCTACAAGAGCGTGGCCTGCTTCATGATAGGCCACCCTTTTTCTCTCCTTCTCACCAAGGCGGCGGCTTTTTCTCTCCGGCCCGGTCAGGACCCGTTCGACCGCTGCCTCAAGATGGGCCTGGGTAATATTATCCGCCCCTTCCCTGGCTGCAAGAAGGGCGGCCTCATTCATCACATTCGCCAAGTCAGCACCTGAAAATCCAGGAGTACGCAACGCTATTGACCTGAAATCGACGTCGTCGGCCAAGGGCTTGCCCCTGGCATGAACCTTCAATATCGCCTCGCGTCCATTCACATCCGGGGAGTCGAGGACGATTTGTCTGTCAAAGCGCCCAGGCCTCAATAGGGCAGGGTCCAGCACCTCGGGCCTGTTAGTGGCAGCTAGGATTATCACGCCGGTATTCGGCTCAAAGCCATCCATTTCAACAAGCAACTGGTTGAGGGTCTGTTCGCGTTCTTCATGTCCGCCAGAAACCAGGCCGCCGCCCCTGAACTTTCCTATGGCATCGATTTCATCTATGAATATTATGCACGGAGCACTTTGCTTGGCCTGCTCGAACAGGTCCCGCACCCGAGCTGCGCCTACACCGACGAACATCTCCACGAACTCAGAGCCCGAAATGCTGAAAAAGGGCACCTTTGCCTCGCCTGCAAGGGCCTTGGCAAGCAAGGTCTTGCCAGTGCCGGGAGGGCCCAGGAGGAGTACGCCCTTTGGGATCTTTGCCCCAAGACGCTCATATTTCTGTGGTTCCTTTAAAAAGGTTACTACTTCCTGAAGCTCTTGTTTAGCCTCTTCGCAACCTGCCACGTCGTTGAATGTTACCCCGGTATCCTTTTCCGCAACGATCTTGGCCTTTGACTTGCCGAAACTCAACATGCCGGCACCGGGCCTGCCCATTCCGCGTATGAGCAAAAACCACAGGCCTACCCAGAACATGATGGGGATAATCGTGCCCCAAAACAGTTGAGAGAAGAGGCCTTCCCGCACTCCTGCATATTCAACTCCGTGTTCATCCAAAAAATCGGCCAGTTTTGGGTCATCCACCCTAACCGTGCGGAAAAGGCCTACAGAATCCTTGTGGATGATCTTTTTCAATTGGCCCAGCAATTCCTGTAAACTGGGTCCCTGTTTCTGGGAGAAGATACCTGGAGGCTGCTCTTGTAGTTTCTCCATGATCTTCTGGAATTCATCCTTCACCTTTGGAAGGTCTTTGGCAGGGCCCCTGAAGTATATTCCCCTTATTTCATCGGGCTTTACCTGTACCCCTAACACCCTGCCATCCTTCACAAGGCCCTTGAAGGTTGAATATGACAACTCCTTTGTCTGCATGTGGAGCCACAGTTGCGGCAGGCCGAATATGAGCAGCAGGCCTATTATCCAGTAAATAGCGGAAAAAAGGAGTTTGCGTCTTGGTTTTTCCATCTATTCAGTGGCTACTGATTCTTAACGGAAATTGTGCGGATTGCCTCCGGCCTTGCCAAGCAGTTCCTTGTTCACCGTAACCGGATGCTGTTTTTTAAGATCTGCCAGCATCTTTTCCATAAGTTTTCGTTCCTTGTCCCGTTGGATCATCTGGCGTATCTGAGCCTTTACATCCTTGAATTCCTTTTGGCTGGCCTGCTTCTTTTCCATGGTCTGGATTATGTGATAGCCATAAACGGTCTTTACAGGATCGCTTATTTGGCCCGGTTTCAAGGCAAAAGCTGCTGCCTCAAATTCTGGAACCATTCTGCCTTTGGCAAAAAAGCCTAAGTCGCCGCCTTTGTTTTTTGTGCCTGGATCGTCAGAAAATTCTTTGGCGAGCTTTACAAAGTCTTCGCCTTTTTCAAGGCGCTTTTTTATATCTTTAGCCTTGTTTTCTGCAGCTTTCCACTTTTTCTCATCTGCCTTGGCATCCACCTTTATCAAAATGTGCCTGGCCTTTACCTGTTCCGGATCCTTGAACTTGTCTTTGTTTTTCTTGTAATACTCCTCCACCTCTTTATCAGAGACTTTCACCTTGGCCTGGATCTCTTTTTTCAAAAGTTCCTGGGCCAGGATACTGTTTTTGACGTCTTCGATCTTTGCTGCAACTTCTGGGCTCTTGTCAAGGCCCAGGCTCTTGGCCTTTTCGCCAAGCAGGGTGACGTTGACCCAGCGGTCAAGGAGCTGCTCCCTGAGCTGTGGGTTCTGCATCATGGCCATCTGGAGTTGAGGAGGAAGAGTGCGCATCTGCTCCTGGAACTGCTTAAGCGTCAATGTGTGCGCCCCCACCTTTGCCAATATCTCCTCCTTTGCTGTTGCAAGGTTTAAGGCCAATGCCGTGGTCAAAAAGACGGTAAGTGCTACTGTAATTAAGCTACTGGTTTTAGAGAAAAATTTTGTCATTTTAAGAGGGGTTCTCCTTTCGAAAAAATAGATGAAGATATTTCAGGCTTGCATTCACAATACCTAATTAGGAG
>JALVPX010000230.1:0-1644 GCA_027031565.1 Deltaproteobacteria bacterium | reverse complement strand
CAACCCGATTGTCTCTTTGTGTGATTTGCGATGTTTACAATTTCGGGCTTGTTTCCAAATGTGCAACCCAGCAGCTGACAGAACCGGAAACGTGTGTGGATGGGTGTTGCTATTTAAGCCTTCAAAAGAATCATCCCCGGATGATCGAGCCTGGTTTATAGAATCCAGGCGGTACACTTTGATTCGGAGGAACCAGGCAGTTGCTCCCGAGCAGGGCGCCGGGGTTTGTCACGGAGTTACAGCCTGTTTGTACATTGTCTCCCAGAATCGCACCAATCTTGCGCCTGCCTGTATCCACCTTCCGGCCTTCGATGACCACGGAGACCGATCCAGGCGAAAATTTCAAATTTGCCAGCTTGGTGCCTGCCCCAAGATTCACGTTGCTGCCCAGAATTGAATCACCTATGTAAGCAAAGTGGCCGGCCTTTGCATTATCAAGAAAGATGGCATGTTTAACCTCTGTGGTGTGGCCGACTACGCATTTTTCGCAAAAAATGGAATCTCCTCTCACATAAGCCCCCTGGCGCACCTCTGTTCCTTTACCTATGATGGCAGGCCCCTTGATCAATGCTCCTGGTTCAATGGTGACTCCTGCGCCTATTTCTATGTCAAAGTCAGTAAATACCGCTCCTGCACACAAAAGCGAAGCCTGGGGAACAGGCTCACCCTCAATCCAAACTTGCATTTTGCCCTTTGTCGAGGGGTTGCAAAGCACCTCAAAGCCGTCTGTCAGCCAGCCGTTGGGCAGGAGTACCACATGCTCGGCCAGAGGCGTGCCTGGAGAAACAAGGTCAGGCAGATTAGGCCTTATTGATTCCTGAACGAAATCTTTCAGCATGTCAAGGATATTCCACGTGTTTTCCGCCTTCTCAAACAACGGCAAAAGACGTTCGGGTATGGATTGGAAAAAGTTGTCGATCTCCATTTTGTCAAAACCTCTTTTTATGATATGAGCTTAGGCTTTGTATGCAAACTGTGCAAAGAAAAAAGTGTCTTTTTTCAATGAGATTAGCAGGCAGGATAGCCTTAATTTATTCCGTAGTCAAAAGGCTGGTCAAAAAATTTACTTGTGGTGGATCCACATCTTGGTTTCATTCACGCTGAAAATTTTTTAGGTGCCACACGCTAGATCTGATCTGATACACATCGGCCCTTCTTTATTAAAAAGGCGCTGCTGCTGTAATGCATGAGAATCAAAGACTCTTTGAGATAAAAAGCTTTTAGAATGTACAGGCGTGGTAGCTACGGCTGGGGTTGGTCCTGAGCCATTTTTAATGTGAAGGGGATGAAGAACCGTTAAAGGCGCACAGCAGACCTTTAAAAATGGTGAAGGAGACACACCAGCCGCCCCTTCGCCTAAATAGAAAAAACTGTTCCAATAATAAACACACGTTGCCATAAGCGCCCAGTAATGGAGGGCGTTTTCAAAATAATTACCTACAAGAGGAGTGTAGTGAATGAACGGAGAGGGGAGTTTTGATAGTATGTTGTTTCAATAAAAAAACGGTCTGCCCTTTCGGACAGACCGTTTGATTTAGTTTAAATGGGGTTATGTTACGGCTGCAGTGTGCAAGTAATGGCAGTATTCCAGGCACCCTGGCATGTCGCAGTATATGTGGTGCCTCCGATTGAGGCGGTTGCAAC
>JALVPX010000229.1:855-3235 GCA_027031565.1 Deltaproteobacteria bacterium | reverse complement strand
CATGGGCCTCCATCACATAGGGAACCAGGGACCCGTAGGTGATGATTGTGGCCTTGGTGCCGTTTCTCAACAGATCGGCCTTGCCAGGCTCAAACCTGTAATCAGTTCCAAAATATGGGGCGCCGTTTTCATCCGTTACTACGTTCATCTTGGACCTGCCCATTCCCACGAACACGTTTCCTTCGTGGGAAGCAGCGTAACGCACGATGCGGTCCGTCTGGTTAGGATCGGCGGGCATGAATATTGAGAAACCAAAAAGATTGGTGAGGAGTCCAAGGTAATCTATTGACTGATGCGTAGGGCCATCTTCTCCTACGTCAAGCCCCAAATGTGTTGATACGATCTTGATATTTGTGTGATTCTGGTCACTCAACCTGTGCTGATTGTAGGTTTCTGCAACAGCGAAAACGCCAAATGTGCTGAAAAAGGGCACCACCCCTTCCAGGCTCGCTGCACCAGCACATGCTGCAGCATGATGCTCCTGGATGCCTGACTCGAAAAAGGCGTTAGGGCTTACCCCGTGAAACCCCTGCATTTTTACAGAACCTTCAAGGTCGCAGCTGAAACCTATGATCTTGGGGCCCTCATGTGCAGAATTGTTTTTTTCAGCCAGATCCTTCAAGGCCGCTCCATAGGCGGAACGACAGTCTGTCTTTACATCAGTGCCGTACAAGATAGGGGTTCCCTGGTCAATGGATGGTACATTGAGCCCGGGCACCTTTACAGGCTTGGGAGAAACCCTCTTTTCCCTCCTGGCCCTCCAGGCATCGAGCTCACTTCCACTCGACCCGATCTCTTCAAGGGCCTTGCGGCAGTCATCTTCCGGCAGGGGGGAACCATGATACTTGGCCTTGTTCTCCATGAAAGAGACGCCCTTTCCCATAACAGTTCGCACAACGAGCACAGTGGGCATGGAGGGCTCAAGATCCTGGTGCAGCCATGCCCTGCGAAGGGCCTTGAAAATCGCCTGATAATCGTGGCCGTTGGGTACATATATCACGTTCCAGCCAGCAGCAGCATATTCGTCCCGTACCCTGACAGGCATCACTTCCTCTGTATCGCCCCCGATCTGAAGGTGGTTTCTGTCTATGATGCCTATAAGATTGGAAAGGCCATATTTTGCGGAAAATCGCCTCGCCTCGGCCACCTGGCCTTTTTGCTGTTCCCCGTCTCCCATCAACACGATGGTCTTGTTTTCCCTTCCCAGGCGCTCTGCTGCAAGGGCAAAACCAACGCCAGCGGACAACCCCTGGCCCAGATTGCCAGTATTCCATTCCACCCCAGGCACAACCCGCTCGACATGGCCAGCCCAGGCCGAACCGGCCCTGCGGAACTCCTCAAGGAAGTCTTCTTCCGGAAAGTATCCAAATTCGCTCAGGGTGCTGTAAACGCCAGGCGAAATGTGGCCTATGCTGACTATCAGCCGGTCTCTTCCACTCCAATCGGGCTCCCCAGGCCTGTGATTCATGATGGAATACAGAACCAGCAGGGTATCAAGGGATGAAAGCGATCCCCCAGGGTGTCCACTCTTTGCAAGGGTGGTTGCAAGAAGGATGCGTTTGGAACATCTCCTGCGCATCTCCTGCAGCAGGCCAATTTGTTCGTCGGTGAGGCTTTCCTGCTGGTTTACGTCAATTCTCATCATGGTGAACAAATCTCCCTATCGGCGCTTGTCATATTCCTTTATGACATCTTCTGTGATGTCGATGGCAGGGGAAGAATAGTAAAGTCCTGGCATGTTCTTTTCAAGAATTATGGTATAGCCCTTTTCCTGGCCGATTTTGTTTACAACGGATTCGAGATCTTTCAGGATGGGTTCCATCACCTTGGTTTCAAGCTGACGCATCTCAAACTGGGCATCATCGCTCTGCCCCTTGAATTCACGCAGCATGCGCTTATACTCCCGCTCCTTTTCGAGCCTGGCCTCTTCGCTCAAAAGGGGCGCCTTTTTCTCGAGATCTGCCTTGAAGGCCTTAAGTTGCTCTTGTTTCCTCTTTAATTTTGCCTGAAGGGTATCAAACTTCTTGTTCAGCGACTCCATGGCCTTCTTGCCAGCTTCACAATTCCTAAGGACCTTCTGCATATTGATCACGGCCATCTTTCCAGCAGCGGCCGGCACTGCATGGGGTGCGGCAAACAGGACCATGAGTCCAAGGATCAAGGACAGGAAAAGGCAATTTTTTATCCATTTCTTCATATACAAAACTTCACCTCCAAAGAAATTAAAGACCACAGCGCACAAACGCTATGGTCCTTTACTATCCAAATTGAATACAGGCGAGACCTATTTTATAATCACAAAATCTGCCCGGCGGTTTTTTGCCCAGGCAATCTCGTTGTGACCAGGGTCAAGCGGCTTTTCCTCGCCAAAGCTCACCAC
>JALVPX010000229.1:0-845 GCA_027031565.1 Deltaproteobacteria bacterium | reverse complement strand
ATTGCCCTGGATCTCTATCTTCACGCCGGGATGGTCTAGTAGAAAACGGGCATTTGCTTCCATCCTGGCCGTCATGTCGGGCCTGATGTTGTATTTATCAAAATCAAAATATACTGGTAGCAAGGGGGCGCTGGTGCGGCCCTCAGATATTTCTTCGCCATATGTGATCTTTCCCTGCTCGAGACCTTCACCCTTTACTGGCTCAGAAGCCATGTATTCACGAAGGGCAGACTCGTAAACCTTGTCACACGAAGTGGTCTTTTTTGCCTTTTCAGCAGCCTTTGCTGCCGTTTCTTCGGCTGGTGGAACGGGTTTTTTTGCACAGCCTGTAAACAGGCCGACAATCATCAGCGCCGCTATAGCCACGAACAACAAGCCTCTAGTCTCTCTTGCCTTGATCATTTTCTCCTCCGGATAAAATCAGTCTTTTCAAAGTAAGTAAAAAAAATGGGAAAGGGCGTCAACAAATAAATACCTTTCAACTCCCAGTGTAAGCCCATGGTCCCTGATTTTCAACTCATTAAAGGGACAAACATCGAGCCGTCTCCGAAAACTCTGAAGGATGCGATCACCTTACTGGAAAAGGGTCGGTTTCAATGGCATCCGGCTACCCCTTTTAGATTTTTGTTCAAGGGCAAGGCGCGCGAAAAAATAACCGCAGACATCTTGTTGATATTTCGAGGATTATTTTTTGAGTGCAACGCAGCCACGCCCCAGCGTGGCAAAAAGACAATTTTTGGAAGTAGCCTAAGGCATTTCCTTGAAAGACAGAACTGTTTTAATAACCGCCCGTTAATGGGGCGGCTGGTGTGTCTCCTTCACCATTTTTAAAGGTCCGCCGTGCG
>JALVPX010000228.1 GCA_027031565.1 Deltaproteobacteria bacterium | reverse complement strand
AACACCGGCGTTGGTGAACAGCTCGAGGAGTATGGCATGCTCCTTTCTGCCGTCTATTATGTGGGCCTTTTTTACGCCCCTTTCCAGGGCCTTGAGGCAGGCCTTCAGCTTGGGGATCATCCCGCCAGTAGCAATGCCCTGATCGATGAGCGTCTTGACCTCAGGGGCGCTCATTGAATGGATCAGCTCGGATTCTCCATCTTTTTCCACCATGACCCCTGCCACATCTGTCAAAAGGATCAATTTCTCAGCTGAGAGTTCTCCAGCTACGGCCCCGGCCACGAGGTCGGCGTTTATGTTGTAGGCCTGCCCCTGCGGGCCCACCCCCACCGGCGCTATCACGGGTATGAAGTCAGCCGCCTGGAGGGCCTTCAACACCTTGGTATTGACCTTGTCAACCTTGCCCACGCGGCCGATATCTATTATTTCAGGCGGCCTTGCCTCGCCAGTATATTTGTATATCTTCATCTGGCAGGCCTGTATGAGATCACCATCCCTTCCTGAAAGCCCTACTGCCCGGCCCCCGTTCTTGTTTATCAAGCCGACTATTTCCTTGTTCACCGTGCCCACGAGCACCATTTCAACCACGCTCATGGTCTCGTCATCCGTGACCCTTTGACCTTCCACAAAGGTGGGTTCTATGCCCATCCGGCCCATGATGCGGCTTATCTGCGGCCCGCCGCCATGTACTATCACTGGCTGGATTCCCACATATTTCATCAGGATGATGTCCAGCACGAATTTTTCCTTCAGATGCTCATCCACCATGGCATGGCCGCCATATTTTATGACCACGGTCTTTCCGGAGAATTCCCTGATATAGGGAAGCGCCTCTATGAGGATCTTTGCCCTTTCCCTGCCGTCTATCATTTGCATACCCCTTGCCTAGAGGATGAATCTGCTCAGGTCTTCATCCTTCATGATTTCGCTCAAGCGTTCCTTTACGTAATCCGCAGTGACCCTTATGGTCTGAGGCGCTATATCAGGTGCCTCGAAGGAGATTTCCTCGACCAGCTTCTCCATGACCGTATGGAGGCGGCGGGCACCGATATTTTCTGTCCTCTCATTCACCTCGTAGGCCATGCGGGCGATCTCCTCAATGGCCTCATCCTCGAAGATCAATTCAATGGACTCTGTGGCCAGAAGCGCCTTGTATTGTGTAACAAGGGCATTGTCGGGCTCGGTAAGTATGCGGACAAAGTCCTTTTGCGTAAGGGCGTTGAGTTCCACCCTGATCGGAAAACGGCCCTGGAGCTCGGGAAGCAGGTCGGAAGGCTTGGCAACATGAAAGGCACCGCTGGCTATGAATAATATGTGGTCCGTGCGTACGATTCCATATTTGGTATGTACTGATGTACCTTCCACTATGGGCAGGAGGTCCCTTTGCACGCCTTCCCTGGATACGTCAGGCCCTGCACCGCCGCTCGACTTTGATGCCACCTTGTCGATTTCGTCCAGGAATATGATCCCGGACTGCTCCACCCTGGTTATGGCCATCTTTACCACCTTGTCCATGTCTATGAGCTTTGCCGCTGCTTCCTGTTGGAGTATGGTTCGGGCCTCAGACACCTTCACCTGGCGGCGTTTTCTTTTGGATGGGAAGATGTTCGAGAGCATTTCCTGAAGGTTGCTCTGCATATCTTCCATGCCGGTGGCTGCAAAGATCTCCACCATGGGCTGAGGCGGCCGGGTGCTTACTTCGAGTTCCACCATCTTGTCTTCGAGTTTTCCATCCCTGAGCATCTCCCTGAACCGCTCCCTGGTTGACGTCTCTTCGGCCTGCTGGCCGGGTACCCGTGGAAGGAGCAGGTCAAGGAGCTTTTCTTCAGCTTGCTTTTCGGCAAGGGCCTCTATTTTCGCCTTTTCCTCGGACTTGACCATGTCTACTGCGAGGTGGGTGAGATCCCTGATCATGGATTCCACGTCCCGGCCCACATAGCCGACCTCGGTGAACTTGCTGGCCTCGATCTTGAGGAAAGGAGAGCGGGCCAGTTTTGCAAGCCTTCTTGCAATCTCGGTCTTGCCTACGCCGGTTGGGCCAATCATGATTATGTTCTTTGGTGCAATTTCATCCCTCAGTTCTTCAGGGACCTGCTGCCTGCGCCACCTGTTCCTCAAGGCAATGGCCACCGAGCGCTTGGCCTGATCTTGTCCGATGATATACTTATCAAGTTCTGCTACTATTTCCCTTGGTGTCAAGGGTTTGAAATGTGTTTCCACCTTACTTTTATTCCTCCTGGAATTCCAAGGTCTCTACCACTATGGATTCATTGGTGTATATGCACACTGAGGCGGCTATTTTCAAGGCGTTTTCGGCTATTTCTTCAGGTTGGAGCCCGCTGTGGGAGATCAATGCCCTGGCCGCGGACAGGGCATAGGGCCCTCCGGATCCGATGGCAATGACGCCGTCGTCAGGCTCTATGACATCACCCGAACCTGATATTAGCAGTGAGTGTTCCTTGTCTGCTGCTATCAACAAGGCATCCAGGCGCCGCAATATCTTGTCTGTACGCCACTCCTTTGCCAGTTCAACCGCTGCCCTTATGAGATTTCCCTTGTATTCCCTGAGCTTGTCTTCCAGTTTTTCAAACAGGGTGAAGGCGTCTGCGGTTGCTCCTGCAAATCCAGCCAGGACCTTTCCATCCGAGAGCCTTCTCACCTTCCTGGCCTTGTGTTTCAAAACGGTATTGCCCATGGTTACCTGTCCATCCCCGGCCAGGACAACCTTTTTCTGGTTTCGTACCGCTATTACCGTTGTTCCTTTGAATAATGTCCCGCTGTTCTCCATATGCTCCTCTGTCTTACAGCCTTATTGTTTCATGTTCCCTTTTTCCGTGCCCTTGGATGGGCCTTGTCATAAATGGCTGAAAGCCCGGTCATGTCCAGGTGCGTATATATTTGGGTGGTTGAGAGGCTCGCATGGCCCAGGATATCCTGGATGGTCTTCAAATCCGCCCCTGATTCAAGCATGTGGCTTGCCATTGCATGACGCAGGGTGTGAGGCGTGACCTTTTTGACGATGCCAGCCTTGATGGCCTGTTTTGCCACCATTCTTTGTACGCTCCTGGCGCTGAGGCGGCTGCCCAGCCTGTTTACAAAGAGTGCGGGCTCATCCCTTGCCCCCCTTTTTTCAAGCACCTGTTCCCTGTAAGGCAGGTATGACAACAAGGCCTTCCTGGCTTCGGTTCCAAAGGGCACAATGCGCTCCTTGTTTCCCTTGCCCTTCACCTTCACCATTTCCGGATCAAAATCAACCTGTTCGAGGTCCAAGCCCGTAAGTTCTCCTACGCGCAGACCAGCGCTGTAAAGCAGTTCCAGGATCGCCCTGTCTCGCACCTCTTTAAAACCTTCCCCACTATTTCCAAGGAGTGAAAATGCCTGATCCACGCTCAGATAGGAAGGAAGGCTTTTGTCCAGGCCTGCGGTCTTGATCCCGGCAGCAGGGTTCAACTCTGCCAATCCTTCACGGATCAAAAACTTGAAAAATGTGCGCAAGGAGGCGAGCTTTCTGTTAAGTGTGGAGCGCTTTGCCCCAGCCTTCTGGCAGTGGGCTAGCCATTTCCTGACCTGGGACTTGGAGGCTTGGCCCATGCGGCTGCTGGGAAGCCCTGTATAAGCGGAAAAGCTCTTGACGTCACGCAGGTAAGCCTCAAGCGTATTTGGAGAGTAACCCCTTTCTGCCCTAAGAAATTTTTCGAAAAGTACAAAAAGATCTTCCAATTTTTGCCCTATAACCGTTTAACCTATTGCTGGGCAAAACATACTCTGCCTCTTGGGTAGTGGCAAATAAATGAAAAAATTGACATTGAACAGCATGAATCCATATAGTTGAAGTATGTTCAAAAGGATCTTTTTTCCCATAGCAGTGGTCACGGTGTGTGTCATCGCCTACTTGGCATGGTCAGCTACCCATTACGTGGACAAGCTTTGGCAGAAGGACACTGCAACTCATCTTGCCCATGTTGCCAAGGTGGTGGCGGACAACCCAGATCTGCTAACAGCATCGAACCTGAAATATTTGATGAAGATAACAGGTTCCGATGTGCTCATTTATGATTATCACGGTGAACTCACAGGAAGCACACTCCCCGCTGCTTCATCCATTCCCCATGCTGCCAGGCTTCCCCAGGCCTTCTTGCATTCCTTGTTGAAAACAGGCCATGCAATTATGGAATATGACAAGGAAGGGGCCGGGGCCTATATGCACTATTTCCAGGTGCTCAACCTTGCAGCCAAGAAATCGGTGATATTGTCTCTGCTGGTCAGCACCAGCAAACGGAACAAATATATCAAGCAGTTTGCCTGGCAGGTGGGCCTTACGGCATTCAGCTGCCTGCTTTTTCTGTGGATATTCAGTTTCCAGGTCACCAAATGGGTTACGGAATCTTTGGGCAAACTTGGCGAGGCAGTAGAAAAGGCGCGGCAGGGACAATGGAATATCAGTGTACACGAGGGGGGACCCCCTGAGGTGCGGAAGGTCGCAAAAAATTTGAATGCCCTGGTGTCTGAACTCCAGGCCTACAAACAGAGGTTGCAGGAGAACGAAAGGGAAATCACGGCGGGTGCGCTGGCATCCGGCCTGGCCCACGAGATCAGGAACCCGCTTACCAGCCTGAAAATGGCGGCCCAGATGCTGGTGATGCAGCTTGAAGATTTTCCTGAAGAGCAAAAAAGGGCCAGGAAGGTAGTGGAAGAATGCGACAGGCTTCACCGCATCACTACTAGGTTCCTGGGCAAGAAACGCAAAGAGCTCAGTAAAAAACAGGCGGATCTGAACAAGATAATCGAAAGGGTGGTTGATCTGGCTTCCCAGGAGGCCCGTAAAAAGAATGTCAGGATAGGCCTTGAACTTGCTACTGGCATGCCTCCATTAATGATTGACAGTGAAAAGATCGAACAGGTTATTTGGAATCTGGTTAAGAATGGAGTGGACGTCTCGGTTGCGGGCGGGGCGGTGCTGGTAAAGAGCTTCTTGAATCATGACGGTGTGAGGCAGAAGGCGGTGGTACGTGTTGAGGACAACGGTCCGGGCTTTGACGAAGAAGCCGCCAAGTTTGCGTTTAAACCCTTTTACACAACCAAACCGGATGGTATTGGTCTTGGCCTGGCCATTAGCTGGGAAATAGTGAACCGCCACGGCGGAGACTTGAAAATAGGCAACAGGCCCGGGGGCGGGGCATTTATCGAAATGGCCCTGCCGGTTTGAGGCCTTATCTTGGACATGGCATTAAGCGGAACAGAGGCATGGGTGGCCCTTGATCTTCTTCCGGGGGTGGGCCGAAAGACCATTTCTAAATTGGTAAACGAATTTGGATCAGCCGAGGCGGTCTGGGAAAATATCGATTCATTGAAGGAGCGCTGTGAATGGCTGCGTCCATCTGCCCTTGAGGCACTGAGGAACGGGCCGGATCAAAGGCGCCTTGATATGCATAGGGAGTTCCTGGAACGCCCGGACGCATGGATCGTCACAATCGAGGATGATGAATATCCGCGGCTGCTGCGTGAAATAGAAGATCTTCCCTTGCTGTTGTATGGAACAGGGGAGCTTTATTGCCTGCATGGCCCTTGTATCGGAATAGTGGGTTCAAGGGCAGCCACCGGATACGGCAAGGACGCTTCACGTCACATAGCGGCAGGGCTTGTCGCAAACGGCTTTGCGGTGGTGTCTGGCCTTGCCCTTGGAATCGATTCCGAGGCCCACAGGGGTGCCATCGAACATGGGGGCAAGACCATTGCCGTAAAGGGCTGCGGACTTGATTATGGTTATCCCCGCCAGAATCTGAGCCTTGCCAGATCCATTGCTGAAAATGGTGCCGTTATTTCCGAGTTCCCGCTTGGAATGCCCCCTGAACCCGGCAATTTCCCTGTGAGAAACCGTATAATAAGCGGCCTTTGCCTGGCAGTTGTGGTGGTGGAGGGTACCATGAAAAGCGGGTCTCTGGTGACTGCCGCCCTGGCGCTCGAGCAGGGCAGGGAGGTGGGGGCCGTGCCAGGCAGCATCTTTTCCAACCGCAGTGATGGTACGCACTGGCTCATAAAAAATGGGGCCAGGCTTGTGACTAGTGCCGAAGATATATTGGGAGAGATCGGCAGCCAGGGACTGGAAAGCTCCAACATGAACCCTGCCGAAAAGGCGGACCAGGATCTTGAACTGAGCCCCGAAGAGGAAAAGGTGCTTGAAATCCTGGGGCCTTATCCCCAACATTTAAATGAAATAGCACAGGCAGCAGGACTGGAAGCACATACTGCCAGTGGACTTTTGCTTAAAATGGAGCTAAAAGACCTGATTCAGTCCCTGCCAGGGCAGAATTATAAGCGAAGGTGAGAATGTTTATATGAAGAAGGGATTGGTTATAGTTGAGTCCCCCACCAAGACGCGGACTCTCAAAAAATATCTTGGCAACAAATATGAAATAAAGGCCTCGGTTGGGCACGTGAAGGATCTGCCGCCCCGGCGCATCGGCGTGAACGTAGAAAGGGATTTTGAGCCTGAATATGAGGTGATCCGGGGAAAGGGCAAGATCATAAAGGAGCTTAAATCCGCGGCATCGAAGGCAGAAGATATCTATCTTGCCACAGACCCTGACCGTGAAGGTGAGGCCATTGCCTGGCATATAGCTGAAGAACTAAAGAACGGCAGGAGGAAAAAACGCCGTTTTCACAGGGTCCTTTTTCACGAACTCACGGAACGGGCCATCAAAGAGGCAATGGCACATCCAGGTGAACTGGACAAAAATCGATTCGAGTCCCAGCAGGCAAGGCGTATTCTTGACAGGCTGGTGGGCTACCAGATTTCGCCGCTTCTTTGGGAAAAGGTGAAAAGAGGCCTTTCTGCTGGACGGGTCCAGTCCGTGGCAGTCCGGATGATATGTGACAGGGAGAAGGAGATCCGTGCCTTTGTCCCAGAAGAATATTGGACTATCACGGCCCTTCTCCAGGCAGCCCTTCCCCCGCAGTTTGAGGCTCAACTGATTAAGGTCAGGGGCAAGAAGGCAAAGATTCCCAACGGAGACAAGGCGGAACAGATCACAAACGAACTCAAGGGCCTGGAATTCGTGGTCAAGGATGTACAGAAAAGGACCCGGAAAAAAAATGCCCCGGCCCCTTTTATAACCAGTACCTTGCAGCAGGATGCAGCCCGGAAACTGGGTTTTTCCGCCAAAAAGACCATGATGCTCGCCCAGCGCCTCTATGAAGGTGTCGAACTGGGCAAGGAGGGGCCGGTAGGCCTCATCACCTACATGAGAACAGACAGCACCCGTGTCTCCCAGGAGGCCGTAAAAGAGGCACGCGATTACATTGGTGCCCAATTCGGCAAGGATTACGTGCCTGCTACTTCAAGGCATTTCAAGAAAGGAAAGCTGGCTCAGGACGCCCATGAGGCCATAAGGCCCACCTCTGCTGCACGTTCTCCTGAAATGCTGAAGTCCTTTCTGGAAAAGGATGCACTGGCACTGTACGACCTGATATGGAAGAGGTTTCTGGCCTCCCAGATGAGCCCTGCACTGCTCGACCAGACCAGGATTGACATTGAGGCGGGTCAATACCTTCTGCGGGCCACTGGCACCATAGTAAGATTCCCCGGTTTCATGGTCTTGTACCAGGAGGCAAAGGATAAAAAGGGCGGGGGTGGAGACAAGGTCCTGCCCCAGGTGGAAAAGGGCGAGAAGCTGGAGCTGATCAAGCTCGAACCGAAACAGCACTTCACACAGCCTCCGCCGAGATATTCTGAGGCAAGCCTGATAAAGGCCCTGGAAGAAAAGGGAATAGGCCGCCCGAGCACCTATGCAGCAATCTTGTCAACCATCCAGGATAAAGAATATGTCAGGCTTGAAAACAAGCGTTTCGTTCCCACGGAATTGGGGATGTTGATTACGGATCTTCTCGTGGCCCACTTCCCGGAAATCCTGGATACCAGCTTTACTGCAGCCATGGAAAAAGAACTTGACGAGGTGGAAGAGGGGACCGTCTCATGGGTGGAGGTGCTCAAGAATTTCTATGGGCCGTTCAAGGAGCGCCTGGTCCAGGCCAGGGCCAAGATGGAACCTGTCAAGGCCACAGGTGTTGAAACAGACATAAAGTGTGACAAGTGCGGAAGCCCCATGGTTATAAAATATGGCAGAAACGGCGAGTTTCTTGCCTGTTCTGCATACCCTGAGTGCAGGAACATAAAGGACTTTACAAGAAATGAACGCGGGGAAATAGAAATCGTGCAGCACTCAGACGAAGTAGCAGGCACGTGTGAAAAATGCGGGCGCCCCATGGTGGTCAAGAGGGGCAGGTATGGCAAGTTTCTGGCCTGTACCGGGTACCCTGAGTGTAAGAACGCCCAGCCCATTTCTACCGGCGTCAAGTGCCCGGAAAAGGGTTGCAGCGGGGAGCTGCTCGAACGCACGTCCAGACGTGGTAAAGTTTTTTACAGCTGCAGCCGATATCCTGAATGCAAGTTTGCTACCTGGGACAGGCCCGTGGCCCATGAATGCCCTGACTGCGGCTACCCCATTCTGGTTGAAAAGAACACAAGAAGTGAGGGTAAGCTTTTGAAATGTTTGAATAAAAAGTGCAGCTTCAAGAAAAAACTGGACTAGGCCCATTTTTCTTGTTGCATTTTTGTTTGAAGCCAGCTATATAGACCAAGCCTTCAGGCTGGCAGGGGCATGATGGCCTGGCCGGCAGGCAGCTCTCAAAAAATTGAAAATGTTCTTGACAAGGAAGAATTTGTCTTTATTTTTACATTCCCTTGCTTGGATCTTTTAAAAAATCATAGGCGAAAAAAAAGGGGAAAACCTCCTTGACAAACAAAGCTGGTGCAGTTAGTTTAAAAATGCACTTTTTCGTCTAAAAGTTGATCTTTGAAAACTGAATAGCGTCTGACAGGTAGGCATAACAACCAAAATCAAGCAATGCTGCCGCTGTCTTCAACGAGACAAGCAGCGGCTCCAGTTTTAACTGGAGGGTTTGATCCTGGCTCAGAACGAACGCTGGCGGCGTGCCTAACACATGCAAGTCGCACGAGAAATCATACCTTCGGGTATGAGAGTAAAGTGGCGCACGGGTGAGTAACGCGTAGGCAACCTACCTTCAGGTCTGGGATAACTCGCCGAAAGGCGAGCTAATACCGGATAACATCCCACGGAGCAATCCGCGGGATCAAAGGTGGCCTCTCCATGGAAGCTACTGCCTGGAGATGGGCCTGCGTCCCATTAGCTAGTTGGTGAGGTAACGGCTCACCAAGGCGACGATGGGTAGCTGGTCTGAGAGGATGATCAGCCACACTGGCACTGGAACACGGGCCAGACTCCTACGGGAGGCAGCAGTGAGGAATATTGGACAATGGGGGAAACCCTGATCCAGCGACGCCGCGTGGGTGAAGAAGGCCTTCGGGTCGTAAAGCCCTGTCAAGAGGGAAGAAACTCTTGCTGGAATAATACCCGGCAAGACTGACGGTACCTCTTGAGGAAGCACCGGCTAACTCCGTGCCAGCAGCCGCGGTAATACGGAGGGTGCGAGCGTTGTTCGGAATCACTGGGCGTAAAGCGGGTGTAGGCGGCCCTGTAAGTCAGATGTGAAAGCCCACGGCTCAACCGTGGAAGTGCATCTGAAACTGCAGGGCTTGAGTACCGGAGAGGGAAGTGGAATTCCTGGTGTAGGGGTGAAATCCGTAGATATCAGGAGGAACACCGGTGGCGAAGGCGACTTCCTGGACGGATACTGA